>CAZBTA010000263.1:4658-6619 GCA_964494515.1 uncultured Bryobacter sp.
ACCTCTTCAAAGAGGGTTTTGTAGTCGGGATGCTTGGCGAACCGCTTGTACTCCTCTTCAAAGACCCGCGCGTACTCGCCTTTCTCGGCCTGACCATCGGCGTTGTAACGACGATATTTCTCGACCGAGTCGATGAAGAACAGCGAGAGCACTTTGATTCCCAGGGGGCGGAGCCGCTTCTCTTTGTCGAGGTGCTCTTTGATGGTCCGGCGGATCATCTCCCTCTGGACAGCCGTTGCGTCCACATCACCGTAGGCCTCACCCTTCTTGAGGTAGATCGAATCTCCCGGAACGCGCAGCTCCAGGAATTCCGCACCCTTGGCGGCCCCGACTTCTCCAATGCCGATGTCGGTGTAGATATCACGGCCGGTCTCGAAGTTGAGCCAAGTGTTCGGCTCGACAGTGCGCTCCCGTCGCCGGACACCAGCTCCCTCGGCCACATCGATCTCGATCTTCGCTCCGACGACTCTCTTGCCCTTGATGACGGGCTCAACGAATCTTACATAGGGCTTGTTGTGGGCCTCCTGAATCGTTGCGGAGGCGACCTCGATTTGCTTAACGAGCTTCCGCTCGTAGGCATCCACCGCGTCCAGTTTGTAGACCATGTGGTGCTTCTCCGCGTGAGTTGCGGAGTATCTCAGCGTGCAGAGAGGGTTCATGGCCGCGAGAGCTTCTTTGCCCCGGCCTTCCAGTCCGCCATCGACGCTTTGGGGCTCGTCGACGATGATCACGGGTCTCGTCGCTCGGATGAGATTGATCGGCGGTTCTCCGCCCGTCTGCTCATTCGCCCCCTTGCCATATAGGTTATTGACGTCCTTCTTGTTGATAGCACCGACGGTGACCACCATGACCTGGAGCTGGGAGCTGGTCGCGAAGTTGCGAACCTGGCCAAGCTTGCTTGAATCGTAAAGGAAGTAGTTGTTGCCCTTGGAGAAAGGGACTCCAGCGTAGAGAGATCGGAAGTGCTCCTCCGTGATTTCGAGGGTCTTGTAGACGCCCTCCTTGATCGCGACGCTTGGCACGACAATCACGAACTTCGTGAACCCGTAGCGCCGATTCAGCTCGAAGATGGTTCGAAGATAGACGTAGGTCTTCCCTGTGCCCGTCTCCATCTCCACGGTGAAGTCACCGGAAGCGAGCGTGCTCGATGGCGACAGGCCATTCTGAATCTGAACGGCATTGAGGTTCGATTGGAGCTCGTCGTCGAGCAAGGTCAGCCGGTTTCCGATGCCCAAGTCGTTCTCGGCATACGCGAGCCGTCCTTGGGGGTCGGTTGGATCTCGAAGCACCGTGAACTCCGTCTGGTTGATTTCCTGCCCCGTGAAGAGGTCGCAAACGGCTTCAATGGCCTCCTTCTGATAGGAGACCTGGTCCTCGGTGTACGGGTCGGAGAATCTGAGCTTCATCGCAGAATCAAAGGCTCCGAACCTTGAGAAGACCATACTGACCGAGGATGGCGGTCATATTTGTCTTCGAAACGTCGTCGGCAAAGGCACTGTCCAGGAATACCATGGAGGACTCACCCGCCGGGTCGAGCTCCTTGTGCCACTCAACGATTCCGAGGGCCAGGGATTCAACCTCCGAGCGGTCAATCTGGGGAGATAGGCAGACAATGAGGGCACCTGCTCCCACACTATGAACAGTCTTTCCTGATATCTCGCGCACCTCAATTGGTACGCACAGATCAAGCCCCAACTTCAAGAGCAGCTCAGCGAGGATATCTGCTTCGCCTCGATCGCTTTTGAGATTTGACACTGCCGTCAGAAGGCTCTCTTCGAGGTAGGTGGTTACAGAGTCCCAAGGCGCGATGTTTGACGTATCGAGCTTGAACACTCGGAATCCTAAGTCTCCCGCGAAGAGAGGGTTCTCTCGCTTGATTGTCTGCCCAGCGCGCCGGAGGCGCTCCTTGGTCAGCTCGGCGATGTTTCGAGGCTTCTTCAGCTTGTCGCAATAGTCGGCGG
>CAZBTA010000264.1:0-6604 GCA_964494515.1 uncultured Bryobacter sp.
ATCACTCGCGCTGCTCGCGAGATCCAAGGATCCGTGATCGGAGAATGCAGACGCAGGGGTAGGCAACCCAAGCAGACTGAGGGGCACCTGATCGGTGAGGCTCAGCACGCGAGGAAGAGGATTGCCTCCCTCCTGGATCAGATAGCGAGCCAGCCATCCCGACTCCTGATTGGTAGGAGACCCGGCCTCAATCACATCCTGACCATGAAAATGCGAGCGGCTCGCCCCGGCATAGTGCACCGCAGGCATCAGGGCAACGCGCCCCTCCCCGTACATTCGATGCAAGGCCGCGAGTGAGGGATGCAGCCCAAAAAAGCCATCGAGATCGAGTGCCGAGGCCGTGTTTCCGGCCGACGGGGGCCGGATCGCGATATTCGGACGCAGCCTGTGATAGGTGTCGTCCGCGTGAGGAACAACGATGTTCAAGCCATCCCAGCCCCCTCGCATGAATACGAGAACGAGAACCTTGTCGTTCGTCGTGGCCGCCTGAACGGCCGTCGCCCAAGAACTCATGGCAAGGGGGGCGGAAATCATGCCTTTGAGAAAGTCTCTTCTGAGCATCTCAATTCCTCAATCAATACGGACGTGTAAGACGAACTGCCGGAAACGAGCCCAGATCATTGGAAATGATATGCAGGAAGACTCGCCAAGGCCTTTGCAAGTCGGCGCACGCGTGTTTCGGAGTCCGAAGCCCCCGGACTGAAGGGGTAGGTGCCGTTCTCCGTCAGAACGTCGAGCGCGAGTTGCACCTGATTTGCCCTGAAGGAAGGGCCATACAGGCGCTCCAGCAATCGTCCAACCACACCCTCAGATGTCAGAACGCCATCGTCGGCAAGGTCCTGCGCGAGCGAGAACTGCGTCTGGTTCGCCGACGGCATGTAGTTCAATAGCCGGTCGATGAATCGCACCCTGGAGTGCAGCATGCTGGTGCTGAGCCATTTGCTGCCGCTGTCGCTGTACCCGGTCGGAACCGGATTCATATAGATGCCCATTCCTTGACGAAGCACCTCGTTCGCGAGATCGTCGCCAGCGCCGGTGCCGCTGAGTTGCCTCACCGCGCCCACCACGAATTCCAATGGTGTCTTCACCTTTGCCCCCCTGACGGAAGGGGAGACGAACTCCGGAGAACTGAGAATTGACCAGACGACCTGGGCGATCTGGTCCGGCGACGCCGCGTTCGCAAGGAAAGCTTGCGCGCATCGGTCAATCGATGCGCTGGATGGCGTGTCCGTCACGAAAAGAACCACCAGCTTCCTGCACAGGTTTCGTGCAGTTGCGGAACTGACAGCAAGATGATCGAGCAACGCCTCGCCATCAGACAGGTCACCACCCGCGGGAACGTTCAAACCAAAAACCGATTTCGCGCCGACGTCGTGCTTGGTCGCGTCGAACCAGAACATCCCGTCCTTCACCGTCCAGCCGGTAAAGACCCTGGCGGCCTCATCCACATCGCGTTGCGAGTAGCCACCGCTGACTCCCAGTGTGTGAAGTTCGAGCAGTTCGCGCGCATAGTTCTCGTTGGGATCGCCCTTCACGCTCAGCCTTCCGTCCAGCGTGTAGAGCATGGCCGGACTTCTTGAACTGATGCCCAGCAGCGTACGGAAGTTGCCCAGCGCGTTTGCGCGGAAAGCCTCGTTCTCCACGCGTTCGAAATCGCTGTTTGAGTGAGCGTAATAGTAGGTGTTGAAATGGTTGTCCCAGAACCATGCCATCACCTCAGCCAGTTGCCGGGACGAATACGCAGCCCTCTGAAGCATCGGCGTAGCGAAGTTGGTTGTCGTGCCAGCACCTTGGCCAGTGACATCGCCATCCGGCGCGGCGGAGAGCTGCTGCTGGATGAAGGCCGAGAGTCCGATCTCGCGGATGGCGCGATAGGCATCCTGCGAAGGCCCGAACGACGTACGCATGAGCACGTGCCAATCACGCGCAAAGGTATCGTCGGGAACCAAGGTCAGGGTGCGACTCGCCGAATTGCCTGCGCCGTCCTGAGCGCTCAGTACGACGGTGAGGCTGGCGCTGAAGGTTTCCGCAGGTGCAAGAACCACGGACCATCTGCCACTCTGTTGATGAACCTCGACCGATCGCTGTTGGGTCCCGGCAAACCCTCCACCGCTGATCGTCGCGCTCAGAGAACTGCCGATTGAGTCGTCCTCAATAACGCCCTGAACCATGAATCCGCCAGTTGGCACTGCGGCCCCATCGAAATGCGAAGACACGACGATTTTTGGCGCAGTGACATCTCGAATGAGCGCGACCTCGATGTCGGCGGTGGATACGTTCTGTCCTGCATCGCTCGCGCTGATGGTCACCTTTACGGTGCCGGCAGACTCATCAACGAAGCTGCCGGTATGCAAGACCCACGTACTCTTCGCCTCGTTGTATGAAGCAGTCCGGTCGACGACCCGCCCGGAAGGCAGCGTTAGCCGGGCGGTGACGGACGTCACGGTCTCGTCGTCCCAGGCCTTTCCGCGCATCGAGAAACCACCGCTCGACACCTTCGAATCAACGGAAGGTTCAAGTATGGTTACCGACGGTGGCGTCTGATCCGGTGCATTCGCGACGTCGCGATCGATAACAAACGACTGAGGGCCGCGCGCCAAGATCGGCGAGCTGAAGTAGTTCTGGCCGTCGCCAAACGGGCTCATGGCGATGAGGATGTAGCGCGCGCCGCGGGTCAGCCCCTCGAGATCAAAGCGCACCATGCCGCTCTGATCCGTCGTCGCCTGCATCGTCCAGACCAGCGCCCCGTCTGGCTGCTGCCTGTATGCTGCAACCCGCACGCCGGCGAGTGCGGCACCCGTCGCAGCATCGCTCACCCGGACGGGTGACGTTCCAACTCGGAAAGCATGCCAACCGGGCTGGCTGACCACATCGCTGCTCACCCACGTCCCGTAGGGTTGAGCGCGGAACACATAGCGACGGCCACTCCCCAGTCCATCGAGATCGAGCGCCAGCGTGCCATTGGCTGCCGTCTCCTTGGACAGCACGGCCGCCTCGCTGCCGTCAGCCAGAATCTCCTTGACGCTTACCGTGACACCCGCAAGACGCTCGTTGCTTACGTGATCGATCAGGCCGACCGTCAGCGCCTTTCCACCCACCAGAAAGTCGTACGCACCTGCACGATCAAACACCGCGCTGTCCTTCAGACGCCCGTCAACGTTGCTCGCCGCTCGCAGCACATAGCCCGAGGTCCCGAGTTTCGGCGGATCCAGTTTCACGACGCCCGATGCGTCCGTCCGGTACGTCCCGACCCACTGCAACGTGCCGTTCGCCAGCTTCTCCAGCAAGGTCACTTCACGCGCCGCGTATGGCGCCAGCGTGTTGCCGTCCAGCACCTTCACCTGCAGCTTGCCCACCCGGAATCCGAAGCCGCCCGGTTGCGTAACCACGTCACTGCTCACCCAGGTACCGAACGGTTGAGCCTTGAATATGTAGCGACGTCCCGTGTCCAGCCCGTCCAGATCGATCTTGACGTGCCCCGCGCCATCCGTGGCTCGCGTGATCACCGGCGTCTCGCTGCCGTCGGACAGCACTTCCTTCACGCTCACATCCACGCCCGGCAGGTACGCATTGCTCACATGATCGATCAACCCCAGCGTCACCAGATTGCCGCCGACACGAAACTCATAGGCACCCGCCTGCGCAAACACCCGGCTATCCTTCAACCGGCCATCGACCAGACTCGCGGCACGTATCACATACGAGCGACCACCCAGCCCCGCGGGATCGAGCCGCACGAAACCTTCCGCGTCCGTGCGGTGCACACTTCTCCATTGCAGCGTACCGTCCGACAATCTCTCCAGCAGCGTCACCTCGCGTTCCGCGTAAGCGCCGCCCGTCGAACCATCCACAACCTTCACCTTCAGCTTCCCGACACGGAAGGCATGCCAACCGGGCTGGCTGACCACATCGCTGCTCACCCACGTCCCGTAGGGTTGAGCGCGGAACACATAGCGACGGCCACTCCCCAGTCCATCGAGATCGAGCGCCAGCGTGCCATTGGCTGCCGTCTCCTTGGACAGCACGGCCGCCTCGCTGCCGTCAGCCAGAATCTCCTTGACGCTTACCGTGACACCCGCAAGACGCTCGTTGCTTACGTGATCGATCAGGCCGACCGTCAGCGCCTTTCCACCCACCAGAAAGTCGTACGCACCTGCACGATCAAACACCGCGCTGTCCTTCAGACGCCCGTCAACGTTGCTCGCCGCTCGCAGCACATAGCCCGAGGTCCCGAGTTTCGGCGGATCCAGTTTCACGACGCCCGATGCGTCCGTCCGGTACGTCCCGACCCACTGCAACGTGCCGTTCGCCAGCTTCTCCAGCAAGGTCACTTCACGCGCCGCGTATGGCGCCAGCGTGTTGCCGTCCAGCACCTTCACCTGCAGCTTGCCCACCCGGAATCCGAAGCCGCCCGGTTGCGTAACCACGTCACTGCTCACCCAGGTACCGAACGGTTGAGCCTTGAATATGTAGCGACGTCCCGTGTCCAGCCCGTCCAGATCGATCTTGACGTGCCCCGCGCCATCCGTGGCTCGCGTGATCACCGGCGTCTCGCTGCCGTCGGACAGCACTTCCTTCACGCTCACATCCACGCCCGGCAGGTACGCATTGCTCACATGATCGATCAACCCCAGCGTCACCAGATTGCCGCCGACACGAAACTCATAGGCACCCGCCTGCGCAAACACCCGGCTATCCTTCAACCGGCCATCGACCAGACTCGCGGCACGTATCACATACGAGCGACCACCCAGCCCCGCGGGATCGAGCCGCACGAAACCTTCCGCGTCCGTGCGGTGCACACTTCTCCATTGCAGCGTACCGTCCGACAATCTCTCCAGCAGCGTCACCTCGCGTTCCGCGTAAGCGCCGCCCGTCGAACCATCCACAACCTTCACCTTCAGCTTCCCGACACGGAAGGCAAATGAACCTTCGGATGAGACGACCTCGCTGCTTACCCAAACGCCATAAGGCTGTGCTCTAAGGATGTAACGCCGTCCGGCATCGAGACCTTCGAGATCAAACATGACGAAACCGGAGGCATCCGTTCTGCGTGATGCAACGGTGCTCTCCGATCCATCTGCCAGTAGCTCCTTGGCGACAACATCCACACCGCCGATCGCCGCAGCGGTCGTGTGATCAATGAGGGAGATTGTGGTCAGCGCGGCACTTGCCGGAAGCGTGATGAGGCACGCCAGGAAAAACAGGAACGCTCGAAAGATCTGCACGGCTACGGCCCAAACAAGAAACTCGACCAGGTGCGATTTCCCGCACCCGCGATGTACCGTCCACCAGCCGTCTGATCCGCTTCCGCTAACTCAGGCCGATGTCAGCACTGAATCTGACTACGGCCACGTGACGCACATGCTTAACGATTGATTACAGTTGGAAACATCTGTGAGTTCGCGTGTGAGCAACGCGCTTGAACAGTCAATCCAGGTCAGTCGCTGAGCGGTCTATCGCAGCCAGTCGAGCAGCAGCCGCTCGTACTGCTCAAGAACCTTCTGCCACGTCAGCGCCTCGTCATAGCGCTCGACGATCTTCGCTCGCATGGCGCCGAGCGCTGCTTGATCGTCGAACACCTCGTCGATGGCAACAGCACAGCTCTCTTCGTCGCTGAAGAATCGGGCATGAGGGCCGACGACCCACCTGTTGAACTTGTTGTCGTGGGCAATGATCGCGTTGCCCGCGCCCATTGCTTCGACCAATGACGGATTTGTGCCTCCGACCTGATGACCATGGAGGTAGCCCGTTGCATGGAACCGCAGCGACTTGACCACCGCAGGGTCGTATATCGCACCAAGGAACATCACCTCGTCGGAAGCCGCCTGCTGAACCGCCCGGTGGTAGGCATTGTGCGCGGGTTCGTACCGGCCGAGGATCGCGAGCTTGACGCCGCGGCGACGGCGAGAGAATGCGCGCACGATCTCGAGGATTGAGTTCTCGGGCTCTGCGCGGGCAATGAGGGTCCAGTAGTTGCCAGGCGCAAGTCCACGTTCCAGCACCGGAGTGTCGGGCATCGCGGAAAGCCTGTCCGCACCGTAGGGTATCGTTGTGATCTTGCGCTTGCTTACTCGAGTCGCCAGGTGATCGAATATGCCCGGATTGTCGGCGACGAGATGGTTGCCCAGCCAGCATCCTGCCCAGTCATTCGCCCAGAACCACAGTTTGGCTGCCGTTCCCCATTTCTGACGACGCCACTCGATGCCGTCCATGTTGATGACGTTCCGAATGCCCTTCAATCTCAGCAACGCGCAAAACACTGCAGTGTTATAGCCGAGCGTCAAACAGAGATCAGAAAAGCCTGCTGCGTGAGCTGTCGCCTTCCAGTCGAAAACAATCGTGCCTTTTGGACCTTCCGCTGCAACCGGAATCCGGATTCTCTCAATCCCCTCCCATCGATCCTCGAATACCGGGCCTTCGCCGTCCTCCTGACAATAGACGATGACCCGCCACCCTTTTCCCACCAAGTAGCGGGCAAGATACTCGGCGAAGGTCTCGAAGCCGCCGTGGGCGGCAGGGACACCGCGGGTGCCCAGAAAACCGCTGGGTTTGGTGGGGCTGAGGACCGCCGTCCAGTTGAATATAAAACTTAAGCCAACCT
>CAZBTA010000265.1:0-6591 GCA_964494515.1 uncultured Bryobacter sp.
ACACCTGAGCCAGTTCGGCGTCATCGAGATCGACCGCAACGCCTACTACTGGCGCTTGCGCGAAGCCGTTCGCATGTCTTGTCAGTTTTGAGCAGTAGACCCAGCGTGACGCCCTCATGAACGATTGCGGGCGAACATCCTGTCGATTTCCTCATCGGTGAACAACCCGCGCACGCTTGCGCCTATGTCCATCAGACATTTGCCTGTCTCGCCGGAAGGTTGAATTGGTGCGCCTGCCTCGCGTGTCAGAATCTCGAGCAAAAGCTCAGCGAGCGGGATGCCACGCTCGGCGGCCTTCACTTTGAGGCGCTGTTGAATCTCCGCAGGGAGATCAATTGAAATGTTCGTGGTGAAAGTTACTCCTGAATCCCAATCTACAGCAAGCATTCCTGGCAAAGCCTGCCTTACCAGTTGGATTCAGCCCCTTAAGCCGGCCGCTGCAGCCGCTCGCCCTCGATGAACTTCTGCGGCGTCGTATCCGCGCCACCGGCTTCGATCTCCTCGTAAGCCTCCACACCCAGCGCCGAAATACAGAATCGCCCATTGTCCGTACGAGTGATGTAGCCCTTCTCGCGCAGGTACCACAGCGCGAATTCAAGGTGCTCCTTCTCAATCCCCAACACGTCTTCTACCTCGCGCAATTGCACATACGGATTGTCCGGCTTGCGCAACCGCTTGCGATACATCACCGCCAGCGTCATCGTGCGCTTGCGCCGCTCTGCGTGCGTCCCGTCCGCTTCCTTCGTGTTGCGGAACACTTCCCACGTCTGCTGTTTCTTGGCCGCCACCTTCACGTCATAGGCCGCGCGCTTTTCCAGATCACTCAGCGTCTGATACGCCTCAAGCAACTTCTGGAACTTCACTTCATCGCCAGTCTCGGTATTATCAGGGTGAAATCGCTGCGCGAGCATGCGGTAAATGCGGTGGATGGTCTCAAAGTCCGCCTTCGGATTCACCTGCAGGACTTCGTAGAAATCCTCCTCCCCAGCCTCCGCCGCCTTGTGCCCACCCGTCTGCTCGGCTTCAATTCCAGCCCGGTAGCCCTTGCGCCCGTGCGAGGTCATCCAGCAAACAACACCGTTCCAGATCTCCGTGTCCCCGTTCGCCCCCGGAATCTCCACCTGGATCGCCATCCCCAGCGGCAGCGCCTTGTCCACCTCGACGCACATGCCCACTTCGCTCCGGTCCACCAACACCGCTTCAACCTTGGCGGCAAATCGGCTGCCTGGCTCCGTCGTCAGTACGACGGTCGTCGAGTCAGGCTTGCGCACTATCCCCTTGCGACGGCGTTCGACCATAATGACTCTAATCGGCGGTTCTTGATTAAAACCTTAATATGCAGCGCGTAACTTCCCTCGATATCTTCCGGGGCATCACCATTGCCACCATGATTCTGGTCAATAATCCGGGGTCCTGGGATTACGTCTACCCGCCCCTCGAGCACGCCAAATGGCACGGCTGGACGCCCACCGACATGGTTTTCCCTTTCTTTCTATGGATTTCCGGCGTGGCCATGACGCTCTCCTTCGCCCGCCGCAAAGCCGCGGGGGCCGACAAAGGCAAACTTGTCCTCCATACCGCCCGCCGCGCCGCCACCATCTTCGGCCTCGGCCTGCTGCTCAACCTCGTCCCCAATTTTGACTTCGCCACCGTCCGCATCCCCGGCGTTCTCCAGCGCATCGGCATTTGCTATTTCTTCGCCACTGTCATCTACCTCTACACCTCGCGCCGCGGCCAGATCGTCGCCGCTCTCAGCCTCATCGGCGTCTATCTCGGCCTCATGTGGTTCCTCCCCTTCCCCGGCGCCACCGCCGATCGCTGGTCGATGGATTCCAACGCCGCCCGCTACATCGACGGCCTCACCCTCTCCGGCCACATGTGGCGCACCACCAAAGTCTGGGACCCCGAAGGCGTCCTCTCCACCATCCCCGCCATCGTCACCGTCCTGTGCGGCATCCTCACCACCAACTATCTCCGCACCGGCCTCATCATGATCCCCGCCGGGCTCCTGCTCGGCTACGTCATCCCGATCAACAAAGCGCTTTGGACACCCAGCTACGTCGTCCTCATGGCGGGCCTCGCTTCCCTCGGCTACTGGCTCGTCCAGCAGTATGGTCAGCGTCCCGGCACAAAGTTCTTCGAGATCTATGGCACCAACGCCATCGTCTCCTTCGTGCTCTCCGGCATGGTCGGTCGCATCATGGGCCTGACTGGCGCTGGCAAACAGGTCTTCACCGCGCTCACCGGCGTGCTCTCGCCCTACAACGCCTCGCTCGCCTACGCCCTGCTCAACGTCGCCCTCTGCTTCAGCGTCGTCTGGTGGCTCCACCACAAGAAGATTATGGTGCGCCTCTAGTCACCCGCCACAACCCGTACCCCGCGATCGGGAAAACGCTCGCCACCCAGAACGGCCACGCATACAACTGCCGGTCGATCAGCGAGCCAAACACCGGCGCCAGCAGCGCCGTCAGCGCCGAAAAACTACCCGCCCCCAGCCCGGCGATCAGCCCCGCGCGCCCGTTGCCAAACGCATTCGTCGCATACGCGATCGCCCCCACGATAAAGCTCCCCGCCGTAAACATCGCAAAAAAGAGTTCGAGCATGAACAGCGGCAAATAGTCCACCAGCGGCGCAAACGCAAACGGCACCGTAAACACCGCCCCCAGCGTAAACGCCCGCAGACACACCGCATCCGCGCTTTTGCCCGCCTTGATCTGGCGATCAATCCACCAGCCCCAGAAGAAATACCCGCATTCCCACCCGAGCGGCGGGATCCACAACACCTTGCCCAGTTCCGCCTGCGTCAGCGCAAACACCTTCGTCAGATACAAGCCCGCCATATAGAGAATCAGCCCCAGCGGCACCGCGCCCATCGAATACACCGCAATAAACGCAAACACCCGCCGGTCACGCCACACAAACGCGCGCTCTTCCACCACCGGCCGTGCCGCGAGATCTTCCCGCCGGCACAACAGCCACCACCAGGCGAGCCACACTGCCCCCGCAATCCCCGTAAACCAGAACGCCATCCGCCACCCATACGCGAGCGCAATCGGCGTCACAATAAACGGCGTCAGGATCGCCCCCAGCGACCCGCCCGAATAGCTCAGCGCAATCCCGCGCGAGCGTTGCGCCGGCCCCAGCGTCTGCATCACCGTGCGCAGCGCGCCGGGGAAAGTCGCCCCCTCGCAGAACCCCAGGCCCGTCCGCAATAGCGCAAAGCTCATCGCCCCGCCCGCCATCGCGTGAAACGCGCTCGCCACGCTCCACCCCACCACCGCAATCGTCATCCCCACCTTCACCCCCAGCTTGTCGAGCAGCATGCCCCACAGCGGGTTGCCCAGCATGTAAGCGTATGAAAATGCAGCCACAATCCAGCCATATTGCGCCGCCGTCAGGCCGGTTTCTTTCTGTATCGTGGGGATCAGTACGGCGATCGCGTTACGGTCCACATAGCTGATCGTGGATACCAGCATCATTGCGAGTGCCGGGGTCCAGGATTTGGCGAATTGCGACAATCCTCGATTCTATACGGTTCATCCGGTTTTTCCGGCCTTTCATCCGAAAGGCCGTGAAGCCTTCGCGCACCCCGGGCAGAATCGAGTCATGAAGATCCAATACGCCCTGATCACAGTTACCACTGCCCTGATGCTCTATAGCGCCGAACGGTTCGACCACCTCGTGCGCCAGGATTTCTTCGCTGGCTTTTCCGGGGACGCCGCCGCCCTTGAGCGCGGCATGAAGAAGACCGAAGAGACGCTTAAGGAGAACCCCAACCACGCCGAAGCGCTCGTCTGGCATGGCGCTGGTCTCTTCTATCTCTCCGGCAAGACGCGCGACATGGCCCAGTTCGGCAAAGGCATGGCCGAGATGCAGCGCGCCGTCGAGCTCGAGCCCAAGAACATCGGCGTCCGCGTACCCCGCGCCGCCGTTCTTGCCAGTGCCGCCAAGTTCATGCCCCCGCAGATGTCCAAGAGCATGTACGACGCCGTGCTCGATGATTACACTACTGTGTATCAGATGCAGGAGAAGCAACTCGACCAGCTCGGCACCCACCCCAAGGGCGAATTGCTGTTCGGCCTTGCGGACACCTACAGCCGCATCGGCAACACCGACAAGGCCGATTTCTACTTCAAGCTGCTGGCCGAAAAGCTGCCCAACACCGCTTATGCCAAGCGCTCCGCCAAGTGGTTTGAGACCCGTCAGCCTCTGCCTCCCGGTGAGAGCATGTGCCTCGGCTGCCACACCGGCAAGTAATTCATGAAAGAAGCACTCAAGCTCCTCATCATCAGCATGGCGATCTCCGTGGTCAGCGGGGTCGCCGTGTTTGCTTTCTCCTCGAGGGTCACGATCGAGCGCCTTGTTTGGGTCATGATCGTCTCCACCACTTACTCGCTGTTCATCGGTGGTCTGTCCTGGTATCTGCTGCCGCGGCTCGCGCCCCGCTTCCATCGCAACACCTTCCTGCGCTGGGTGCAGTTGTTCCTGCTGCTCAGCGCCATCAGCCTCACCGGTGGCACCGCCGCCTTCGCCATCTTCCGGCTGATCCCCATCCGCATGGGCTACTACGAGTCGATGGTCAGCTGCCTTGTCTTCACCTGGTTGATCGGCGCCATCAGCTACATCGTGGAGAACGCGCGCGCCCGCCTGCATGCCTCCACCCTCGAGCTGCGCACCAAAGAGCTCGCCATCACCGATGCCCGCCTGCGCAGTCTCGAGTCGCGCATCCATCCCCACTTCCTGTTCAACACGCTCAACTCGATCTCGAGCCTCGTCCGCACCAACCCCGATCAGGCCGAAGAGACAATCGAACGCCTCGCCGCCCTGCTGCGCTTCTCCCTCGACCGCAACGGCAGCCTCGTCACCCTGGAAGACGAGCTCAAGATCACCCGCGACTATCTCGAGATCGAACGAACCCGATTTCAAACCCGTTTGCGCTATTCGATCGACTGCCCGCCGTCACTCGGCCAGCTCAAGGTGCCGGCTCTTTCCATCCAGACCCTGGTCGAGAACAGCGTCAAGTACGCCGTCGGGGCGCAGCGCGCCGGCGCCGACATCCTCATCCGCGTCTCAAGTGATGGCCACGCTGTTGAGGTCGAAGTCGAAGATACTGGCCCCGGCTTCAGCCCCCATTCTCTGCCCGCTGGCCACGGGCTCGATTCCCTTAAGGCCCGCCTCGAAGTCCTGTTCGGCGACCGTGCCCGCCTGCGCATGAACAGGCTCGACACCGGCATGGAAGTCGGGTTCCGCATCCCATGTTGAAAGCCTACCTGCTCGACGACGAGCCCCTCGCCATCGACCGCCTACGCCGCATGGCCGCTCCGCTTGTCCACATCATCGGCTCCTCGAGCGACCCCGTCGAGGCCATCGACGAGATCAACTCGCTTGCCCCCGACCTTCTCTTTCTCGACATCCAGATGCCCGAGCTCGATGGCTTCGCCGTGCTGCAAAAGCTGAGCCACCAGCCCCTCGTCATCTTCACCACCGCCTACGACCAGTACGCCCTGCAGGCCTTTGAGACCAACAGCGTCGCCTACCTGCTCAAGCCCGTCGAGCTCGAAAAGCTCCGCCAGGCCATCGCCAAGGTCGAGCGGCTCAAGACGCAGGATTTCGGCCAGTTGCTCACCCAGATCGCCTCGCGCATCACGCCCAAATACCCCGAGCGCGTCAGCTCCAAGACCGGCGACAAGATCGAGTTCATCGACCTCGGCCGCATCACCCACTTCTTCGCCGACGACAAGCTCACCTATGCCGCCACCGAGAGCCGCAACCACGTCATCGATCAGACGATCACCGAGCTTGAAGAGCGGCTCGACCCCGAACGGTTCTGCCGCATCCATCGCTCCACGCTGGTCAACCTCGCCTGGGTAGCCGAGCTCTACAACTACTTCGGCGGCAAGCTCGTGCTCAAGCTCAAGACCCCGCAGAAGACCGAACTGGTCGTCTCGCGCGATCGGGCCAAAGAGCTGCGCGACAAGCTCGGCCTCTAGTTCTCGGGGTTGAGCGGCGTCTTGCGCGCTCCGGTCGTGGGCGGCGCGGGCTCCTTCGTCAGCCGGTCCACCGGCTTGGCCTCGAGCAGCCGCAGCGCTTCCTTCACGGCGGCTTCAAGCTGCGGGTCACGACCGGCGATCACGTCCTTCGGCCAGTTCTCGACATCAAGGTCCGGCGCGATGCCTTCGTTCTCCACCGCCCACTTGCCGGCCCGGTCAAAGAACCCGCCCCGCGGCGCGATCATCACCCCGCCATCCACCAGCGGCGGCGTATCCGCCGTGTGCACCAGCCCGCCCCACGTGCGCTTGCCCACCAGCGGGCCGATCTTGCGCCGCCGGAACATGTAAGGCATCAGGTCACCACCCGAACCCGCCATTTCATTGATCACCATCACCTTCGGCCCCCAGATGCCGGCCGACGGCGACGTGAACGGATACCGCTCTCCGGCCGCGTTGTTGAAGTACCCATCGAAGTCGCGCTCGAGCACGTTGATGATGTAATCCGCCGCCGAGCCGCCACCGTTGTAGCGCTCATCGATCACCGCGCCGAGCTTGTCCTGCTGCGAGAAGAAGTAGCGGTTGAACGACGTGTAGCCCGGCT
>CAZBTA010000266.1:0-6547 GCA_964494515.1 uncultured Bryobacter sp.
GGCCGAACTCGGCCAACTGGGCAGTGAAGCGTCATTCCGCATCGACGCTGATTACTGGGCCGCCAAGATGGTTGAGCGCATCCCGCCCAATCGCGACCCGAAAATCTCGGTCGCCCTCATCAAGCTCGCGCGTGGTCAGAAAGAGAAGCTCGCCGGCTACGCCGCCACGGCCACGATGGAGCTTGAGTTGTCACTGACTCACGAACGGGCAGACAAGCTGCGCTCTTTGACGGGCATCTATCTCGATGCGCTGAGCGATGTGCTGAACCGCAACCAGGGCCTCTGGAGCAGCGGTGTTTACTTTGCCGGTGGCTTTGCCATCGAGATCGCTCCCGTATCCAAGGGTGGGCTGAATTACGTACAAAGCGCCACCGTCAAATTCGAAATCAATCTTTGGCAGGACTAGTCATGGCACTCGAATACATCTCTTCGTTATCGAACCGGATCTACATCAAGTCCGAAAACGATTCTCCGGAACTCAACAGCATGGCGGATGCCAAAGTGGCGCCCATCACCGCCTTTGCGCTGACCAGCAATCGCAAGCAGCTCTATCGTCGCGACAAGACCGGGTATCGTTCGGAATCGCCCTTAATTGGGCCGCAACGTGAACTCATCGAGTTCAATCTTGAAACCTATGGCACCGGCTGGGCCGGTGGCGCTGAGAAGCCGGCCATCGCGCCGATCCTTGAAAGCGGCATGTGTCGCGGCGCCCAGCTGGGCACGTTGTACACGGTGGCCTCGGCGACGGAAAGCTCCGTCACACTTGCCGCCGATGCGACTCTCACGATCGGCATGGGCCTTTGCTTTGGCACCGAGATCCGCTTTGTCGCCGCAGTGACGGGGCCGCGCGACTTTACGATCAACGCTCCTTTTACCGCCGCGCTTACGGCCGGCGCCACGCTTGAAGGTTGCGCGAATCTCTCGCTCGGCGATAGCACGCAAACCATGTCGATCCTCGACACGTGGGCGCCCGAGCAGGCCGTGCAGCGCTTCGTCACCGGCGCGGTGGCCGACAAGCTCTCGATTTCGATCAACAATGACTTTCTCGAGATCGCGGCGAGGGGTTATGCGCGCAATCTGTATGACTCGATTAGCGGCATCGGCGGCGAAGAGTTCGTCTTCCCCGAATCCCCCACTGGCAGTGAGCCGCTCGACAACGCTCCGATTGCCGGCCATCTCGGCCAGGTTTTCATCGGCGCGCCGGCAACGCGCGTCTGCACACTGACGCAGGCCGAGATCACTATCGACAACAACATCGAGCCGCGCACCGACGAGTTCGGCTGCTTTCAGACGAAGGCCTTTGTCCTGGGTCGCCGCAACGTCAAGCTCGACCTGACGGTGTTTGAGCGCAACGACTCGCTCAGCCACGTGCTTTACACCAAGGCCGTCAACAACGAGCCGATCCCGGTGATGTTGCAGATGGGCACGCAGAACGGTTCGCTGTTCGCTGTCTACATGCCGGCGGTGCTGTTCCCGGTTCCGGATTTCAACGACTCGCAGACCCGCCTGCTGTGGCAGTTCAAGAACGCCATCGCCATGGGCCTGGCCAACGACGAAATCTTCATCGCCATGAGGTAGCCCCATGCATTGCAACTACGAAACGGAATACGATTCCCGCAACGTGTCAGGCTACAGCTACACCATCCGCCGGATCTCTCTGGCCCGGCGGATGCGCTTCCTGGCACAGAACCATGACCTGATCCAGGAGTTGCGCTTTCTGAGCGCCACCCCTGATCCAACGCACCAGGAGAAGACCGAGATCGCCCAGCTCGAGCTCGAGCTCAGCCAGCATCTCCTCGAAGAGTGTCTTCTCAAGTTTGGCGAGACGCCGAATCTCGATCCGGTCGACGAAGACCGCATCGAGTGGCTGCTCACCGAAGCGCCCTCCGGCCTGTGCGTCGAAATTCTTGCTCACATCAGCGAAGAAATCTCCCTGAGTGAGTTGCGCCGAAAAAATTAGCCGCCGCCTTCCAATACCTGAATTCCGGGTCCCGCTGGGAGTGCGGCTCTTGCCGAAGCAAGGGGCTCGAGAGCACACGCCGCTGTGGCTTTCTCAAACATTCGCCGTCTGAGCTTCCCGTCTGGGCCGGCACGAGTGCCGTGTTCTTCCAGTGCCCGGAAAGCTCGATCGACGGCAACGCGGCCTATTGGATTGCGCTCGAAAAGTGGTGCCGCTTTATGCAGCCGGACAAGTTCCTTGAACTGCCCGCTGTCGATTGCGATGCGATCACCGCCATCCAGGCCTTCGAAAGGGTAAATCGAAATGAACAATCTTGATTCACAGAACAGCAACACGGCCACCACGGTCAGCCAGGTCCTCTCGGGCATGATCTCGCAGCTCGAGTCGTCCAATCAGTCGCTCGCCAGTCAGATCTCGAACTCGGTCAACAAAACCGCCACCGGCTCGAGCGGCTCGTCAAACGTCGCCGGTGCCTTGCTCAACGCCGTCAATCCTGTGAGCTCTTCGCGCGGCACCAACATCCTCACCAGCCTGTTTCTCGGCCCGCTGTGGCGTGGCCTGTTCAGTCTGTTCGGTGGCGGTGGTGGTGACCAGCAAGAAGTGCCGCTCACCAGGTACACCTTCCCCGAGGCCACGCAGACCGCCATTGGCGCCACGCTGCGTGCCGACGGCGGCACGGCGAACTTGCGCACCGACGCCTTTGGCTTAAGCCAGGCCACGCCTGCCCCGCAGCAGTCGATCAACATCTCCATCCAGGCGCTTGACGCTCGCTCGATCGTCGATCGCAGCGATGACATTGCGGCCGCCCTTAAACAGGCGCTGCTCTCCAATCACGAAATCAACGACAGTCTCGGCGAGCTATAACCATGAAATTCCCCGAACTCATCAGCGGCCAACTCGCACAATACTCGGCCACCCGATCCACCCCGGCTCAACATCTCGAGCTGTTCTTTGAGGGGTACACGCGGCAGACGCATCGCATCACTTCCGTGCCCATGCGCACGTGGCGTCTCGCGTATTCAAACCTGCTGCCGGAAGAAGCCCTGCGCCTGCGCGCCTTCTTCGAGTCGCTGCCGGTGAACGGGGAGTTTGAGTTCACCGATCCCTGGACGGGAGAGGTCTTTACGACATGTCGTCTGGCCAACGACCGGCTCACGCTCACCTGTGATGCCGACAATCGCTACGCGGCTCTTGTGGAGGTGGAATATGCCGAGTAACCCGCTTACCTTTCCGGCTCTCGACAACGGGATGATTGCCCAGCTGCCCGTCAACCTGCGTATCGATCGCATCACGCGCACGACGACGTTCCCTGACGGTACGCGCCTGGCCTCGCCGATTGATGCGCGGCTGCTCTACAACTGGACGCTTCGCTTCGACAACCTGAGCGACGACGAGCTCAATCGCGTGCGCGACTTCATCTTCAGCACGCAGAACGGCGCCGATTCGTTCATCTTTCCCGACCCCACCGGCAACCTTCTGGCCGACTCTGCGAATCTCGAGAGCGGCATCTGGCTGGCGCCTCCTGGCTTGACGGTTGATTCTTTCTCGGATCCCGATCAGCCCGACGCGTTCATTCTGACGAACTCAACTCCGGCGCCGCTTGCCTTGACGCAAACCGTCAATCTCAACGGCCCCTTCGCCACCTGCTTTAGCGTGCGGGCGCGGTGGGACGGCGGCTTCCCCTTCAGCCTTGGCCTGACGGATGGCGCCGCCTCGCGTACGCAACCGGCGGTTGCTGGCGCGTGGGCGCGTCACTCTGTGGCCCTGTTTTCAATGGGTGCGCCTGAAACGCGCACCGTCTCGATCATCGTGCCGCCCACCACGCAGATCATCGTTGCCGAACCGCAACTGGAAATTGCCGCCGCTCCCGGCGGCTACCTGAAGACCGGAGTCGAAGGCTCCATCTTCTCGCCTGCCTGGCTGGCCCAGAGCAGCTTTGACGAATCGACCAATGCGCCAGGTGCGCACTCCATCACTTTACGAATTGAGAGCTTCAGAAACCTATGAGCCTGCTCGAACTGAAAGAACAAAATGTCGTGCCCGCCACCGCATTGCTGTGTGAGCTCACGCTGTCCGATGGCTCACAACGTTTCTGGGCCACGGCGCGCTGTGTGGATGGCACGATCAACTACCAGGCCCGCATCCATCCCGACCAGTTAAGCGTATGGCGTCTAACCTCTGACGTCACCAGTGAGTCCACCGGCCAGGTCAGCGTCACCTTTGCTGATAACGATGCCGCCATTGCCCAGCTCTTCCAGACGGGCAAGCTGCTCGGCGCCCGTGTGCGTTTCTATGCCGGTGTGCTCGATGGCCGCACGGTTACTTCAAAGACTGTGCTGCTCTCCGGCCTGCTTGATACCGTAAGCGAGCTCGATGGCAAGTCCGCCCGTCTCAACGTGCTGAGTCGCCTCAGCGCCATGCGCTCGAGTTTTCCTCCCATGCGCATCCAAAAGCAGTGCTCTTGGGCGTTTCCGGCCAATGCTGACCAGCGCCTGCTGGCGGTGAGCTCTGGTGAAGATGGCCGCTATTCGCCGCTCTTTCGCTGCGGCTATTCGCCGGATCAGGCGGATGGCGTGGGCAATCTCAACGGCGGCGCGCCGTTCACCTCGTGTGACTTTACGCGCACCAGTTGCGAAGCCCGCGGCATGTTCTCCCGTGACAGCGCCAATCGCGTCACCCAGCGCTTCAGTGGCATCGAATTTGTTCCGCCCACTTACCAGGTGCGCGGGCATGGTGAATCCTCCGGCCGCCTCTCCAATCTCGTTCAGATCGACACGCAATACAACGATGTCGTCCCCGCCGTTTACGGCATGGGTTGGTTGCAGGCGCCGGTGGTGTTCGCTCGCAATGATGGCAATCTCACGCGCTGCGAAGTGCTGCTTGGCCTCGGTGAGATTGAGGGCGTTGTCAAAGTCGTTGCCGATGGCTACGAGATCCCTGAAGGCATCTCCGGCCAGAACATGACCGGCACCGGCTGGTACAACCTCATCAGCAAGGGCAATCGCACAGGCGCTCTCAATGGCGACCTTAAGGACGCCGCCGGCAATCCCGTCGGTGATCCCTATGCCAGCATGGCGTACCTCAACCTCGTGCTGCCCAACAAGATCAACGACGGCAAGAAGCTGCCCAAGGTCGAAGTTCTGCTCAAGGGCATGAAGCTCCCGGTGCTCGATGCCGAAGGCGCGCTCTCGAGCTACGAATGGTCGGCCAACCCCGCCTGGATCCTCTGCGACATTCTTCGTCGCACGGGTTGGCGGCTCGATGAGCTCGATCTTTCTTCGTTCATCAACGCGGCCAACTTCTGCAACGTCGAGATCACCGCGCGCGATGCCAATGGCGTCGAGCGGCAGGTCAAGCGCTTTGAGTCGAACCTCGTGCTACGCCGTCGCTATAGCGTTGGCGAGCTGCTGCGTTCGCTCCGGATTGGTTCTCTTCTGTTCCTCTACTTCCAGCCTGACGGCAAGCTGGCTGTGCGGCCCGAGACTTCCATCGGTCTGCAACAGCCGGCTCTGCCGGCGGGTTCGAACGCCACTGCGGCGCTCAATGGCGGCTGGCCCGTCTATGAGTTTGGCGATGGAATCACCGAGTCGAAAGGCATCCTGCTCAAGTCCAATTGGGACGCGGATTTCCGCGTGTACTCCAAGCCCAGTCTCGATTCTCCGAATCGTGTCAGCTTCGAGATCCAGGACTCGCTCAACGAGTTTCAGCAGGACAGCATCTCGATTGCTGATACCGAGGACATCCGCCTTCGCCGGCAGGAGATTGCCCAGGCGCTGCCCGTCACGGGCGTGCCCAATTTCCCGCAGGCGCAGCGCATCTGCCAGACCTGGCTCAACAAGTCGATCCAGGGCAACGTATATCTCGAGTTCCGCACTTCGGTGCGTGGCTTCCATGTGCGTCCCGGCGATCTGATCACTGTCACCAGCGAGCGCTATGGCTTTGAGCGCACGATGTTCCGCGTCATGGAGTTTCAGCTCTCACCACGTCTCGACGTGATGAAGGTGATCTGCCAGTTGCATCAGGATCACTGGTATTCCGACAATGCGCAGATCCGTTACGATCGCTCGCGCATCTATGCTTGGCGCTCCACGACGGCGCGCGCGGTTTGCGGCACCATGATCACCGATGGCCAGATCGTCTTCGACGCGAGCGAAAGTCTTGGCGTCAGCCCCGAAGGGTTTGATCGCTGCGTGGTCACGATCCCGTTTCGCAAGCCACAAACCGAGGTCGGCGCGGCGAGCGGTGTCCCGCTGGTCAGCTTTGCCTACACGGTGCAGACTACTGGCGGCACGCTGCCTCCGGGCTCTTATTTCTACGGCGTCACTACCGTCGACGATCAGGGCCGCGAGAGCGGGCTGTCGAGCTTGATCCCCGTTCGTATCGGTGGCAGCTCGACGACCAATCGCGTTACGATCTCGGGCATCAGCGCCGCTGCCGGCGCCGTCGGGCTCAATCTCTATCGCGGCAACACGCCCCAGCGTCTCGTTCGCGTTCGCAGCTCGTGGCCGGTCGGCGACACGATCACCGATCACGGCGATACGCTCGAGGCACAGGTACCGCCAGATTCCAACTACAGCCGCCTGCGTG
>CAZBTA010000267.1:0-6546 GCA_964494515.1 uncultured Bryobacter sp.
GACTCGGTGGGCTCGATCATGAGCGTGCCGGCGACGGGCCAGCTCATCGTGGGGGCGTGGAAGCCGTAGTCGATGAGGCGCTTGGCGATGTCGTCGACCGTGACACCCGCGGCATCCTTGAGCGGACGGGGATCGATGATGCACTCGTGGGCCACGCGACCCCTGGCATTGCGGTAGAGGACCGGGAACGCGTCGCCGATGCGGGCGGCGATGTAGTTCGCATTCAGGATGGCGAGCTCGGTGGCGCGCTGCAACCCTTCGCCACCCATCATGAGGATGTACATGTAGCTGATGGGCAGAATGGAGGCGGAACCAAAGGGAGCCGCCGAGACGGGGCCGACCGGAGCCTTGCCGCCATCGAGGAAAGGATGGCCGGGGAGGAAGGGCGCAAGGTGAGCCTTGACGCCAATCGGGCCCATGCCGGGACCGCCGCCACCGTGGGGGATGCAGAAGGTCTTGTGGAGGTTGAGGTGGCTCACGTCAGCGCCGTAGTCGCCGGGACGCGAGATGCCGACCTGGGCGTTCATGTTGGCGCCGTCGAGATAGACCTGGCCGCCCTTGTCGTGGACGATCTGGCAGATCTCGGAGATGCGCTCTTCAAATACGCCGTGGGTGGAGGGGTAGGTGACCATCAGCGCGGCGAGGCGATCGGCATGTTGCTCGGCCTTGGCGCGGAGATCGTCAACATCGACGTTGCCATCCTTGTCGCAGGCGACCACGACGACGTCCATGCCGACCATGGAGGCGGAGGCGGGATTGGTGCCGTGGGCGGAGCTGGGGATGAGACAAATCGTGCGGTTGAAGTCGCCACGGCTGCGGTGATAGCCACGGATGGCGAGCAGGCCCGCGTATTCACCCTGGGCGCCGGAATTGGGCTGGAGCGAGACGGCATCGTAGCCGGTGACGTCGCAGAGCTGGGCCTTGAGATGCTCGAACATCTCGATGTAGCCGGCGGCCTGCTCGAGCGGGGCGAAAGGATGGAGCGAACCAAACTCGGGCCAGGTGACCGGGATCATCTCGGCGGTGGCGTTGAGCTTCATCGTGCAGGAGCCGAGCGGAATCATGGCGCGATCGAGGGCGAGGTCGCGATCGCTGAGCTTGCGCATGTAGCGGAGGATCTCGGTCTCGCTGCGATAGCGGTGGAAGACCGGGTGGGTGAGGTAGGGGCTGACGCGGGAGAGCGTGGTGGGGATGGCCGGGCTGGCCGTGAAATCAGCAAAGGCGAGCGAGCCGCCGAAGACGGCCCAGACCTGTTCGATGAGGGCGGGCGTGGTGGCTTCGTCGAGGGAGATGCCGAGGTCGCCACTCGAATGCACGCGGAAGTTGATGCGGGCGGCGGTGGCGCGAGCGAGGATGTCGGCCTGTTTGGCACCAGCGGCGACGGTGATGGTGTCGAAGAACGTGTCGTTCGTGATCGTGAAACCGAGCTTGCGGAGGCCGGCGGCGAGGATGGCCGTGTTGGTGGCAACCGAAGTGGCGATGTGTTTCAGGCCTTCGGGGCCGTGATAGACGGCGTACATCGAGGCGATGACGGCGAGGAGCACCTGGGCGGTGCAGATGTTGGACGTGGCCTTTTCGCGGCGGATGTGTTGCTCACGCGTCTGGAGGGCGAGGCGATAGGCGCTGTGGCCCTTGGCATCGATGGAGACGCCAACGAGACGGCCGGGCATGGAGCGCTTGTAGGCGTCCTTGACGGCCATGTAAGCAGCGTGGGGGCCACCGTAGCCCATGGGCACGCCGAAGCGCTGGGTGGAACCGATGGCGATGTCGGCGCCAAGTTCGCCGGGGCTGGTGAGTAGGGTGAGAGCGAGCGGATCGGCCGCAAGGACGGCGATGCCGCCGCGGGACTGGAGCTCGGCGATGGGGGTGGAGAAGTTATGGATCGCGCCGGAGGAGCCGGGGTACTGGAAGATGGCGCCGAAGACGTCGGCGCCGGCAAGATCGGTGAAGGGGTTGCCGGTGATGACCGACCAGCCGAGGGCTTCAGCGCGGGTGGTGATGAGGGCGAGGGTTTGGGGGTGGACGTCGGAGTCGACGAAGAAGGCAGTGGACTTGGACTTGGCGACGCGCTGGGCGAGCGTCATGGCTTCGGCGGCGGCGGTGGCTTCGTCGAGGAGGGAAGCATTGGCGACGTCGAGGCCGGTAAGGTCGCAGATCATCGTCTGGTAGTTGAGCAGGGCTTCGAGGCGGCCCTGGCTGATCTCGGGCTGGTAGGGCGTGTAGGCGGTGTACCAGGCGGGATTCTCGAGAATGTTGCGCTGGATGACGAAGGGCAGCAGCGTGTTGTAGTAGCCGGTGCCGATGAGGCTTGTGAAGATCTGATTCTTCGAGGCGATCTCCTTCATGCGGGCGAGGGCGGCGACTTCGCTCAGGGCGGGGCCGAAATCGAGGGGGGCCTGCTGGCGAATAGAGCCGGGGACCGTTTCGGCAATCAATGCCTCGACCGACGGCGCGTTGACCGTGGCGAGCATGGAGGCGATGTCGGAGGGGCTGGGGCCGATGTGGCGGCGCTCAAAGGTGGTGGCGGGCGAATCAGGGCGCATGTGCGCGTGTCTCCTCGATTGGAAATCGCGCCCCATCTGTCGTTGCTGCCTGAGAGTGTTATCCCGTCGGCGGATGAGCAGGCCCGATGAGGCCCGCACATCTCTTTCCAGATTTATGTGCCCGCGAAAGGTTCTTTTGCCTGAGAGTTTCCGGGGCGGTTGCTCCTTCGGCGCTCCTTTGAAAGGGGGGTTAGAGTCTCTCCCGTTCGCGTTTCTTCATTATGGCAAACCGAAGGAGTAGTTGTGTTCGACTTTTGCGATGCGGAGCGTGTACTGCTGGTACCACTGGGCGCGGCCACGATCGCGGGCGGCGGCGTGGTCGAGATTGTGCTTCCAGGCCTTGATGTCCTCGAGGGTGCGCCAGTAGGAAACGGTGATGCCGACGCCGGAGCGGGCCGAATCGATGCCGAGGTAGCCGGGCTGGCGGGAGGCAAGCGCGACCATGTGTTCGGCGGTTTGTTCGTAGTCGGTGAGGTCGGCGGTCTGGATGGTGGCGAAGATGACGGCGTAGTAGGGCGGATCGAACAAAGGCGCGAGGGTCATAATTCAAGTTTGCTAGATTGGGGAAACGAATGAGCGAAACGCAGAACCTGAAGGTTACTCCGTTGAACGCGGTGCACCGGCAGCTTGGCGCCAAGATGGTGGATTTTGGCGGTTGGGACATGCCTGTGCAGTACCGGGGAATTCTGGATGAACACAAGACCGTACGAACGGGCGTCGGCATGTTTGATGTGAGCCATATGGGCGAGATCGTGGTGCGGGGGCCGGAAGCGCTGGCGCTGGTGAACCATATTTCGACCAATGACGCGAGCAAGCTGAGCGTGGGGCAGGTGCACTACAGCGGAATGCTGTATGAGCATGGCGGATTTGTGGATGACATTCTGGTGCACAAGGTGGCCGAGGATGAATTCTTTCTCTGCGTGAACGCCTCGAACCAGGACAAGGACTACGAGCACATCGTGGCGCAGAACAAATTCCAGGCGACGGTGGAGAACGCCGGGCCACGGTATGCGCAGATTGCCGTGCAGGGGCCGAAGGCGCTGGCCGTGTGCCAGAAGCTGACGGCGGTGGCGCTCGAGCCGATGGGCTATTACTGGTTTGCCGATGGCGAGTTTGCCGGAGTGCCGGCGCGGATCGCGCGGACGGGCTACACGGGCGAGGATGGATTTGAAGTGTATGTGGCCGCTGATGAAGCGGTAAGCGTGTGGGAAGCGATCACGGAGGCGGGAGCGGAGTTTGGCATTCAGCCGTGCGGGCTGGGGGCGCGCAACACGCTGCGGCTCGAGGCGAAGATGGCGCTGTATGGCCATGAGATCGACGCCACGCTGACGCCGTATGAGGCCGGGCTGGGGTGGATCGTCAAGCTGGACAAGGGCGACTTTGTGGGCAAGGCGGCGCTTGAGAAGCAGAAGGCCGAGGGCGTGAAGCGCAAGCTGGTGGGATTTGAAATGCGTGGCCGCGGCATTGGCCGTGATGGCTACGAAGTGGAAGTGGATGGGGTGAAGCAAGGGTGGGTGACCAGTGGCGGACCGGCGCCGACGCTGGGCAAGAATATCGGGCTTTGCTATTTGCCCGTGGAGATGGCAGTGCCGGGCAAGATGATTCAAGTCGTGATTCGCGGCGCCGGCGTGGAGGCCGAAACCGTTCCGACACCTTTTTACAAGCGAGCGAAATAAGACATGTATCCAGAGAATTACAAGTACACGAAGGAACACGAGTGGGTATTGGCGGAGGGTGAAACCGGCACGATCGGCATCACGCACCATGCCCAGAGCGAGTTGGGCGATATCGTTTATGTGGACCTGCCGAAGGTGGGCTCGACGGTGACGCAGCACTCGACGTTTGGCAGCGTGGAGAGCGTGAAGGCAGTGAGCGACATCTACAGCCCGGTGAGCGGCGAAGTGATCGCGATCAATGAGACGCTGGCAAGCGCGCCCGAGAAGCTGAACGCGGACCCGCACGGAGACGCGTGGCTGATCAAGGTGAAGCTGAAGGACCCGGCCGAGCTGACCGGCGAGGGGATGATGTCGGCGGCGGATTACACAAAATACGTCGGCGCGTAACGTGGTTCGAGATCTGTTGTTGGTAATCGCCCTGGTCGTGGCGCTGCGTGTGCCCTTTCTCACGCAGCCCATCCAGGGCGATGACATTTACTACCTGGCCGGGGCGCAATATGCGCAAACCGACCCGCTGCATCCGCACCGGGCGAGCTACCTGTTTCAGGGGCGGCTGGTGTCGATGCAGGGGCATCCGCATCCGCCGTTAAACGCGTTTGTGCTGGCGGGTTTGCTGGCGGCGGTGGGGATGTACTTTCTCGCGCGACGATTTGTGACGCGGCCGCTGGTGGCGACGTTGCTGTTCTGCGCGGTGCCGGCGTTTGTGGTGAACGGGAATTCGTTTGAAAGCGATTTGCCGTTTCTCGCGTTCTGGATGCTGGGCATGGCGGCGATGGTGGAGGCGATTGAGCGCGAGAGCATGGCGTGGCTGGGCATCGCGATGGTGCCGCTGGGGCTGGCGGGACTTGCCGCGTATCAGAGCGTGGTGGCGATCCCGATCCTGTGGTTGCTGGTGGCGCGGCGCAAGCCGACGTGGTGGGCCGCGTATGCCGTGGCGATGACGCCGGCGGTGGTGCTGGTGTGCTACCAGGTGTTTGAGGCGACGGGGGGCAAGGCACCGCCGCTGGCGGTGACGGCGGGGTACTTCAAGGAGTATGGCTTGCAGCAGTTGGGGCCGAAGCTGCGCAATGCGAAGGCGCTGGTGGGCCATCTGGGGTGGATGGTGTTTCCAGCGGTAACACTGGCGGCGTTTGCTTCGAAGTGGGTGTTGCTGGCGGTGGTGTGGGCGGCAATTGACTGGAATCCGTTGTACCTAGTGGGCGTGGCGGCGGCGCTGGGTGTGCTGACGCAGGAGACGCGAAAGTATGGGTGGTGGCCGCATGTGTGGTTTGCGGCATCGCTCGCGTTGTTCTTTGCCGGGTCGGCGCGTTATCTGCTGCCGATGGCGGCGCCGGTGGTGATGATGGTGGTGGATCGCCTCGAGCAGCGGCCGCGCTGGCTGTATGCGGGAGTGGTGGCGAATCTGGTGTTGGGGCTGGGGCTTGCTTGGGCGAACTATCAGCACTGGGCGGGGTATCGCGATTTTGTAGCGGCGCATGAGGCGGAGATCAAGGGGGCGCGGGTGTGGGTGAACGGGGAGTTTGCGCGCTTTTATGCCGAGAATCTGGGGGCGTTGCCGCTCGAGCGGGGGCAGGCGATCCGGCCCGGGGAGATGGTGTTGACGAGTGAGCTGGGCTTTCCGTTTGCGGTTACGGCGGGTGGTGGACAGTTGGTGGAAGTGGCGCGGAAGGACATTGTGACTTCCCTGCCCTTGCGGCTGATCGGGCTGGGGTCGAAGAGTGGCTACTCGGATGCGAGCGCGGGCGTGAGGCCGTTTGATGTGGTGGCGACGCCGGTGGACCGCCTGCGCCTGGAGCGCGTGATCGAGCGCAAGCCGACGCTGAGCTATGTGCCGATGGGAGCGCCGGAGGCCGAGCAGCATATTCTGAGCGGGGCGTATCAACTGGAAGATGGCAAGAGCCGCTGGATGGGCAAGCAGGCGCGGCTGATCCTGCAGCCGAAGGCGGCGGTGAATGAGGTGAGCGCGACGGTGTACGTGCCGCCGATGGCGAAGGCGAAGAAGATTTGGGTGGAATGGAACGGGGCGCGGGTGGCCGTGCTCGATGTGCCGAAGGATGGGCTTTACACGGTGAGCGCGAAGGGCGTGAACACGGGCATGGAGCAGGGCGTGCTGACGGTGGAATGCGATGTGACATTCAGTGCCGCTGGTGACACGCGGGAGCTCGGTGTAGTTTTGATTGAAGCGGGGTTGAAGTAGATGGGCTACGAATTCGAGTTTGTGGCGCGAGTGACGAAGTATGAGCTGGGGCGGTATGGGCTGACGGTGATTTACCTGCCGGAAGAGCTTGAGGGGCAGTTGCCGTTTGAGGAGACGGCCCGGGTGAGAG
>CAZBTA010000268.1:0-6545 GCA_964494515.1 uncultured Bryobacter sp.
GGTAAGGTTACGCTGGTTAACGAGGAGAGTGTCACCGATGATGTTGCTGAGAATCACGGTACCCGTGATGTTGGCTCCGCGACCGGTGCCAGCGCCCAGGTTGGAGTTACCTGTGATGGAAACGTTACCCAAGCTGGAGAGCGTGAGGGTGCCGTTGACGTTGAGAACGCCGAAGCCTGTGCTAGCGATCGACGTGGCTGAAGTGTCGGTCGTGTTAAGCGTCAGGTTGCGGATATTGCCGGTATTATCGACCTGAATTTTTCCCGCAGCGTTGATAACAATATTGTTACCGGAGACACCGCTCGCCGAGTCATTATTATTATTGGCTACGAGAACGACATTTGCAGTCGTGCTCGAGGTGGTGAGCGTCAGGTTGTTCGTCGTGCCGTTGCCGAGG
Organism: uncultured Bryobacter sp.; assembly: GCA_964494515.1. GTDB lineage: Bacteria > Acidobacteriota > Terriglobia > Bryobacterales > Bryobacteraceae > Bryobacter. The sequence goes on from CAZBTA010000268.1 coordinate 398, forward strand.
CGGAAGCCCGAGCTCGCATTGACGATGTTATTGCCACCGCCGACGATCTGGGTGTTGCCGCCGGTGTGCAGGAACGTGTTCGACGGATTGTCGAGGATCGTCGCGCTGCTGTTGCTCGAACGGAAGCTGTGGTTGTGCGTACCGGTGCCCGTCAGGTTGATCTGAGCAGTCTGGCTGATGCCACCCGTGTTCGCGTTCATCGAGACGTTGCCCGAGGCCGTGAAGGTGCCACCGATGAGGATGTTACCGCTCACGCTGTTGCCGGTGAAGGCTGCGCTCGAGACCGTGCCGAGGTTCAGCGTCTGATTCTCATGAATCGTGACGTTGGAACCCGTGGCGTTGACCGAGATCTGGCCATAGCTGGCCGAGCCACGACCCGCGGCACCGACTGCCGAATCGAGGGTGACGAAGCCGCCGCCCGTGCTGGCGGTGTTGATGTTCACCGGGCCGGCAACGCGGATCGTGAGATCATCATCGTCTTCGACGCTAGCGTTGTTCGTGGTGATGGCGAGCGAGCCACCGATCGTGATCTGGCCGGAATTGGTGCCCGAGCCGGAACCGAGCAGCACGTTGCCGCCGCTTTGCAGCGTGGTAATCGTGAGACCGGCCGTCGTGTTGGCACTGGAGACGATCAAGCGACCGGCATTGTTGTTGGTCACCGAGACGGTGCTGCCCGTCAGGTTGAGCATCGCATCCGTGCCGAACGCATTGTTGTTCGTCAGGATGACGCTGCCAACGGCACCGGCGTCGAAGGTCTGGGCAACCGAGCCAGCAGTCGTGATGGCGGTGCCACCGAGCTGGCTGATCGAGCCGTTGTTGGCCTTCGCATTGATCGAGCGGGCCGTCACGTTACCGAGGGTAACGCCACCGGCGGTCGCGTTGAGCGACACGTTGGTGTTGGCGGTCGAGCCGTTGATCGCGCCCGGAGCGGTAGCCGTGATACCGGTACCGGTAAGGGCGACGCTGAGGCTCGTGGCCGAGCCGACTGCGCCAGCGAGGGTGAGGGCACCCGTGCTCGTCACCGCAACATTACCCACAGCCGAGAGGGTATTGAGGGTCGAGGAGGACGCGAGGTTAGCCGAGATCGAGCCGCCGGAGGTCGCGGCGAGCGCGCTGGGGGTATTCGCACCGGTGAGGGTGACGTTGCCACCCGCATTCAGCGTGACATTGCCGCTCGTGATGGGCTGAGCATTGTCGATGCTGCCAACCGTGGCGTTGACCGTGAGGAAGCCATTGGTGCCGACGCCAGCCGTACCGAGGGTGACGGAGTTGGCATCAGTGACCTGAACGGTCGAGTTATTCGCCGACACATTGAGCGTCGCGAAATCATTGGCGGCGTTCAGCGTGATGCCCGCGGCACCGGACGTGAACGAAGCCGACTTGCCAGTGGCCGCAACGCTGATCGCGTTGGTCTGGGTGATCGCGCCGTTATTGGTCGCGACGACGAGGTTGCCGTTGCTGATCGTGATGCCGCTTCCGGAACCGAGGGCGATACCGTTACCGGAACCGACCGTGCGGAGGATAAGGTCACCAGAGGTGAGGGCCGCGCCGGCCGCCACGATGCTGTTGCCGGAGACAGCCTCAACGCTGCCACCCGTCACCGTCAGCGGGGTCGCGCCACCGAGCGTGATGGTACCACGGTTGGTGCCATTGCTCGTGAGGGTGCCCAGCGAGGTGAAGTTGAAATCGGACGTCTCCTGGATCGTGGAGAGGTACAGACCACCGGAGGTGTTGATAACATTCGCACCGCCAGCGCTCGTCACGGTGATGTCACCGTTGGCGAGGATGAACACGCGACCGCTGGAGGTCAGGCTGCCAGCGATGTTCGCGTTGTCGGTGGTGCTCTGCAGCGTGCCATTGGCCATGTAGCCAACCTTATTCAGCACAGAGCCGCCGGGGACGGCGAAATGATAGGTCTCGCCACCGGCGATGTTGAAGGAGCCCTTCGACCATACCAGCACGGACTTGTCGCTCACGCTGATATTGGCGAAGACGCCCGTGGAACCGGACAGGCTGCCGCTACCGGCGACCTGAATGATGGTGCCTACGCCCACCGTTTCCGCGTTCGTGGACGTGTTGGTCGTCAGATTGGTCGGGATCACCGCCAATACAGGACTCGGCAGGATGGCCACGGGGGCCGCCGCCAGCATCGCAATGAACAATTTGCGAAGGGATAGCTTAACGTTTGATGCTTTTTTCATCTGAAGGATTCTAGAAGCAGTTTGTGACTAGATTACGCCTAACCCCTCGAGGTGACTGCTTATCCCCTATTCACGCAATACTAATTTTGGGGCCGATTTGGGGAAGGCTCCCCAGCCCTACCCCGTTTCCTCAGTCTGAGTCTTGGAGATGGAGGAAACCTATCTTGCGCCACACCCTGCGGTTGAGCCTCACCCGAAACTAGGCTGTCGCAGGGGAACGCTACTATTCCGAAGCAACCGGATGCAATTTGCTGTCACCTGCCCGGCGGCAGATCCCCTCCCTGCGAGATCATTGGTTTCGATAACGACGGTGGTCCTACCCTAAAGTGACGAGCTAGGTAGCCGGACTTTACTGAGAACCCGCAAGGTAGCCTACCCCGCCCTTTTTGCGCACCAAGTAGACAACGGAGTTTCAGATTGCGTCCTAGAGTAACTACCGGCAACAGCGCATCCTTTTTAGCCTTCCACGCTCGCCGAAATGTTACAGCCTTCATTATCGCAGCGCCCGTTTGCGCGTCTTTTCCTGTGACCGGACGGCGCAATCCAGATTCAATTTCCCTTTTTACATGCAACTTAGCAGTGAATCGTACCGTGTAAGGTGGCTCGTGCTCGTAGCCGTGTGGTCTATCGGAGCCTTCTCGCTTCTCAGCCAAGCGGGGATGGTCCGCAACTATCTCGACAATGCAACCTCGGCGGGCCTTCGCGGACAGATCTCCATCGATACACCCTTAAAGATGGTCTACCCGGCATTTGGCGCCGATGCGCAGACTTGGGTGAGGCATTCACTATCATTATTAGAGGGCGATTCCCTCCGACTCCGCTACACCACCATCGACAACGCCCCCAAAGGCCGCGAAGTCCATTGGAATTCCGCCTGGGCGTGGACTATTGCCGGGGCTGGCTGGATTCGCTTCCATGTCAAGAACGAGCCTCTTAACCTCGCGGTCGAGCGCGCCACCATCTGGCTGACTCCTTTGACGCTGCTCACCCTCACGATCATCATTTCGACCTGGGTGACACGGAGAGCGGGCTTGATCGCTGGAGTGCTCATTGCGGCCACGATGTTCTGTAAAGACCGCATCTACGAAGGCTTTTTCCCCAGTTACGTAGATCACCACGGCCTCCTCACCATCTCTGTGCTTGGCCTTATGACGGGCGGGATTCTCATGGGCGGCGGCTGGTGGCATCCATCGTCGGTGGATGGCCCCGTATATCTACCCACATCGCCCCAGCAGGCGCGTAAGAGCGCCGTGTTTTCCGCCTTGGCCGGAGCCTGCGGTCTGTGGGTGACAGCTGCCTCTGCCATCCCTCCGATAGCGATCATGGGCATTGCGGGGGTTGCCACCGTGATTCTCTGCGGCGCTTCAGCTCGACGTGCCGGCCTCGAGTTCGACGGCATGGCGTGGCGCACATGGGGCCGTACAGGCGGTTTCCTCAGCCTGGTCTTCTGGGCCCTCGAGTACTTTCCCAATCATATTGCTCTCCGCCTTGAGCCCAACCACCCTTTCCACGCTCTGGCTTGGTGGGGCGCGGGTGAGTTGATCGCAGAGTTCGGTGAGCGTTGGAATGGCCCCGCAGAAGCGCGTTTCGCCGGGCTGAAGAAGCTGGCACTTCCCCTCATCGCCGTCTCGATCGCTCCGCTTACGATCATCGCTCTGGGCTCCTCGGTATTCGTCGTCATCGACCCCTTTCTCGCCAAGCTCCATAACGACTACATCCAGGAGTTCCTCCCGCTGTGGCGCACCATGCGCACTATGGAAGCCGGCCCCATCTTCCATCTTACCGTCGTGGAGTGCCTCCCCTTGATCGTTGGCATCGCGACCTTGAGTTTCCGCCGCGGTGAAAACCTCGTCGTGCTTTGGTTTGCGACCATTGCCACATTGATGTTTAACTTCCTCGGTTGGTGGCAGTCACGCTGGCTGCTCAACGCCGCGGGCGCTCACGCCGCGATGTTCATCGCTGTATTCGCGGTATGGTTTGTGCCCGTGCGTCTACGGTATCGCTGGATCGCCCTGGCTGCCACGATTTGCGCGACGCTGCTCCCGAGTGCCATCATCCGCTACACGGGCGCAAAAAGCGATATCGCCATACGCCGCGTTTCGCCGGGAGACGCCAAGGGCGCGGTCATGCGCGACATCGCCAACACGATTCGCAACTCGCAGCCCCAAGGCGATATCGTCATGCTTGCCAGCCCCAATGCCTCTACCTCGATCGGCTACTTTGGCCGCTTCAAGACGATCGGCACGCTCTATTGGGAAAACAACTCCGGCCTCAAATCCGCTGGCGCCATCTTTTCCGCCAAGGAAGACGAAGCCGCCAGGCTCTTGAAGGAGCACGGCGTCACGCATATTGCGATCGTAGCCGAAGAGAACTTCATCAAGGAATATAATCGCCTCCTCCACCCCAATGCCAGCGAGGAGGAGATCAATCAAAGCTTCGGCATGAAGCTCGCCCGGGAAAACTACGTCCCGCAATGGCTGCAGATGATCCCGTACCGTGTGCCCGAGGATCTGCGCCAGCTCAATTTGGGGGTCATGCTCTTCAAGGTCAGTTTCGGCCAAAGCCTTGCCGACGCGCTGTATGCCGTGGTCCTCAATCAGATGGAAAACGAACTTTGGGACGCGGCCGACAATACCCTCAATATCCTGATCGAGCGTGCGGGGGAAAATCATCAGCCTTGGTTACGCAAAGCAGAGATCGCACTCAGGCGCAAAGACTGGCAGAACGCCGCTCAGTTCGCCGCCAATGGTGCTGCGCGTGTTGCCCCGCAGAGCCGAGGGGTTGTCCTCGCGCCGATTGCCGAGAACCTCTATCATAATCAACAGCACAACTTGGCGGCGCAACTCTATCGCTTGGCACTCAAGGAGTACTTCATCCCCGATATTGCTGCCTACCTCGCTTGGCTCCTCTCAACCAGTAAAGACGACAGCGTGCGCAACGGCACGGAAGCCCTCCAGATCGCGGAAGCCACCCTCAAGGTGGACGCAAACTCGCCGACCAATCTGCACGCCTACGCCGCCGCCCTTGCGGAACTGGGTCGCTTCGACGATGCCGTCGCCGCCAGCCAGCGAGCGCTTGCCAACGCCCAACTCCGCAATGAAGCAGCCTCCGCCAAGGTGGCGCAGGACCGTATTGCTCAGTATCGCGAGAAACGCCCCATTCGTAACTAGAACTAGTCTTACAACCGGTAGCTCTCTCATTGGGGAACTATCCCCGATTATCACTGATCGACCGGTGAACAATAGGCACCGCTCCCGGTCTCGGTTCAGCACGCATGATTTTCCGCAAGTCTCTCATACTCGTTCCAATTTTCGCTGTGGTTTGCTGCCCGGGCGCGTGGGCTCAATCTCCTGACTCAGCCGAGCAGCCAGGGGTCGCTCGTGCCCAAACGACCCCTATCCTCCAGCGCATCATATTGGTCGAGCAAGGCGAGGCCGGCGACCAGTTCCAGCCTGGGGAGACCGGCAGCTTCGTTGTTGCCTCTCCCGGCCTATCGCGTCTGAATGTCGCCGAACTCAATCTGCGGCTCGCGGCAGGCAAAGGCCAGCCCATCAATGAGCAGCTCCTCGCGGCTATCACACAGGTGATTGAGGCGGCAATACGTCCCGAATTTCCGTTGGCGGCTGCGGTCATCGTCCCGCAAAAGGTGGAAAATGGCGGAGTTCGCGTTACAATCGCACTGCTCAAGATTCGCGACGTCAAGTTCGTCGGAAACCGCTGGTTCAGCAACACACTCCTACAAAACCGCTTACAGGTTAGCAAGGGCGAGATCCTTCAGATTTCGGATCTCGATCAAGGCCTCAAATCCACAAACAATAGCCCTTACCGCCGAGTACAGGTGCAAGTAGACCAGATTCCGAACACGAACGAGGCCAACCTCATCTTCGGTGTAGAGGACAAGTTGCCCCTGCGGCTGGTGCTCTCCGGCGACGACGGCGGCAATAAGG
>CAZBTA010000269.1:0-6454 GCA_964494515.1 uncultured Bryobacter sp.
TTCCATGTGGGATTGAAATCGATTGAGTAGGTGTCCTTGCGCTGATCGCGCGGTGCCGGACGGACCTGGAAGAAGTTGTTGTTGCCTGCGTAGATGCCATTGGCTTCCGGGTAGGTGCGCAGGAACGCAATACCGTTGGAGCTGAGGCGGCTGGCCGGGATGATGTTGCCCGGGAACGGAGCGCCGGTGTTGGGATCGTTGATCGTACGAACGCCGCTGTAGTAGATGTTGCTGCCGAGCAGTTCGCTGAAGTTACCCTGGCGCATGAGAGCACTGGGGACGCGCTGGAAGGTGGAGGATTCCTGGCGGATCTTCACCCATTCCTGAGCGAACAAGAAGAACAGCTTCTCGCGGTTGCGGTTGAAGATTTTCGGAATCGTGACCGGGCCGCTGATGTTGTAGCCGAACTGGTTGTACTTGTAGGGCGCGGTGAAGTTGCTCGCCGTGCTCTGGTTACGGGTCCAGCTGTTGGCGTCCATGGCGTTGTTACGGAGATATTCGTAGAACGCACCATGGAAATCACGACCACCGGAACGGGTGACCATACGGATCTGGCCGTTACCGGAGCGACCGTATTCCGCGGTGTAGTTGGCGGTGAGGATCTGGACTTCCTGAACGGTGTCGACGTCGGCGGAGCCGATCGAGGTGCCGTTAGCGCGGGTACGGATACCGACAGCGCCGTCAAAGGTGATCAAGGAGTCGTTGGAGCGGCCACCGTTGATGGTGAAACCACCGCTCGAGAGACCAAAGTTCTGGTTGCCGAGAGCGCCACCACGGACACCCGGCTTGAGCAGAGCAAGCTGAATGGGGTTACGACCGTTGAGCGCCATGCTCTGGATCTGCTTCTGTTCGACCGTCTTGCCAACTGTCGCCGACTCGGTGTTGAGCTGGGCGACACTGGCTTCGACCGTAACGCTCTCCGTCAGCTGACCGACGGCGAGTTCGACGTTAACAGCGATAGGGAGACCGGCATCGAGCTTGTTGCGGCTGATGCTGGCCTTCTTGAAGCCGGCGGCTTCCACGGTAACGGTATAGTAGCCGGGAGCAATATTGGTTGCAGTGTAGAAGCCACTTTGGTTGGTGGTCACGATACGGTCAAACGAAGTGTCTTCGTTGCGGACCGTAACCTTGGCGTTAGCGACGACAGCGCCGCTTGAATCTTTGACAACGCCGGAGATGCTGGAGTTGTCGGACTGGGCAAATACGAGACTGGCGACCAGGAACAACGCGGTAGCCAGTGTGCCCATGCGTGCAAGGGCTGAGCAGACTTTGCTCTTCATATTTAGTTTTTTTCCTCAGGAAGAGAGATTGTTGGTTTAGGTCGGGCATGGCAATCCCTGACCCCTAGCGAAACTGGATCTATTCTATCCAAAAAAAATTTCTATGAGTGGCAGTGAAAGTTTCTTAACTAAAAGTACAACTTTCCGCCCAACTGAATTACGCGCGTGGTAATGCCCTGCACACCGCCGCCAATCATGCCGTAGGTGGCCGAACGCACGTTGCGATCGAGCGAACCGGGGTCAGGATTGAAGTGGTTGGGCAGGTTGAAAATTTCGGTGCGGAACTCGAAGCGCTTCTGCTCGGTGATGCGGAAGCTCTTGTTGACCGAGAAGTCGATGTTGATGATGCCGGGGAGGCGGATGGCGTCGGTGCGGGGCGAGGTGCCGAAGCGACCGTAGGCCGAGGGATTGCGATCGGCGGCGACGAAGGCGGCGGTATTGAACCAGCGGGTCCAACTGCGCTGGTCGCCGGGGAGGTTGCCGTTCTGGCCAGCGACCTGATCGGGACGGGAGTTGATGCCGGTGCCGGTGGTGTCGATGTTGGCCGTGACAGGCGCGGGGAAGCCGCCCTGGAAGGTCATGATCGTCGAAGCCTGCCAGCCGCCGAGGAAGCCCTTGAGGAACTTGTTCGACGAATTGCGGAAGAAGGGCAGGTCATAGAGAACCGTGTTGACCTGACGGTGGCGCACGTCGAAGCCCGAGGTGGAGCGATCGTTGGTGCCGTTGAAGACGTCCTGCGGGGCGCCGATGAAATTGCCACCACCGACCTGACCACCGATGTCGTTGGGGCCGGAGATGGCGTGCGACCAGGTGTAGGCGCCGAGGAAGGTGATGCCAGCGGCCATGCGACGTTCGATCTTCATCTGGAGAGCATGGTAGGTGCTGTTGCCAACGCTCTTGTCGGAACGGACGTTGCGCTGGAAGGCCTGATTGGGACGGCGGGCATTGATCGAAGCCTGGCCGGGGATGCGGGGATCGATCAGGGCGATAGGACGGTTTAGATCTTCAAAGGTGACGATGAGCTTGGTGCCCTTTGAGCCGACATAACCCATGTCGACAACGAAGTTGCCGGGGAGCTTCTTCTGCAGATTGACGTTCCACTGCTGGACGTAGCTGTCGCGGAGATCGGGGTCGTTCGAGACAGCGAAGTTGAGCGCGCCAGAGGTCTGGGCGCCAGCGAAAGGATCGTTGAAGAAGAGGCTCGGCGTGCCGGAGGGGCTACCGACGATGTTGGCGCCGGCGGTGGCCTGCGCGCCTTCAGCCATGGCGAAGATGGCGTTGGAGATCTGGGGCGTGAAGTAAACGCCGTAGCCAGCGCGGACAACCATGTCGTTGAGGAAGGCCGGGCGATAGGCGAGACCGAAGCGGGGGCCCCAGTTGTTGCGATCGGGGCGGATCAGAGAGCTGCCCCAGGGAGAGGTCTTGGGGTCGAAAAGCTTGTCGACCACGTAGCCGTTGAGCGAGATGTTGACGATGCGATCGTCGGCCTGCTTGTAGGTGCCGAAGTAGTCGTAGCGCATGCCGAAGTTCATCGTGAGGCGATTGGTGACGCGCCAGTCGTCGTTGATGAAGTAGCTCTGCCAGGTGTTGGTAAGGCGAGTGGAAGTGGGCACGGGGTTGATGAGCGAAGTGCGCACGTAGCCGAGCATGAAGTCAGCCATGGCCGAACCGGTGTAGAGACCATCGAAGCTGAACTGGCCGCGGGGCTGGCGGGCCTGATCGAAGGTGACGTAGCGGCGGGCGAGGTCGGCGCCGATCTTGATGTTGTGCTTGCCGCGTTGCCAGCTGAGGGTGTCGGTGAACTGGACGATGGCGTTCGAGCGATCGCGGGGGCCGATCTGGCGCTGGAGGTCGAACACCGAGTAGCCGCCGTCGGCGCCGCTGATGCTGATCGAGGGCGGGCCGTATTCCTTGGGCAGCTTGGAGACGAGAGGCAAGCCCATGAGGTTGGCGATGTCGAAGTCTTTGTTGTTGGAGGTGCCGAAGGTTTCGAACTCGGCGAAGTTGGCCGTGCCACCCTTGAAGTCGTTGATGAGGGTGGGCGAGAAGGAGTGGATCCAGTTGCCGGAAATGGTGCGGGCGCTGCCGAGGTTGTCGCGCTGGTCATTGCCCCAGAAAGGCGTGCCGGCTTCGAAGGTGTCGTTGAAGACGTAGCGGGCGAAGATCATGTCCTTCTGCGAGAAGGTGTGGTCGAGGCGCGCAGTGTAGGTGTCCTGCTTGGAGAAGCCGGTGGGACGGGCGGAGATGAAATTGTTGACGCCCTGCAGCGTGTTGGGCAGCGGGGTGAACTTGATGAAGGCCACCGCCTGCGGGCTGAGGCGGGAGAGCGGAATCTGGTTGTTGACGATGCCGGCGTTGAGCGGGTCGCGCAGGGTGATGGGCTGGCGCGTGCTCGCGTTGAGCAGGCCACGGAAGTCACCGTTGCGCATGGCCTCGGTGGGGACGATGCGGAGGCCGGGGTTGGCGGCCTGGAGGAGACGACCGGCTTCCCAATTGAAGAAGAAGAACGTCTTGTCCTTGCCGTTGTAGAGCTTGGGGATGGAGACGGGGCCGCCGAAGTTGGCGCCGTACTGGTTGCGATTGAGGCGCGGGTTGACGGCGGACTTGTTGGCGATGGCGTCGTAGGTCTGGGTGAGGGCGTCGTTGCGGTTGAACAGCCAGAGTGTGCCGCGATAGTCGTTGGTGCCGCGGCGGGTGATGAGGTTGACCTGGCCACCGGGAGCGCCACCGGATTCGGCGCCGTAGCTCGAGGTTTCGACCTTGAATTCGCTGAGCGAATCGATGGAGGGCGAGAAGCTGAAGGTCATCGCGTCGTAATCCATGAACTCGATGCCATCGAGGAAGTAGCGATTCGCGGTATCGCGAGCGCCATTGGCGCTCATGCCGGTTTCGCCGAAGGCCGAGCTGGTCTGACCGATGGAGCCGCGGCCGCGGCGCACGGTGATGGAGCCGGGGGTGCCGGCCTGGACGCCGGGGATCAACTGGGCCAACTGCACGAAGTTGCGGCCGTTGAGCGGCAACTGGACGACCTTGGCCGAGTCGATGACGGTGCCGACGACGGCGTTGTCGGTCTGCAGTGTGGCGGCGCTGGCGTCGACGGAGATGGACTCGCTGACGTCGCCGACCTTGAGCTGGAAGTCCTGACGGAGGGTCTGCTGTACCTGAAGGGTGAGCGATGCAACGTTGGCGCTCTGGAAGCCCTTGGCGGTGATCGATACGCGATACTCGCCGGCCTGGAGGAAGGGGATGGTGTAGTTGCCGCTCGCATCGGAGATGGTTTCGCGGGTAGCGTTGGTAGCGGCGTTAACGACTTTGATGGTGGCGGCGGGAATCACGGCGCCCGAGGCGTCGGTTACCGAACCGATCAGGGATCCGGCGGTTTGCTGTCCAAACAGTGAGACCACACAGGACAGGAGTGTGAGAAGCGAGATACGAAGCAACATTCCGAAGAATCCTATCAGTGATTCGAGTCGGATGGAATGGCAGGTGACAAATCGGTGACAAAATTAATCAGGCCGACGGCTCCGGGGAGGAGTCGTCGGCCTGAAGTTGTATCGGAATGGTAAGCCTAGATGGCGATGTCGACGCCCATCGAGCGGCAGGTGCCCTTGACCTGGTTGATCACGCCTTCGAGGTCGAAGCTGTTGAGGTCGGGCATCTTGACCTTGGCGATCTCTTCGATCTGAGCCATGGTGATCTTGCCAACCTTGTTCTTGTTCGGTTCCTTGGAGCCGCTGGTAAGGCCGAGGGCCTTCTTGATCAGCACCGGCACCGGGGGGGTCTTGGTGATGAAGGTAAAGGTACGATCCGAGTAGATCGTGATGACGACCGGGATGATGAGGCCAGCCATATCAGGAGCCGAGGTCTTCGCGTTGAAGGCCTTGCAGAATTCCATGATGTTGACGCCTTGCGGACCAAGCGCAGTACCGACGGGAGGCGCCGGCGTAGCCTTGCCCGCGGGGATTTGGAGCTTTACCGAGCCAGTTACTTTCTTTGCCATTTGCTTATACCTTCTCTACTTGTAAGAAATCGAGTTCGACAGGCGTGGAACGGCCAAAGATCGTAACCATCACGCGCAGAGTGTTGCGCTCGTGATTGACTTCGTCCACCTTGCCGGAGAAATTGTTGAACGGCCCATCGATAATGCGAACCGTCTCGTTCTTTTCGTAATTGACCTTGGGACGCGGAGCATCGCCGGTCTTGGTCTGACGGAACAGAATCTTGTTGACTTCGTCCGCGGTCAGGGGCACCGGGGTATTGCCGCCACCGACAAACCCGGTCACGCGCGGAGTGTTTTTGACTTCATGCCACAGCTGGTCGTCCATCTCCATCTGGATCATGACGTAGCCGGGGTACAGCATCCGCTCGCTGGTAACTTTTTTGCCGTTCTTCATTTCGACCACCTGTTCCTTGGGGATCAGGATCTGCCCGAGGCGATGATCAAAACCAAACGCCTGCGCACGGCTACGCAGGCTCTCCGCCACCTTGTTCTCGAAACCCGAGTAGGTGTGGATGATAAACCAATTCATGTGAGCGAGGGCAGGATCGACGGCCGGGTCCGCGGACGGAGCTTCCTCGGCGGCGACATCTTCGGCCGGGAGCTCTACGGGAATTTCGGTTTCGTGGATTTCTTCAAATTCCGCCATATGGACCTCTTCGGTGCTGCTTACTTCGCGCTCATCTGGAAGATCTTTGTCACGCCAACACCAAACGCCCAATCCACCAGCGCAAAGTAGGCGGCAAACAGGAAAACGCTGGCCACGACGACCGTGGTCGTCGCAATCACTTGCTTACGGCTCGGCCAGGTAACCAGGCGCATCTCCTTCTGGAGATCTTCAATATATTCTTTTGCGTTATCAACCCACGATGGGGCTTTTTCAAGAGCGTTTTCGGTGGCCATTTTTGCTTTCTCCGGGCTTGATCGTGATTCAGGCTGGCGGGAAATCGTCGAGGAAGATTTGGCAGGGGCAGAGGGATTCGAACCCCCAAAGGCGGTTTTGGAGACCGCAGGTTTACCGTTAGCCTATGCCCCTTCGGATCTCACTCTAGTATAAAACAACTGGGGGCTACAACCCAAGGTGGGCTTAGCCCCCATACCAAAGCGAGTGTTGACTGAAGTACTACTCGATGATTTCCGACACCGTGCCGGCGCCGACCGTGCGGCCGCCTTCGCG
>CAZBTA010000270.1:0-6442 GCA_964494515.1 uncultured Bryobacter sp.
GTCGGCGGTGAGACGGACTTCGAGCGTCTTGGGGGTGAGGCAGGCCTTATCGCTACAAGCCTGGTAGCGGAGCTTGCCGAGGAGGACGTGCATCTGGGGATCGCCCGTCTCGGGGGCCTTGAGCGTGACGAGGATGTCGAATTCGCCGGTGAGGACATTGAGAGGCTTCTCGGAGAATTCGTACTTTTCGTCGTGGCCGGCCGGGTACTTGATGAACTCGACGGTGAGCGGATCGCCCGTCATGGTGAGGCGCAGCGGGATGAGGAACTCATCGTGCGGCTTATTGGAATTGACGTGGTAGCCGGGGGCGATCTTCGCGTGGATCTTGACGGTGGTGCTCTTGCCGCGGGTGACCGTGAACTTGGGCGTTGGATCGACCGTGAGCGCGGTTACCGATTGGGCGAAAGCACTACTTGCCAGCAGGAGCGCCGAGCAGAGCCAGAATATCTTTTTCATAATCACTCTTTGAAACGAGGCCAACGTGAACGCCGGCGACCATGCCGGTCTTGTCGATCAGGAACGTGGTGGGGAGAGACTCAACGCCACCGTAGAGCTGGGCGGTGGGATCATCGCCAGCGAGAATGCGGTAGTTGACCTTCTTCTCGGTGATGTAGGGCTTGATGACTTCCCAGCCTTCTTCGTCCATGGCGATGCCGAGAACGGCGAAGCCCTTGTCTTTGTACTTCTGTTCGAACTCGACGAACCAGGGGATCTCCACCTTGCAGGGGCCGCACCAGGTGGCCCAGAAGTTGAGCAGGACAGCCTTGCCTTTGTAGTCGGACAGGGAGACGACTTTGCCGTCGGCATCCTTGAGCTTGAACTCGGGGGCGCGCTTGCGATCTTTGGGTGGGCGGACGCTTGAGGCATCGTCGGCCTTGGATGCGGTGGAGCAGGAGACCACGCCGAGGGCGAGGGCGAGGACGAGGCCTGCGGTCTTGAGTCGGGACTTGAACAAAGTGGATCTCCTGTTGGTTAGTTTATACCGGCAGCTTTCTCTTCTTCATGAGATGGCTGAGCCACTTGCGACGATGCGGCGAAATGGTGGCATTGGGGTCGGTAAGAGCGGCGGCGGAATCACAGAACGCCTCGCAGATGTAATCCTTCCAGCGGCGCGCGGTGGGCGAGGTGCGCCAGGATTCGAACCGCAGCCGTGAGGAGAGGCCCGGATGAAGGGGACGCTTCTCGGCGGCGAGGAATTCGCTCCAGGCGGTGCGCTCAGCATTGGGCAGGCGACGCCAGACAAAGTGGTAAATCTCATGCGCGACGATGTTGACGAAGTCGGGCGCATGGGCCAGCAGATCGGCGTCGAAAATGATTTCGCGGCGAGTGATAAAGCTCGCCGCGAAGACTTCTTCACCGGGTCCGGAGCCATAGAGCAGTTGACCGCGATGGGCCCGCAAGTTACGGGCGAACTGGATGTTTAGGGCTTGGGGGCCGCCGGCGCCGCCGGGGCTGGAGCCTTGCCGAAGAACGCCGGGTCCTCTACCTTGGCGTCCGCGCCTTCCTGGGTTGTTTTGAGCCATTCCTGAAATTTCTGGTCCTTCAACTGGCTGGTCATGATGGCCTTCACTTCTTCGAAGGGCTGCGCGGTGTACTCGGCAACGCGGAAGATGTAGAAGCCGTTGGGCTGCTTGACGGGCTCGGAGACTTCGCCGGCCTTGAGGGAGAAGATGGCCTTCTTGAGATCGTCGGGGATCTGGTCGGAACGGCGGATGGTGCCGAAATCGCCACCCTTGGCCTTGGAGGCGGCATCGTCGGAATTCTCGGCGACGAGCTTCTTGAAGTCAGCACCGGCGCGAACCTGCTTGACGATGTCGGCGGCCTTCTTTTGGGCGTCGGCCTCGGAGAGCTTGGGCTTTTCGCCTTCTTTGGCGGGGCTGGCCGAGTAGTTGATCAGAATGACCTGCAGCTTGGCCTGGGTGTAGTTTTCCTTGTTCTTGTCGTAGAAGGCAGTGATGTCCGCGTCGGAGATGGTGATCTTGTTGCGGTAGTCTTCGACGTAGGCCTGCGAGAGGATCTGCAGACGGGTGAACTCCAGGCGCTGCTTGTAAGGGGACTGCTGATCCACCTTGGCGGCTTCGGCAAGCTTGGAGAACTTCATCAGAACGGCGAACTGCTTGAGGAAGCCTTCCTTATCCTGCTGGTAGAACTGCTGGAACTGGTTGGGGAGGCCCTTGGCGAACTCCTCAATCTGGCCCGCGGTTACGGGCTGCCCGTTCACCGTGGCGACGACTTTGTCGGCTTGAGCGCAGGCAAGGCCCGCACTCAGTGCGAGTGCTAGAACTGAATTTTTCACGTGTTCTTTTAGACTAGCAAGATTCAGAAACGTCACTTCTGAACCGGCAAAGGCCCGAAGACGGGAGCGCCGAGGCCGAGATCGTCGCGGATGTTGGCGTAGGGGTTCTTGCCGCTGCCGTAGGAGAGCTGGACGCCATCGGGAAGCTTGCCCTGGTAGTGGAGCAGGATGCTGGTGGGGTCCTTGGGGTCGAGCGTCATCTTGTAGATGAGGGGCAGCTCTTCGCCCTGGGGCGTGTGGGCGCTGAAGCCGGAGATGCGACCGGTGGAGCCGAGGCGGCCGTTGACCTCGGTGTACTTGACGCGGATGATCTGCCCTTCGACGGCGATCGATTCGAGATGCGGACCCTTCTTTGCCTTGCCGGCGGCGACGGCGGCCATGCCGCGGCCGATGCGCTTGAGGTCGTAGGTGGAGACGTGGATGCCATCGTCGAGATCGCTATCGATGGAGGAGAACATGACGGAGTTGCCGAGGCGCGATTCGGAGAGGCGCTGGGCTTCCTGCACGATGTTCCAGGGTTGGATGTTCTGGTTGTTTACGTGGCGGCCGATCTGGACGTAGTGGAAGGCGAGGTCGGGCTGGTCGAGATCCTTGCGGAAGGCGGCGACGAGTTGTTCGAACTTTTCCGCGAAGAGGGGAGCGGCCTTGGGGTTGGCGTCGGATTCGCCCTGATACCAGAGGATGCCTTTGATCTTGCCGACGAGGGCGGCGCGACGGATGGTGGCGCCGTAGAGGGAATCGCCGGCCTTGTCCTTAAGCGCGGGGGACCACTGGTCCATCGAGGTGCCGCCGTGGGCGCAGGGGAAGAGGCCGACGGGGATGCCGGTGCGCTTCTCGTATTCGATGGCGAAGGGCAGGCCGAGACCA
The DNA here is from genome assembly GCA_964494515.1 of uncultured Bryobacter sp. Taxonomy (GTDB): domain Bacteria; phylum Acidobacteriota; class Terriglobia; order Bryobacterales; family Bryobacteraceae; genus Bryobacter. The sequence goes on from CAZBTA010000270.1 coordinate 3,164, forward strand.
GCGCCCTTCTTGCGGTTGGCGCGGAACTGCTCGAGGGCGGGGCCGGTGAGGCGTTCGAGTTCGCCAGCGGCGTTCTTGCGCCAGTGGACGCGATCGGTGGCGGAGGGGAGCTCGTGGAGGGGCTCTTTGGCGTTGACCCATTCGTCAGACTGGTTGAAGGAGTTGACCTTGTCGGAGGGCTTCTCGACGTCGATGAGATCGCCGACGCCTTCCATGTTGGATTGACCGGCAAGGAGCCAGATGTCGCCGACGAGGATGTTGGAGCGGGCGGCGATAGCGGCGCCGAGGCGGCCGGTGCGCAGCTCAAGACGATAGGGGCCACCGGCGGGTACGCCCTTGATGGTGGCCGAGAGCTTGCCACCGGCGACCTTGCCGAGGTTGTAGGCGATGAAGCCGGGGACGGGCACGACGCCGCGCTTGAGGCTTAAGAAGATGTCCTTGCCGTCGCCGTCGCTGACGTTGAGCTCGAGGGGGATGTCGGCTTTGTTATCGTCGCCGCGCTGGTAGACCTGATAGTCGACGGGGCCTTTGACGATGGAGATGCCCTGGGCGAAGCAAGAGGCGGCGAGGGCCGCGAGAACGATGAGATGGCGCACGAATCGGATTGTATCAATGGGCTAGAGCGTGGAGAGGGTGAAAGAGCCGTTGAAGATCTTGCCAGCCACGGGCGTGATGGTGGTGTTAATGGTGCGCGTGGGGGTGTTGTAGATGCGGATGGTTTTGTCGGTGGTGAAAACGAAGAAGTCGCCATTCTCGAGAAAGTGGACCTGGAGCGGGACTTCAACGGCGGAAGTTCGCACGAGGGTCGAGGTGAGGGTTGAGGTGTTGATAATGCTGACGCCAGTGGCCGTGCCGCAATAGAGCTCGTGACCATTGGGGTGGAAGGCGCAGGGGGTGGTGCTGAATATGGAGAGCGAGTTTGTAGTGGACCAGAGGAGCGAACTGGTATCGAGGATGGTGGTGCCGCTTGAGCCTGAGGTGGCGATGAGAAGTGTATCGCCGTCGGGCGAAAGGAAGCTATTGCTGGCGGAGGTGATGCCGGTTGGGAAAGCAATGGTGCGTTCGAGAGCGAAGGTAGTTGTGTTGATGATGTAGACGCCGCGGGCACCATCGACGACATAGAGGAGCGCACCGTCGGGAGAATAATGGACCTTGAGGGCGGAGCCGCCAGTGGGGAGAGCCACGGTGCGAGTGACGGTGTTGGTTGTGGTGTCGAGGATGCGAAGCTCACGCGGGGTGAGGATAGCGACGCGGAAGCCATCAGGGGAGGCGTCGATATCGCTAATGTTGGTGGCGCTCGGGAAGCGAGTTGTCTCGGCAAGGGTTGTCGAGTTCAGAGCAATTACAGCGCTGTTGCCGTAGTTGCTGAGGAGATAAATATTGGCGGGGGGACGGGCAACCGCGCCATTCGAAGGAGGCAGATTCGGATCACCCTGGTATTGGCGATAGTTCTCGAGGATTTTTCCGACCTCGGATTCCGGCACGGTTTGCGTATCGCCGTCTTCTTCCCAACGGCCAGACGTTAGATTGAACTTGAAGCGAATCAGTTCAGTTTTGCCCTTTTCCGAAAATATGGTCCGCGCTACTACTACATACTGGGTGAGGTTATTTTTGTCGCGGGGGCGATATACGTCGCCGGATTTACAAGACGTTAGCAAGCTCAAATAAATCAAGACAACAGCGAATCGTCTCATCGGAGGGCTACGCTCCTTGACTGGAAATTGAGATGCAGGGCGCCAGCATCGAAGCCGGTGAGCGGGAAACGCTCTGGCTGTGGATTGGGAATGGAGACCACTGAGAGAAAAGCGCTGGCGGTATCGAAGAAACGCGGGCTTGGCGAGAGATGGCCGAGGTAATGAGAAGGGATGGAGAAGCTGGCCGAGTCGCCGCGCGCGACACAGGCGAGAATTGATGAGGCATTGCGGACCTGATTGGTGGATCCGGCAAGAATGAGGACGAGGCCGCTGGGTAGAGAGGTCCAGGTGAGGTTGAAGGGGCGACTGCGATCGATAGTGATAGGGGAACTGGGGTTGGTCCAAGATGTCGTGAGATTAGGCGTCGTAGAGAAAGTGAAGGCGGGGACGGCGGCAACGCCAGTGTTAGCAAAGGTGACAGGCGAGGCAAGAGAGGTGGAGGATGGCAGAAGGCCGTAGAAAAGATTACGCAAGTCGGCAAGGGTAGGCAAGGGGAACGTGTTAAGCGTGAGGCCTGAACCGGCGCTGAGGCCCGTGCCTGAGAGTCCTTGTAAGAGATTGGCGAGATCGAAAGCGTTGCCGCGCATGGTGTGAGTAACGCATGTACCGACGGGCGGGAGGGAATCAAAGAACTGCCACGCAAAGGGATTGGCCGGGTACTCGGCGAACTGGGCCAAGGCCTGATCGAAGGTTGAGGTGACAGTGGTGGGTCGGGCGATGTCGACGACGAAGGTTGTACGAGCAGTGACGACGCGAGCGAGTTTGCCACCCTTGCGGATGGTGGTGGAGAAGGGGCTGTGGGGATCGGTGCAAGAGGTGGGGCTGGAGCCGATGGCGATGGTAGTGGTGTTGGAGAGGAGGCCACCGGCGCGCACCTGAATGGGGACCCAGCAGCCTTGCGGCACGTTGTTGGGAATGGTGACGACGACTTGATCGAGGCCGCTGCAGCAGGGGGCGCGGCCGGCATAGAGGCGCTGGGCCGGGAGGCCGCCGATGAAGACCGTGACGTCACCGGCGACATCGCCCGCCGTGGGCGCGACGTTGTCGGGGAAGTTGACGGGGCCGAGGCCGGAGCCCCAGATGGTGATGACCTGGCCGGGCTGGGCGGCTTGCTCGAGGGAGTTGAGCGGCTGGGTGGCGGCGTCGATGAAGTTAGTGACGATGGCGGGGCCGAAGCCGGCTGAGTTGACCGAGAAGATACCGAAATTGGCCTGGACGATGTCGACTGGAATGTAATTGGAGGCGCGGTTGTTGTATTCGACGCGGAGGACGGCGCGACCGGCGGGAGTAGAGCTGGGCAGAATGGCGTTGATCTGGCCGGCGGATACGAAGACGGGGAAGGCGGAGTAAGTCTGGGTGTTGCGGATGATGCTGACCTGGACGCCGGAGAGATTGGCGCCGAGGGGGAAGGAATTGGCCGTGGCGGGCGTGGTGGGGCCGAGATTGCGACCGAAGACCGTGATGAGGCCGCCGCGCGGGAGGCCTGAGTTGGGCAAGCCCGCTGGAGAGTAAGTGGCGGCATGATAGGCGCCGCCATAGAAGACGAAGGGTGGCTGCTGGGTTTGGCCCATGGCACTTAGCGCCA
>CAZBTA010000271.1:0-6415 GCA_964494515.1 uncultured Bryobacter sp.
TTCTCTACGAGGACGATGATGTGGTGGCGATCAACAAGCCCGCGGGAATGACGGTGCACGCCGGCGCGGGGACAACCGATGGAACACTGGTTAACGCGCTGCTGCACCGGTTTGAGAAGTTGTCACAGCTTGGCGGTGATCTGAGGCCGGGCATCGTGCACCGGCTGGACAAGCTGACGAGTGGCGTGATTCTGGTGGCAAAGAACGACATCGCGCATCGCAAGTTGCAGGATCAGTTTGCCGCCCGCGAGGTACACAAGACGTACATTGCGCTGGTGGAGAACGTAATGGCGCAGGACAGCGGCACGGTAAACCGCGCGATCTCCCGGGACCCATGGAAACCCGTGCGCATGACGGCCATCCGCAAGGAAGACCCCGAGGCGGGACGCGATGCGATCACGCACTGGAAGGTGATGAAGCGCTACGAGAAGTTCACCCTCGTCGAGGTGATGATCGGCACCGGGCGCACGCATCAGATCCGTGTCCATCTCGGCTCCCTCGGCCACAAGGTGGCAGGGGATGTGCTCTACGGGGCGAGGCCGCACGACAGCGGACGATTCTTTCTGCATGCGTGGCGGATTGAGTTCGAACAACCGACGACTGGGGAGACGGTGGCTATCGAGGCCGAACTCCCAGAGGAACTCAAGGACTGGCTGCGCACCCTACAATAGGAAACAGCAATGCTAAGACGAGAATTCCTGGCGACCCCGCTCGCGGCGCTGGCCCAGAATCAGGACCCGAATCGCATCATCCTTGACGTGTTCCGTGTGAACTTCCTCTACACGGTGTCCGACAAGAAGGGCCGCTTCGTGATCAACCTGAACAAGGACGACTTCGAAGTGCTTGAGGAAAAGAAGCCGCAGAACATTCTCGAGTTCATCGCGGAATCGAATTTGCCACTGCGACTCGGCATTCTGATCGATTCGTCGAACTCGGTGCGCGATCGCTTCAAGTTCCAACAGGAAGCGGCAGTGGAGTTCATCAATTCGGTGATTCGGCCGAAGGAAGATCGCGCCATCATCGTGAGCTTTGACAACCAGGTGAATCTCAAGGCTGACCTGACCGGCGACACCGACAAGCTGGCGAACACGATTCGTGACATGCGCCCGGGTGGCGGCACGGCGCTATTCGATGCGGTGTACTTTGCCTGCAAGGATCGACTGATGCAGGACCAGCCGCTGTTCAAGTTCCGTCGGGCGATGGTGATCCTGAGCGACGGTGACGACACGCAATCCGTGATGACGCGCGAGCAGGCGATCGAGATGGCGCTGAAGGCCGACGTTGTAATCTATACGATCTCAACAAACATCACGCGCATCGAGAGCGAGGGCGACCGCATTCTCAAGCACATGAGCGAACGCACCGGCGGGCAGACATTTTTCCCGTTCAAGGCAAGCGATCTGACGCAGAGCTTTGAGAACATCGCCAACGAACTGCGTAGCCAGTACAACATTCTCTACCGCCCGGAACCCATCAAGACCGATGGTCAGTGGCATCCGGTACAGATCCGCGTGAAGAGCCGCAAAGACCTGATCGTGCGCGCTCGCCCCGGCTATTACGCACCGAAGGCCTAGCAGCCGCGCGTGTAATACCAGAGCATACGCGCCGGCACCCAGCCGGTGGCCTTCACCTTGGGTTTGTCCTCTTCGCAGATGCTGGCACTGAGAATGCTGATGCGGAACCAGAGCTTGCCGTCAACGGTCTGGTGGCCCAGCACTTTGACCGGTGGCTCCCGATCGCCCTTGAAGTTACCAGTGGCAACCGCGCCAGGAGTTTTCGCAAGGCGACCGTCCCATGCCTGATTGAGATAGACGAGTGTTTCCATCAGCAATTCCGTCAAGGGCATGAACTTGCCGCCGGCAGGAACTTTGGTCCACGCGGAACCCGCCTTGAGCTTGACGCGCACCCATTCATTGCGCTGCTCGAACACGACCAACCCCTCTTCCTCGTAGCCATATTCTTCAACGGCGCCCTCGGTCTTCCAGCGCATCAGGCGCTTGGGGCCAGTGCCGGGCGCCTGCGTGAATACCTCGATACGATCTGGCGCCTTGCCCATGTTGAGCATGCCGATGCGTTCGTCGACACCAGGTTGAAAGGCAAGCAGCAGCAGAAAAAGTGTTGTCATCACTACGTCTTGCGATGGAGATCGGCAATTTCGCTCACGGGCTGCAGGGTAACCAACAGAGCAAAACAAACGCCGAAGAGATAGCATAATTCACGGAGGTGTTCTGCTCCCCCCATGTCCTCGCAGATCAATAGAAGATTCTTTTTTTACGGCCCGCTGCTTGCGGGTGCGGTTCCGGCGGCCGGTTTTGGAAGCGCCGCGTCCCTGAAGATGTTGGGCTACAAGAGCCCGAATGAGAAGCTGAACGTGGCCGCCATCGGCTCCGGTGGCAAGGGCCACAGCGACATCATGGGGTGCACGAGTGAAAACATCGTGGCGCTCTGTGACGTTGACGAGAAGCGCGCCGAGCGGGCGTTCAAGATGTTCGACAAGGCGACGAAGTACAAAGATTACCGTCGCATGCTCGATGAACAGGGCAAGAACATTGATGCCGTGATCGTGTCGACTCCCGATCACATGCACGCGACGGTGGCTATTTCAGCCATGGAACGCGGCAAGCACGTCTACTGCCAGAAGCCGCTGACCCGCACCGTGTGGGAAGCGCGCCAGATGATGGAAGCCGCCAACAAATACAAGGTGGCCAGCCAGATGGGCAACCAGGGCTACTCGAACGAAGGCACCCGTCAGGTGGCCGAAATCGTGTGGTCTGGTGAGATCGGGCAGGTGAAGGAAGTTCACGCCTGGACGGATCGCCCGTGGTGGCCGCAGGGCACCACCGAGATCCCGGCCCCGACGGAAGTACCGAACACGCTCGAGTGGGATCTCTGGCTGGGCGCCGCCGAGAAGCGGGCGTTCACCGATGGCGGCAAGGACTTCAAGTCGCCGTACGGCGGGTTCTACCAGCCGTTCAACTGGCGCGGCTTTTACGACTTTGGTTGCGGCGCGCTGGGCGATATGGCGTGCCACATTCTTGGCGCTCCGAACATGGCGCTGCAGCTGGGTGCTCCCACCAGCGTGGAATGCATCATGAAGGAAGGCGTGTCGAGCTTCCAGTTCCCCAAGAAGTCGATCACGAAGTTCACATTCCCGGCACGTGGCAGCATGGGCCCGGTGACGGTGTTCTGGTATGACGGCATGAAGGACAGCCCGAAGATCCCCGGCGTGCCGGAAGGCGAATGGCTGGGCGACCTGCCGTCGCGTCCGCGTCCGCAGGGTCAGGCCCCGCAGCAGCCGCAGCGTGAACCGGCCTACAACGGCATGACCGGCCGCGTCTTCAACTGGGAGAACTACAAGGAACTCAAGGCGGCCAGCGACATTCGTCCGGGCGGCATGAACGGCAGCCTTTTTGTCGGCGACAAGGGAATGCTCACCACGGGCACCTATGGTGAAGGCACACGCCTGATCCCGACGAACAAGATGGCTGACTTCCGTATGCCCGATCCGTGGCTGACGCGCTCGCCCGGCCACTACCGCGACTGGATCCGCGCCTGCAAGGGTGGCGATCCGGCTTGCTCGAACTTCAACGTCGCGGCCCCGTTCGTCGAATGGATGCTGCTCGGCGTGATCGCGCTGCGCGTGGAAGGCAAGCTCGAATGGGATTCGGCGAAGATGCGCTTTACCAACAACAACGAAGCGAATCAGTACCTGCGTCCGAAAATGCGCAAGGGCTTTGCGATCGCCTAGGCGAGACATTAAGACAACATCAGGGCGCGTCACTAAGTGGCGCGCCTTTTTCATTTGCTTGCAACGCTCACTAAGTTCCGCTACTATCTCAAATACGTCATCTCTAGCTGATTTCACTTCCAGCCTTGCGCGCCACAATTGAGCGGCGCGGCCCCGAACACCCCGCAACACATCTTTAAAGGAATCTGATTGACACGTATCCCTGTCAATGGCGAACGCGCGCGCGTTCGCGTGATTGCCTCTTCCCGTACGTGGATTGAAGGCAAAGCCGTGCAACAACTCGAAAGCACGGCGCAATTACCTGGCATGAATCTCGCGGTGGGATTGCCAGACTTACATCCCGGAAAAGCTTCTCCAATCGGGGCGGCCTTTCTTACTTCGAATCTTGTCTATCCCAATCTGGTGGGTAACGATATTGGCTGTGGCATCGGCTTGTATCGCACCAACCTCGATGCCCGGGCCAAGCGACGCGCCAGTTGGGCCGACCGACTGCGCGGGCTTGATGATGCTTGGGAAGGCTCAGCAGCCGATTACCTGCACCAGCGCGGCATTGCGCCCACGGCGCACGATACATCGCTTGGGACGATCGGCGGCGGCAACCACTTCGCCGAGTTTCAAACCGTGGAGCAGATCCTCGACCCCGAGGTGGCGGCAAAGGCGGGCATTGATGCAAGCCGCATGCATTTGTGTGTGCATTCAGGATCGCGCGGATTCGGCGCGGCGATTCTCGCGAGTCACCTCGAGCGCTTTGGCGCGATGCCGCTAGAGGAAGGAAGCCCGGATCTTGATCAGTATCTGGATTCGCACAACCATGCGCTCGCCTGGGCGCGGGCCAATCGCGACCTGATCTCGCGGCGGATGCTCGACGCCGTTGAGGCGGAGGGCTACCCGGTGGCCGACACCACACACAACTGGGTGGAGCGCACACCGGCAGGATGGTTGCACCGCAAAGGCGCGGCGCCAGCGACGGCGGAACTCGTGATCATCCCCGGCTCGCGCGGGGCGTTTACCTACGTGGTGGCGCCCGTTGAGCCGCGGGAGGAAAGCGCGTGGTCACTGGCGCATGGCGCCGGCCGCAAGTGGACGCGAACGGATAGCCGTGGGCGTTTGTCGGATCGTTTTACCGCCAAGCAACTCGAGCGCACCGAGCTTGGGTCAACAGTGATCTGCGAGGATCGCGATCTGCTGTATGAGGAGGCACCGCAGGCCTACAAGAACATCACCACGGTGATTGATGATCTGGTGGCGGCGGGGCTGATGCGAGTGGTGGCGATCCTGCGACCGGTGCTGACCTACAAGGTGAGGCGCTGATGGCGGAGATGTGGTTGCATCTGACGGCAGGTCAGGGCCCGGCGGAATGCGCCTGGGCCCTGGCCGGCATCATGCCGCACCTGGAGCAGGAGGCGCGCGCAGCCGGCATTGCGCTCGAGACGATTGAGATCACGCCTGGGCCGCAACCGGGCACGATGCAATCGGCGCTGGTGCGTGTGGCGGGCGAGGCGGGGCTCGAGAGTTTTCTCGCGCAATGGGTGGGGACGATCCAGTGGATCGGCGCCAGCCCATACCGCCCGCGCCACAAGCGGAAGAACTGGTTTGTGGGCGTGGCACCGATCGAGCCGGCGCGCGAGGTGGATTTCTCCGCCGGCGAGTTGCGGTGGGAAACCATGCGCTCGAGCGGCCCTGGCGGCCAGCATGTAAATCGGACGGAATCGGCGGTGCGCGTCACTCATCTGCCAACGGGCATTGTGGTGACAGCTAGCGAGGAGCGTTCGCAAATCCGGAACCGATCGCTCGCCCTGGGGCGACTCCGTGAGCGAATCCGCGAAGCGAACGAGAAGCAACGGGGCGCGGTTGAAGCCAGCCGCTGGCGTACGAATCTGAACCTCGAAAGGGGACGAGCGGTGCGGGTGTTTCGGGCAAACTGACCCAGTACCAGAACCCTAACCCAATCGCTAGTAGCGCGAATTTCGCGCACTGCTAAACTGAAAGGGAAAAAGATTAACACATGGTTGACGCCGTACTCGCCAAGATCTTCGGCACCAAGCATGAGCGCGAAGTTAAGCGCATCAAGCCCAAGGTCGAAGCGATCAACAACTTAGAAGCTGCCATGCGCCAGCTCTCCGACACGGAGCTGGCCGCGAAGACAGCCGAATTCAAGCAGAAAATTGCCAATGGGGCCACGCTCGATGACCTGCTCATCGAGGCTTTTGCCGTGTGCCGCGAAGCCGCCTGGCGCGTGCTCAAGATGCGGCACTTTGATGTCCAGCTGATTGGTGGCACGGTTCTGCACGAAGGCAAGATCGCCGAAATGCGCACGGGTGAAGGCAAAACACTGGTGGCCACGCTACCGGCTTACCTGAACGCGCTTGAAGGCAAGGGCGTCCATGTGATCACGGTCAACGATTACCTGGCCAAGCGCGACTCGGAATGGATGGGTCGTCTGCACCGCTTCCTCGGTTTATCCGTCGGTTGCATTGTGCATGACATCTCCGAGACCGAACGGCGCGACGCCTACAACTCGGACATCACCTACGGCACGAACAACGAGTTTGGGTTCGACTACCTGCGCGACAACATGAAGTTCCGTCTCGAAGTCTGTGTGCAACGGGAACACAACTTCGCGATCATCGACGAAGTCGACTCGATCCTGATCGACGAAGCGCGTAC
>CAZBTA010000272.1:0-6325 GCA_964494515.1 uncultured Bryobacter sp.
GGCGCCATCACGATTGACGACGGCGCTGGTGCAACTGGCGATGCTGCAGCCGGGATTGAAGCGATTGAGGAAGTTCTCGGATTCGGCGATCAGCTCGAGGGTGTGCTTGTCGAAGAGCTTGATCTTGCGGGCGAGGCGGACGTCCATCTGGGCGAAGTTGGGGCCCTGGAAGGCGTTGCGGCCGCGGCCGATGATGCGGTCGTTGAGGACGAGGTCGTTGTTGAGGTCGGCGCCGGCCTGGGCGTTGATGGGATAGCCGGAGTTGTAGAAGAAGACGCTTGAGAACTCGAAGCCGCGGATGAACTTGAACTGGGGCGCCCAAAGGCCCTGAGCGGTGAAGTTATGACGCACGTCGGTGGAGGCGTTGCCGTAATCGAAGGCGCGGCTGGCGGGATTGGAAACGGTGGTGCCGTCGAGCTCGCTGTCGGCGAGGGCATGGGACCAGGAGTAGGAGGCGCTGAGCAGGAGGCCTTTGTTGAAGCGCTTGCGGAGCGTGATGTCGAGGCCGTTGTAGTTGCCGATGCCGCCGGACTCGACGAGGTTGATCTGGCGGAAGCGCGTATCGGGCCGACCAGCGGAGCCGCGATAGATGGGGCGGCCATCGGCGAGAGTGCCCGTGGGGGCGCTGAGATTGATGTCGCGCGAGGTGGAGCCGAAGCGGTGGCCCCAGTAGCTGTACTGGAAGTTGATGGCCATGTCGTCGAAGAGCTGGCGCTCGATCTGGAAGCTGGCGTTGTGGGCGTACATGACCTGGAAGTCGGAGGGGAAGGCGGTGATGTTGGGAGGGGTCTGGAAGGTGGGGTCGTTGGTGGTGAGGAGATTGGGATAGACGGGGGCGCGGAGATCGGTGCCGGGGACGGTGTAGTTGAGGATGCGGCGGCCATTGATCTGGGCGCCGTTTGAGACGAGGGAGAGCGAGGGGGAATCGTAGAAGAGGCCATAGCCGGCGCGAATGACCGTCTTGCCATCGCGGAAGGGCGAGTAGCTGAGGCCGATGCGGGGGGCGATGTTGTTCTTGTCGTTGTTGATGCGGCGGGAGAGCTCGTAGGGGGCCTTGTCGTCGAGCGTGGGGAAGAGGATGAGCTCGTAGCGGATGCCGAGGTTGAGCGTGAGGCGCGAGTTGAGGCGGTACTCGTCCTGGAGGAAGAGGTTGATGAAGTTGAAGCGCAGGGTGATGTTGTTGTCGCCGATGTCCTGGGAGAGCTGGGTGTAAGTGTAGGGGCGCTGCGTGGCGGGATCGAGAGTGCCGCGCAGGGTGAAGAGGTACTGATCAAGCGGCGTGACGGCGGGGCGAACGCCGGAGACGGCGGCGAGGCCATTGAACGTGAACAGGCGGGTGAGGGCGCTGCGGACGTCGAAGTTGGTGGTCTGGTAGTCGATGCCGCCTTTGATGGTGTGGCGGCCGCGCGTCCAGGAGAGGTTGTTGATGAACTGGGTGGAGGATTCGATGGAGCCCGAGCCGGCGAGGGGATTGACGCCGAAATTGGCGACGTTGTTGATGTTGATCTGGGCGCCGTTGGGCTGGCCGGGGACGTAGGTCTCGCGAGTCTCAGCGCGACGATTGACGCCGAAGCGGAACTCGTTGAGGAGGGTGGGCGAGAGGACGGTGGCGAGCTGGGCGGCGCCGCCGTTCATGCGGTCTTCGAAGCTGAGGCTGCGGCTGATGGCGGTGAGGCCGCCCCCGCCGCCGGGCTGATCGTTGGTGAAGCGGTTGTAGCGGATGAAGCCGGAATTCTTGTCGTTGAGTTTGAAGTTGAGCTTGCCGCTGGGGGTGTGGAAGGTCTCGCCGAAGGGGGAATCGACGAGGTCGCTCGCGGGGAGATTGAGCGCGGCGGCATTGGCGGGGAGGATGGTGACGGGCTGGGGAGTGCGAAGGGGATTGAACTCGTCGTTGATGAAGAACCAGAGGCGATCGCGCTTGATGGCGCCGCCGAGATTGCCGGCGACCATGTACCAGGTTTGATTGGCGCGGGTGGCGGCGAGGGGAGAGCGGGCGGTGGTCTCAAGGGGGCGATAGAGGCCCATGCCGGAGCCGTGGAGATCGTTGGTGCCAGAGCGGGAGACGACGTTGATCACACCGCCGGCGGCGCGGCCGAACTCGGCGGAGTAAGCGCCGGAGATGACCTGCATTTCCTGCACGGATTCGGGGGTGGAGATGACGAGGCGGATCTGGCGGGCATTGCGGCGGGCGGTGTTATCGAGGCCATCGACCGTCCAGGTGGAACGATTGCTGCCGCCGAAGGTGAACTGGGTGGTGCCGAAGCCGGTGGAGGGGATGCCCTTGACGCCGGGGCCGAGGAGGTGGAAGTTGTAGACGTTGCGCGAGGTGATGGGGAGGGAGCGGACTTCTTTTTCGCCGAGGACTTCCTGTTGGGCGAGCTTGCCGGTGTCGACGATGGCGGCGTCGGCGGTGACGGTGACGCTGTCGGTGGTGGCGCCGACCTTGAGGGTGACGTCGAGGCGGGCCTGCTTGCCAACGGTGAGCGTGATGCCGGATTGCTTGAACTCGGAGAAGCCGGCGGCGGTGACGCGGAGTTCGTAGAGGCCGACCTTGAGGAGGGGGAAGCGATAGTAGCCTTCGTTGCTGGTGGTGGTGGAGAGCTCGACGTTGGTGCCGAGGTTGCGCGCGGTGACAGTGGCGCCGGCAATGCGGGCCGAGGAGGCGTCGGCGATGTAGCCATCCATGGCGGCGTCAGAGGCGTTGGACTGGGCGAGGAGCGAGCTCGCGAGGACGAGGGAGGCAACGAGGAATCGCATGCATCACCAAGGGTAGTGAGCGGGCGTGAATCGGGAATGAACGGGTGATGACGGTTGCGTGAGAGCGAGGAGAGCGTTGTTGCGGAGAGGCGGATTGTGTTAGGTTGTGCGGGATTGAGAGGGTGGCACGATGTTCAAAGCGATAGTAGTGCTGTTATCCCTGGCATGCGGTGTAGCCGCAGCCCAAACGAGGCCGACGATACAGAGCGTGATCATTCCGCAGGCGGGCGGGAATACCTGGTATGCGTATGGCACGATCACGGTGCCGAGCGGTGTGGCGGAAAGCGGCGCGGGGCAATACCTGTTGCGGAGCGATGATGCGGGGCGGAACTGGGTATCGCTGTATGTGAGCCCGATGGGGCAGTTTCAATATGTGAACAACATGACGGTGCACCCGGAGCGGACGCAGCTGCTGTATGCGGTGCGCAGCCGGGCGAGGGGTGGCGTGTACCGATCGGTGGACGGGGGCAGGACGTGGACGAATATCAGTGAGGGATTGCCGGCGGTGGGCGAGATTGTGGATGTGGCGCTGCTTGCGGGGGCCGCGGAGACAGCGCGGGGGAGGATCGGGGATGACTTGTATGGATTTGACGGGGCGACACTGCGGTGGTCGAAAGTGGGCAATCTGCCGGCGGGGACGAGCGCGCTGACGTTTGACCCGGTGCGGGAAAGGCGCGGAGTGTTGGTGGCGGGGACGGGGGTGTTTCATGTGACGACCGACGGCGGCGCGACGTGGCGGGCGCGAGGGCCGCTGGCGCCGCAGGCAGGGAACCGGTTTGCAGTGCGGATCCAGATGGACGCGCGCGATGAGAATTTGATTTTTGTGCAGGCGGAGTCGCGAGCGGGCGGGGATGGGAGATGCACGGCACCGGGCGCGGGCGTGTTTCGATCGATTGATGGTGGAGCAAGCTTTACGGCGGTGATTGATACGAATACGTGCAACGTGTCGCGGCGGACGGAGATTGATCCAGTGCGGCCGAATGTGTATGCCAACTACCCGCCGCCCGGATCTGGATACTGCGTGAGCCGGAATCGCGGGGAGACGTTTGAGTGTCCGAGCACGACGGGGCGCGGGATCACCGGGCTGAGCGGCATTCATCCGCGGACGGGTGAGCTGTTCAGTAACGGGATGCTGCAGAGCAGCGTGGATGGCGCAACGACGTTCTCGAGCTTTAGCGCGCGGATGACGCCGACGCTGGCGACGGTGGGGACGAGCGCGACGCTGACGGAGGATGGCAGCGCGGAGTTGCTGGTGCCGCTGCTGTTTACAGATCTGGCAATCGGCGAGCCGTATCTTCGTTACTCGGCGCGAGTGCTGGATACGCCGTGGCTGACGCTCGCGAATGCGACGGGTGAAGTGGGGCCGAACACGCAATTGCGGCTGCGGGTGGACCCGGCGAAGGCCGTGCCGGGGAATTTTGCAGTGCGAGTAGAGGTGCAGGTGGCGGGAACGGCGAACCCGACGACGGTGCTGAATCTGGCGGTGACGGTTACCCCGCGGCCCGTGACGGGAGTGCGCTACCGGTTTGAGCGGCTGATGGGAGGTGTGAGCTCGACGACGCCGGTAGCCGACAACGTGCCCGCGATTGGGCAGCCGGCGGGAACCTTATCGGGCGCGGCGCGTGATGGGCAGGGGAATGTGTATGTGTTTGCGAATGGACGGCTGCGGAAGATCGATACTGCGGGGCGAGTGACCACCGTGGCGGGCGATGGCACGAGCGGGACGACGGCGGATGGCACCCCGGCGGCGCAAGCGAAGTTCTCGTTTGTGGGATCGATTGGAGTGGGAAGAGATGGCGCGGTGTACATTGCCGAGTCGACGGGGATGCTGCTGTATGCGGTGCAGAACGGAGTGGTGCGGGTGGTGGTGGATCGCAACACGCCGGGGATTAGCCGGTTTGCGAGCTTGCGGGGCATGTGTGTCTCGCCGAGTGGGACGGTGTATGTGAATGACGGGGAGCGGATCTTCAGGGCCGAGTTGGGTAAGCCGGTGGAGACGGTGGCGGGTTACTCGAACTTTGCGGTGGCGGCGAATGTGTCGCTGTTTGATTGTGCGGCGGAGAGCGACAGTTCGTGGGTGATGAGCGCGCCACTCTCGAACCGGATCTACCGATGGAACAGTGGCGGGCTGACGCTGGTGGCGGGGAATGGCGCGAGTGGATTTGGGGGAGACGGGGGAGCAGCAACGCAGGCCACGTTGAGCTCACCGCGCTTGATCACCTCGGATACAGAGGGAAATGTGGTGTTTTTAGATTCGGGGAACTCGTTGGTGCGCGTGGTGCGGCCAGAGGGAAGGATCTACACGGTAAGCGGGAGGGGATTTACGTTGCAGAACACGGGGCTGGTGGCGGATGTGTCGTATCTCGCGGTGAGATCACTGACGCCGGAGCCGAATGGGGGGCTGTTGGTGGGATCGATCAATGATCTGCAACGTTGGACGAGGGTGCCGTATGGGACGCCGGTGTTGCAGTCGAACTCGGCGGTGAATGGAGCGTCGCAGGTGGTGGGCTGGAGCCCAGGGGCGCTGGTGAGCATCTATGGCGCGGACCTGGCGCTCGATACGCGAGCGGCCAGCTTTTCGCCGCTGACCACCACGCTGGCGGGGGCGGAGATGCTGCTGAACGGAAGGCCGATGCCGATTGTGTTTGCCAGCGCGACGCAGGTGAACGCACAAGTGCCGCCAAGTGTCGCGATCGGGCCGGCGAAGCTGCGGGCGCGCGTGGACGGCAAGCAGAGCGTGGAAATTGATGTGATGATCGAACGCGCGGCACCGGGTATTTTTGTTTACGGAAACAATCGCGCGGTGGCGCAGAATCAGGATGGGGCGATCAACCAGGCGGAGCGGGGGGAGGCGCCGGGGCGCTATGGCGTGCTGTATGCGACAGGGCTGGGCGCAACGGACAACCCGGTGGAGGCGGGTGTGCTGTCGCCCGCGAGTCCGCTGGCGAGAGCCACGCAGCCGGTGGAGTTGCGCATTGGAGACAGCGTGGCGACGGTGTTGTTTGCCGGGATGACGCCGGGGTTTATTGGCCTCGCGCAGGTGAACTTTGTGGTGCCGGAGCTTGAGCCCGGCGATTATCCGATGGAGCTGACCGTGGGCGGCAAGGCGAGCAACCGGCCGCTGTTTACGGTGCGTTCGGTGGAATGATGGGCAGGATGATGGAGCACGTTCGGCAGCGGATTGTCTATGACCCCTGGGAATCCTCGAATTCCCAATGCCCAAGACGGCTGAGCTTTTCGGCAACCTCTGGCCACGAATTTCCCGTGCATCGCTCGGCGTACTTCGCTATGAAGCGCTCCAGCTCGGCATAGTTGTAGTGAAAGACCAGCAGATGGTGTCGACCAATGATGGTTTCCGGGGCGGCATGCTTTTTCATCAAACA
Source organism: uncultured Bryobacter sp. (assembly GCA_964494515.1). Lineage (GTDB taxonomy): Bacteria > Acidobacteriota > Terriglobia > Bryobacterales > Bryobacteraceae > Bryobacter. The sequence goes on from CAZBTA010000272.1 coordinate 6,141, forward strand.
CCGCGGAGTGCATCAGACAGCGTTACAAGATTCTTCCCCAGGCTCATTGGCGGGACCAATCGGAGTCGCTTCAACTTTGCGTTGATCATTGGTTCCGTTATGGCTGGGCCGGGATCACCGGGAGGATGACGCGCGAGGGGTGTTGGGCGTCGAGATAGATGGTGTTGGTGGCGACGCGGGTGCGG
>CAZBTA010000273.1:0-6320 GCA_964494515.1 uncultured Bryobacter sp.
CGATCGCGCTCTGTTCGCTTTCGTCTCCCGCAAGACCGGCCCCCGCGATGGCTACCTCTGGCAATACCAGCTCACCATCGACGGCCAGCAGGTCAGCGGCGCCAAAGTCCGCGCCTTTGGCAGCTTTTCCGGCGCGGCCGAGATCGAAGCCGTCGCCGTCGACCACCGCCGTGGCCTCGTTTACTATTCCGACGAGAACTGCTGCGTCCACGTCTGGCACGCCGACCCCACGGCCCGCAATGCCGATCAGGAAGTCACCCGCTTCGCCACCACCGGCTTCCGCGCCAATCGCGAAGGCATCGGCATTACCTCGCGCTACATCATCGTCACCGATCAGCTCACGCCCCACAGCGATTACCACGTCTTCCGCCACAAGGATCACGCCCCCGTCGCCATCTGGCACGGCAAGGCCGAGTCCACCGATGGCCTCGATGTCACCGCCACACCCCTTGGGCCCCGCTTCCCGCATGGCCTGCTCGTGGTGATGAACAACTCCCGGCGCAACTTCCAGTTCTACGCCTTGCCCCGCTAGGCCCCTTTTCGTCCACCCGCTGCCCCATATGCTCCAGCGCGATCAGCCTCAGTCGAGCGGAATCAATCACTTGGCTTTGGCACACCAGTTGCACTTAATGCAGGCATGAAGACTTTATTGATCACCCTCGCCCTCTTCGGTTTCCAGAACCACTCCCATAAGGAAGATGCCGCCAAGTCCATCACCGTCACCGGCCAGGTCGTCGAACTCGCCTGCTTCATGGGCCACAACACCTCCGGCCCCAAGCACACCCAGTGCGCCGAATCCTGCGCCCGCGCTGGCAATCCTCTCGCCATTTATGACGGCAAGCAGCTCTACCTCCCCATCTCCCTCGATCACAAGAACCCCAACACCAAGCTCATGACTTTCATTGAAAAACGAGTCAAGGTTACGGGCAAAGCTCTCGATCGCGCCAATCTCAAGGGCATCGCGATCGATAAGATCGAAGCCGCCGAATAAATGTTTGAAGCCAGCGGCCGGATATCCGATAAGATCGCTGATAGGTGAAACACGCGAGACGAGCCTCAAGTGCAGTCGCTTTCACCGCAGTACTCTTGGTGATCGCCGGGTATCTCTATGTCGGCATCCGGCCTTGGCGCCCTTCTCCCAGCGATCCCCCTTTCCGCATCGGCTATCAGAAAGCCCCTCCCGCCATTTATCCCGAGAACGGCAAGCCCACCGGCATCGTTGTCGACATCATTGAGGCAGCTGCCGCGCGCGCGGGCATCCCATTCACTTGGGTCTTCGTTGATGAAGGTCCCGACTTTGCCCTCGCCACCGGACGAGCTGATCTCTGGGGTCAGGTAGGCGACCTGCCCGAACGCCACAATTACCTCTATCTCTCCCGCCCGTGGGATTCCTCGCGTCTTTGGCTCTTCATCCGTGCCACCAACGGTAAACCAGACTTCACCCCCGACACGGTTCAGATCGCCGCCTACCAGCCCATTCCACTCAACACACGCCTGACAAGTCGCGCCTACCCCAACGCCACACTTCTGTCCAAGCCCAGCCCCGCAGCCACTTTAGAAGCTGTTTGCAGCGGTGAAGCTCAGGCCGCCCTGCTTACCAGCGGCAAAATCGCGCTTTATACCCTGCAGACTGCCCCCGAATGCGCAGGCCGCATTCACCTTCAACCATATGGTGACCACAAAATGACCTGGGGCGTCGGCGCCACCTTCAAGCGCCCAGACGCCCGCCTTGCCGCTGATCGCCTGCGCGAGGAGATTTCCAAAATGACGCGTGATGGCACTTTTTCCGCCATCTCCTTCCGCCGTCTCCGCGATCCGCTCACCGAGATCGCGCTCATTGACGATCTCGACTCGGCACAGATCCGCGTCCAATACCTCGCCGTCGGTTCCATCATTCTGCTAATCCTGATTGGCTACATCGCCTTCCAGAGCCGCCGGCTCCACCTCGCTCGTCAACTCGCCGATCAGTCCAATCGCGCCAAGACAGACTTCCTCGCCACCATGAGCCACGAGATCCGCACGCCGATGAATGGCATCATCGGCACCTCTACGCTCCTGCTCGATACCGATCTCAACACCGAGCAGCGCACCTACGCCTCCACGATCCGCACCGCAGCCGAATCCCTGCTCGCCATCATCAACGACATCCTCGACATCTCCAAGATCACCTCCGGCAAGTTCAACATCACCCCCTCGCCCACCGATCTCCCCGCCCTCTTCGAGGACATCGCCATGCTGCTCACACCCCTCGCCGAGGCCCGCTCCCTGTCCTTCTCGGTCGACACCAGCGGCATTACCAACGCCTTCGTCTCCACCGATGCCGTGCGTCTCCGCCAGATCATCCTCAACCTCGCCTACAACGCCATCAAGTTCACCGCCCGTGGCTCGGTCACCATCATCGCCCGCACCTCATTTCCCTCTTCAAATCATGAGGCTCGGTTGCGCGTTGAGGTGATCGACACCGGCCCAGGCATCAGCGCAGACAAGCTACAGATGCTGTTCCAGCCCTTCACCCAATTACATCGCAACCCCACCGCCAGTGGCACTGGCCTCGGCCTCGCTATCTCGCAACAACTGGTCCAGCTGATGCGCGGCGCCATCGGCGTTGATTCCACACCCGGCGTCGGCTCACGTTTTTACTTCGACATCCCCGTTAACACCAATCCCGGCCCTCGCCCCGCGCGCAAGATCACCAGCGAACATCCCGCGCTGCTACCCGGGCTCAGCATTCTGGTCGCTGAGGACAATCCCACCAACCAACTCGTTATCTCCCGCATGCTCGAAAAACTTGGCGCCAGTGTCAGCCTCGCCGCCAACGGTCAAGACGCCATCTCCGCCCTCGGTGGTAGCCACTTCGACCTCATCCTCATGGACAATGAGATGCCCATCATGACCGGCGTCGAGGCCACCCGCGCGATCCGCAACACTGGCAACTCCATCCCCATCATCGGCCTCACCGCCAGCGCCATGGATTTTCAGATCGACGAGCTCCGCAACTCGGGCATGAACGAGGTCATCACCAAGCCCTTTCGCCCCGATCAAATCAAGTCACTCCTCCGCCGCTACGGCCACCGGGTCTCTCGCTAAAATTGAACTTATGCCCAAACTCACGGTGCTCAACACCGGCTCTGTGTATGACTTCGAACTCGGCGCCATCCCCTATGGTGGCCATGGCAAGCCCGGCTCCATTCTCGATCTCGCCATGCACTTCAACATCCCGCTCAATCATGTCTGCGGCGGCTTCTGCTCCTGCACTACCTGCCACGTCTATGTCGAGGCCGGTATGGAGAATCTGAACACCCCCGATACCGACGAAGCCGATTTCGCCGGCATGGCCCTCGGCGCCCAGGACAATTCCCGCCTCGGCTGCCAGGCCATCATCAATGGCGATGTTTCGATTCGCATTCCAGAATAGTGAGCCTTTTCCGCGCGGCGGCTACGCGTATTCAGGCGAGTGACCCGCCAACGCACCGCCGCCTGCCTCCTGCTCCTGTTTGCCACCCTCTCGGGCGTCTTCGCCCTCTGGCAGTTCAGGCTGGCCCGCGAGCACGCCGCGCACTTTGACCCCGTCGAGGCCGAGATCATCGCCAATCGCATCCGCCGCGACTGGGCCCGCCATACCTCCGCCGAATCCTCCGCTTTCCTCTTCCGCGCCGAGATCCTCCTTCGCTATCAATACCAAGGCTCGACCTGGGAAACCTGGTATCAGTTCCCTCTCTCGACTGGCCAGCGCTCCCGGGTCGAGGCCCTGCTGGGGCAGCAATGTCCAGGCACGCGCCTCACCCTCTTCGTCAACCCTGATCAACCCGATCAGTTCCTCCTCGCCATCTCCGGCCACACCCACCGCCGCCTCGCTCTCACCCTACTCACCCTCGCTCTTCTCTTCACCGCCCCCGCAATTTATCTGCTCGCTCCCAAGCGCTCCCCCCGCGCTCTGGTTTATCTTAGCTAGCATGATCTCCCGCCGAACCATGCTGGCCGCCTCGCTTGCGCCAGTCGCCGCCCCCGCCGCAAGCGAAGTCCCGATCATCGATACCCACATCCACCTGTTCGATACCAATCGCCCCCAGGGCATCCCCTGGCCACCCAAGGACGACAAGATCCGCTACAAGACCGCGCTGCCCCCGCGCTACGTCGAGCTCACCAAAAAGCACAACGTTGTCGGCGCCATCGAACTCGAGTGCAGCCCCTGGCTTGCTGACAATCAGTGGGTCCTCGACGTCTGCGCCCCCGCCCCCATCATGGTCGGCATGGTCGGCAACATCCCGCCCGGGGACAAGAACTTCCGCTCCGAGCTCGACAAGTACACCAGGAATCCCCTCTACCTCGGCATCCGCTACGGCAACATCTGGGGCTACGACATCGGCAACGAGCTCGGCAAACCCGAGTTCGTCGCGGGCCTCAAAGAACTCGCCCGCCGCGGCCTCATCCTCGACTCGGCCAACCCCAATCTCAAACTCCTCGAAGACCTCCGCCGCGCCTCCGACCTCGTGCCCGATCTCCGCATCATGGTCGATCACCTCCCCGGCATGGAAGGCCTCGACAAGGCCGACAAAGTCCTCCGCGATCTCTCCTCGCGCAAGCAGGTCTACGTCAAGGTATCTGCGGTCCTCAAGAAGAAGAACGGGCAAACCATCACCGACCTCGCCTTCTACAAGCCCGTCCTCGACGAAATGTGGCAGCGCTTCGGCGAAGATCGCGTCGTCTACGGCAGCGACTGGCCCAACAGCGACGGCCTCGGCACCTACGATCAGGTCATCTCCATCGTCAAGGCCTACACCGCCACCAAGCCCCGCTCCATAGCTGAGAAATACTTCTACAAGAATTCCCTCGCGGCCTATCGCTGGAAACCCCGCACCGCCGCCCAGAAAGGTCTCGTCTAGATGAAAGCAGTACTCCTCGCCGCCCTCCCCCTGCTCGCCCAGGATTATTCCACCTGGCGCGATTTCGGCGGCGGCCCCCATGCCACCCAGTACACTTCGCTCACCCAGATCAACAAGTCCAACGTCACCAAGCTCCAGATCGCCTGGCGCTACAAGATTGGCGAGAACAAGAAGTACAACTTCAATCCCGTCGTCGCTGGCGATCGCATGTTCGTCATGGGTGCTGGCCAGTCGATCGTCTGCCTCAATGCCTCCACCGGCGCGCCGCTCTGGAAGTGGGATCCCCCGGCCAACACCACCGCCATCACCAATCGCGGCATCAACTACTGGGAGAGCAAGGACGGCAAAGACAAGCGCCTCTTCATCGCGAGCAATCACATCCTCCGCGCCCTCGACGCCACCACCGGCAAAGAGATCCCCACCTTTGGCAAGAACGGCGTCGACCTCCGCGAAGGCCTCGATCGCGACCCCAAGCTCCTCAAGGTGCTCCAGTCCCTTTCCCCCGGCAAGATCTTCGAAGACCTGATCATCGTCGGCTCGGCCACCAACCAGGGCTACGGCTCGGCCCCCGGCGACATCCGCGCCTTCGACGTCCGCACGGGCAAGCTTGTCTGGACCTTCCACACCATTCCCCGCCCCGGCGAGTTCGGCTATGACGGCTGGCCCAAGGACGCGTGGAAAAGCGTCGGCGGCGCCAACGTCTGGTCCGAGATGTCGGTCGACGAAAAGCGCGGCATCCTCTTTGCTCCCACCGCCAGCGCCAAGTACAACTTCTACGGCAAAGATCGTGCTGGCCATAACCTCTTCGCCGATTGCCTCATCGCCATCGACGCCCGCACCGGCAAGCGCATCTGGCATTACCAGATGGTCCACCACGACATCTGGGATTACGACGATTCCACGGCCCCCAAGCTGCTCACCGTCACCCACAACGGCAAGAAGATCGACGCCGTCGCCCAGGTCTCCAAGCAAGGCTTCGTCTGGGTCTTCGACCGCACCAACGGCAAGCCCCTCTGGCCCATTGAAGAACGCAAGGTCCCCCAGACCGATATGCCCGGCGAAACCACCTGGCCCACCCAACCCTTCCCCACGCGGCCAGTTCCTGTGTCTCGCCAGACGTTCACCGTCGATGACTTGAGCCCCTATCTCAGCAACGAAGATCGCGCCAAATTCCGCGACCAGATCCTGAGCGCCCGCAACGAAGGCCTCTTCACGCCTCCCGCCACGCGCGGCGCCATTCAGATGCCCGGCAACAATGGCGGCGCCAACTGGGGCGGCGCGGCCGTCGATCCCTACAAGGGCTTGCTGGTTGTGGTCGCGAAAGATCTGCCCTGCCTGCTCAAGCTCGACAAGCGCACCGACGAGGTCCCCGGCCTCTCCCCTGACGAGCGCTACGAGAGCCAATTTGGCTTCATGATCGCAAGCGACGGCCTCGCC
>CAZBTA010000274.1:0-6281 GCA_964494515.1 uncultured Bryobacter sp.
GAGCGTCGCGGCGCGCACCACCGGCAACAACAGAATCAGGTAGTAGCTTGAGGCGATGCCGCCCGTTACACCCATCAGCAGCCAGGCGAGGAGCAGGCGCAGAAAGATACCGAGCAGACGGCCCTCGCGGCTGATCTGAAACCAGGCAACGCGTGGCTCGACAATCTCGAATAGCGCAAACGCCGCCAGCACCTCGGCCTCGGCGTCGTTGATGATTCGCGAGGAGAAGTGCAGCGCCAGAAAGAGCAGAATCCAAACCGCATCGCGCGAGGTTGGCTTCCAGGGCATCTTTCCTAAGCTCTCACAAATGCGCTAGTCGTGGATCCAGCTGAAGGCATCCGGCGTGTGTTCCACCGTCAGCCTGGGCTCAAACGTAACGCTGACGGTATCAAAGCGCACCACGAGCGGGTTGACATTCTTGCGGCGGCAATACTCGCTGGCCGCGCGGCGGATCGAGCGTTGCTTACGGTAGTCGATGTTGCGATCGGGGGCGGCCACGTCGCTGCGCCGGCGGCTTTTCACTTCCACCACAATCAGCCGGTCGGGATCGCCTTCCATCCAGGCGAGCAGGTCGATTTCATTCAACTGCGTGCGGCTACGCCAGTTGCGCTCAAAGACGCAGTAGCCCTGGTCTTCGAGATAGCGGTGCGCCACGTCTTCGCCCCGGCGGCCGAGGGCTTGGGTGGGCTCGAGGGTCTTCGCTTCGCGCCAGGCGCGCAAGCGGTCGAACATTCGCCAGATCGGTTTGGTCAGCAACTCTTCTGAACTTCGAATTCAAACTCCATTACTTTGCCGCGCACGATGTAGCACAGGTAGTATTCCCAATACCGGCGCAGTCGCGGCGAGGCGTTGATAAGGAGCTCGAAGCCGAGGTACCTCCACAGCGCTAGTAGCTTGACGTAGACTTTCTTCTCACGGAATTTCGCGCGCGTGTAATAGCCGAAGCCGGCATCATCGTCGCCGAAATAGCGAAAGCTGAAGCTGTTCAAATGCCACTTGTGCGTGGGGTCGCAGAAGCTCGAGAAATCGGTGTAATGCGGCGTCTCAAGCCGGATCGTGCCGCCGTGGCGCACAATGCGGTGGAACTCCTCCATTGTGCGGATCACATTATCGACGTGCTCGATGACGTGGATGGCGCGCACTTCGTCGAACGTCGAGTCGGCGAAGGGATACGGATGGCGGTCGAGATCGGCAATGACGTCGGCCGCCGTGTTCGGATTGTTATCGAGGCCGATCGAGCCCGGATACTTGCGGATGCCGCAGCCTACGTCGAGGATTCTTGGCTTAGCTTGAGACAAACCTCCAGTGTATCGAGGCAGAAGCTGGCCTGGTCACGCGTGAAGACCAGCGGCGGACACAGGCGGATCGAGTTGGGCCCGCAGCCGAGGATCAGAATGCCGCGCTCAAAGGCCATCTGCTCCAGCCGGTCGCGCAGCTCGGGGAAGCGATCTTTGCTCTGCTGATCGCGCACGAGCTCAAAGCCGATCATCAACCCAAGCCCCTGTACGCGCCCCACATGGCGGAATCGCCGCGGCCAGTCGCGCATGCGATCCAGCATGTAGCCGCCCACCTCGCGCGCGTTCTCGAGCAGGTCGCGCTCAAGCAGCGAGATCGTGGCGAGCGAACTGGCGATCGCCACCGGATTGCCGCCGAATGTTGAAGCGTGCGCCCCGGGCGTCCACTGCATCCATTCGGGCTTGGTCACCACCGCGCTCAAGGGCAACCCACTGGCAATGCCCTTGGCGAGCGCGAGGATATCCGGATTGACGCCGAAGTGCTCGACGGCGAACATGCGTCCCGTGCGCCCCATGCCGGCTTGCACCTCGTCCCAGATGATCGGGATCTTGTGGCGCGCCGCCACGGCCTGCAGCTCATCAATGAACTTCTGCGGCGGCACGACGTAGCCGCCTTCGCCCTGCACCGGCTCGACAATGATCCCGGCAATGTCATCCGCTGGCAGGATGTGACGGATGAGCTGGTCTTCGATCACTCGCACACATTCGACGTTGCAGGTCTCCACCTGCTTGCCATAGCTACAGCGGTAGCAATTGGCATAAGGAATATGAGTAACGCCACTGAGCAGCGAGCCGAAGCCCTTCTTCTGCACACTCTTCGATCCGGTGAGCGACAGCGAGCCCATTGTGCGGCCATGAAAGGCGCCGAGGAACGCGATGAATCGCTCGCGGCCCGTGTGATAGCGCGCCATCTTGAGCGAAGCCTCAATCGCCTCGGTGCCCGAGTTGCCGAAGTACACCCGCCGGGGGCCGCCCCCAGGCACGAGGGACTGCAGCTTCTCGGCCAGCGCCACCATGTTCTCGTAATAGAAATCGGTGCCGGAATAATGCAACAGTTGTGCCGCCTGTTGCTGGATGGCGGCGACAACCTCCGGGTGGCAATGCCCGGTGGCGCATACGGCGATGCCGGCATTGCAGTCGAGAAATCGATTGCCGTCGAGGTCCTCAATGATCGAGCCTTCGGCGCGCGCCACCGTCAACGGGTATCCGCGCGTGTAGCTGGGGCTCAAGACTGCATTGTCCCGGGCAATCAGTTGTGCCGCTTTGGGGCCGGGTAGCGGCGTCACCAAATGCGGCAGGTCCATCCGATGAAGCGTGGTCATGCTCATGGGAATGCTCCTGATGATTTAGATGTGGGTTTGAGGTTTGCGGGGTACGCGAGGAAGGAAGGCGCTGCTAATCAGCACCGAACAGGCCGGGTCGACTTTGGGAAGGAACCAACGCCATGGCCACATTCTAGGCCAGACTTTCAGGGAAGGGAAGGCACCTGATTCCCGGAAAAAAGAAAAATCTTGTTATCATATCAGAGTAGGACCCCGCCTGAATTCCTCCGTCACCCAGTTGTAGTCACGCCGACATAATCCATCTCTAACCTGAAAGTGAGGTTCTCATGGCTGAAGAGAGACGTATTTCCAAACATTATTTGCTGGCGAGTGATTTCGATCACACGCTGAGCTTCAATGACTCAGGGGTTGTCCTGAGCGAACTGCTCGGCATCCAGGGCTTCCAGGCCAAAATCGCGGAGATCTCCCGCAAGAATTTCATCCAGCAGGGGGGCGAGCTGTCATACCTCCTCCTGCACGATCCTGAATATCGCCAGGTGCGCGCGCATCATCTGGTTGAGGTTGGCAAGAAGATCCGCCTCAAGCCAAATATCCGCCTCGTATCGCACCTGCTCAATAGCCTTGACGGCTATCGTTTTTCTTTCTATGTCATCAGCGCCGCGCCCGAAGAAGTCATCCAGAGCGCGCTTGAAGGCATCGTTCCCCCCGAAAACATTTATGGCACCCGTCTGAAATACGACGAATCCACCGGTGAGATCTGCGGCATCGAACGGGTATGCGCCGGCTACGGCAAGGTAGCGGTGCTGAACGAATTGCAGAGCAGCATGAAGGTGGGTCGAGACCAGGTGGTCTACATGGGTGACGGATCCAGCGATATTCACGTCATGCTGCATGTCAATCGTTACGACGGCTTGACGGTTGCTGTGTCTGAGGCCAAGTACATCTCGCAGATCGCCAAGCGCACCGTGCTGAGCGATGACGCGCTGAGTGTGCTGGTGCCGATCCTTGAAGAAGTACTGGGCTGGCAGTCGAATCGCATCCGCGCCCTGTTTGAAGCTCATGGCTTCACCGTGCAGGAATGGGATAAGGTTCGCACCGACTGGCTGACGATTGAATCCATGGACTCTGTCCAGGAATTGATGGTGACGCAATGAAACCCGATTGGATAGGTTGGGTCGCGACAGCGGCCTTTACCAGCTCTTATTTTGTGCGCAATCCTTTATGGATTCGCGGTATTCAGGCAGTAGCCGCCGGCCTTTGGCTTTCCTACGGGGTGGTGATCAACGCCATGCCCGTGATCGTGGCCAATGTGCTGGTGGTGTCGGCCGCGCTGTTCACCATGTGGCGCGATCGCAACGTCGCCTAGTCGCACACAGAAAGAAATTTTCATAAACTGGGGGCAGCTCCATGCTGCTCCCGGCTTTATTGCTCGTCTCCGCACCGCTTGCCGCGGCAGCGCCCTCCTTTGAATCCACCGTTGTCCCTTTCGTCCGCAAGAATTGCGCCATGTGTCACAACTCGCGCAAGCAGGAAGGCGGCGTCAACCTCCTCGAATTCCAAACCGCAGCGAGTGTTGAGGCTCGACGCGATGTGTGGGAGACCGTCACCCGCAAGATCAAAACTGGCGAGATGCCGCCACCACCGCTGCCCAAGCCTCCGGCCTCGCAGTCGGCTCTGGTGCTGGGCTGGGTAGAGAAGCATTTTGCCGAGCTCGATCGCAAAGCCCGCCCCGATGCTGGCCGTGTCACCGCCCGCCGGCTGAATCGCATGGAATACAACAACACCATTCGCGATCTGTTCGGCATCAGCTTTCGCCCGGCCGATGACTTTCCGGCGGATGATTCCGGCTATGGTTTCGACAACATCGGCGACGTGCTCAGCCTTTCGCCCGTGCTGATGGAGAAGTACCTGAACGCCGCCGAGCAGGTGGCGCGCAAGGTGATCAACACCGAGCCGTTTCCCAAGGCGGCGCGCGTGGCCTTTGGCGCTGGCCGCATGAAGAATCGCCGCGCCAACTTCCTCGAGATCACGCACGACTTTCCCGCCGCCGGCCGCTACGAGTTGCAGGGCTTCATCACTGGCACCAAGGCCGGTGGCCCCGAATGGAAGACGCCGATGTACTTCAGCGTGGACGGTGGCGCGAAGACTTCGATCGAAACCACGATGGGCACTGATCGCCCGCGCAACTCCACCCACAACGTCGTGATCGATACCCCGGGCGTGCACCGCGTGCGCGTCGAGTTTGACGCAGGGCTGATTCCGAATGCCGCCGACGAAGTAAACGACAAGACGATTACCCAGTTCACCATGCTCATGGACCGGCTCGAGATCCGCGGGCCGTATGAGCCGTTCCGCGTGATCCCCGATTCGCAGAAGCGCCTCATCACCTGTGCCGCCGTCGAACCCGGGTGTGACCGCAAGGTGTTGGCGCAGGTGGCCCGTCGCGCCTGGCGTCGCCCAGTTACCGCTGCCGAGACCGATGCTCTGGTCCGCGTGGCTACCCGAGCGCGCGAGGCGGGCGACACTTTTGAGCAAAGCATCCAGGCCGGCTTGCAGGCGATCCTCGTGAGCCCGCACTTTCTGTTCCGCATCGAGCGCGGCACCCACAAGCTCGGCGCCGATGGCCAAGAGCTGCTCACCGATCTCGAACTCGCCACTCGTCTCAGCTACTTCCTCTGGAGCAGCACACCCGACGACGCACTGCTCACCCTCGCCGAGAAGAACCACCTTCATCGTCCCGCTGTGCTTGAGGCACAAGTGCGCCGCATGCTCGCGGATCCCCGTGCCGATGCGCTGGCCGACGCATTTGCCGGCCAGTGGCTCGAGTACCGCAACCTCGATCTTGCCCGGCCCGATCCAGAGCGTTTTCCCACGTGGACGCCGCGGCTCAAGTCCGCCATGCAGGAGGAAACGCGTCGCTTCTTTCTCGATCTTGTTCGTGGCAATCAAAGCATCAGCAATCTGCTTGATGCCCGTTACACATTTCTCAACGAAACACTCGCCCGCCATTACGGCATCAGCGGGGTGACGGGTGAGGAGTTCCGCAAGGTACAACTGCCCGACGGTCGCCGCGGCGGCATACTTTCGATGGCGAGCGTGCTGACGGTGTCGAGCTACGCCACGCGTACCTCGCCAGTTCTGCGCGGCAAGTGGGTGCTCGAAAACGTGCTGAATGCTCCGCCACCTCCGCCGCCCCCGGATGTGCAGTTGCTCGATGAGAAAACAGTTGGCACCAAAATGAGCATGCGCGAGCAGCTCAAGCTGCATCGCACCAACCCCACCTGCGCCTCATGCCACAACCGCATGGATACGCTCGGCTTTGGCCTTGAGAACTACGACGCCATTGGCGCCTGGCGCGAGAAAGACGGCGCGTTCCCGCTCGATACCTCAGGTAAGCTGCCGGCCGGAGAAACCTTCTCAGGCCCCGAGCAACTCAAGAAGATCCTCGCCGGCGACATGCGTCCCTTTGCCGAGTGCTTCGCCGAAAAGCTGCTCACCTTTGCCCTCGGTCGTGGTGTGGAACGCACCGACCGGCGCGCCGTTCAAGCCATTGTTAACAACGCCGCCACGCAGCAATACCGCATGCAGGCGTTCATTCTCGAAATCATCAAAAGCACGCCGTTCCAGAAGCGGCGGCCGGAGGCCCCCAAGTCATGATTCTCACCGGTAAACATCTGCCCCGCCGCACGCTGTTGCGCGGCCT
>CAZBTA010000275.1:0-6244 GCA_964494515.1 uncultured Bryobacter sp.
TATCCGGCTCTGGCGCAGGTGTTGCACCAGTCGAACTTGAAGGCCGGCATTCCACGGCTTGAGAAAGCGATCGAGTCAAACCAGCCGAAGCATCCGGCCTTCCGGCTCCATCTGGCGCAGGCCCTTCATGCCAATGGCCAGCCTGACAAGGCGTTGGCTCAATACACGAAAGCGCTTGAACTCGATCAAAAGTTCCTGCCCGCCCAGCGCAGCCTCGGGGCCACCCAGCGGCAAATTGGGCGCTTGAACGAAGCCAAACAAACCCTCGAGAAAGCCACTGCCGACCATCCCGGCGACTCGTTGGCCTGGCTTGAGCTCGCCAAGGTCCACCACGCCAATAACGATCGCAACGCGGCTCTTGAGGCGGCACGAAAGGCCGTCACGCTCGAGCCCGAGCTGGTCGAGGCCCACAAGCTGGTGGCGGCACTGAGTGGTGATGAAGCCTCGCTGCGCCGGCTGCTGCAGCTTGATCCCCGCGAAAGCGAAGGAAGGGCGAATCTGGCCCGGCTGCTCGCCGAGAAGGGAGACACGGCAGGCGCTATCGCTCAGCTTGACTATGCGGTGAAGATTGACCCGACGGCTCGCATTCCGCACTTCAACTACGCCGTCCTGCTGGCTGGACAGAAGCGCTTTGCCGAGGCGATTCCGCATGCCAAGCAGGCGCTGGCGGCCGATCCGAAGATCCTCGAGACCTATGATCTGCTGGCGAATTTGTTTATGGGAACAAGAGAATTTCGCGAAGCGGCGGCCACTTACCGTCAGGCCCTTGCCCTTGCTCCCCGGAATGGACGGCTGATGCTGGGGGCGGCGATGGCCGCGGGCGCCATGAACGATTTTGCGGCGGCCCGCCAGTACCTCACCCAGGCGGCAGCAACCGACGACATGCAGGTGAAGCAGGAGGCGACGCAATTGCTATCCACCTTGCCGCGCTAGGGTACCAGTACTCTTAACTTGTTGATCTCAAAAGCCGTAGTGAAGAAAATTCACTCTGGCAATTCCTTCATGAATCCTTATACTGAGATTAGAGCGTAAGCTTCAAATCAAAAAGATCAACTAAAGATGTCCATTCAAGTTCAACTCGCCCCAAAACCCATGCGGTTAGCCCGTGTTTTGCTAGCCGAAGATAACCCTGCTGCCCGTTTAACCCTGCAAACCGTACTTGAATTGGGTGGTTACAATGTCGATTCGGCGGCTAGCGCTGCTGAAGCCATGCAAAAGCTGGATTCGGAAGAATACGCTCTGGTACTCACCGGGCGTGATATGGAAGCTCCCAACTCAGGTGAGCGTGTCGTTGAACACGCTCGAATGATGGATTATCGCCCCGCGACGGCCTATCTCGATACCGAGTCTGACGTCGAATTTACGGACCGCAAGCCCGTGCTCGTGGCCCCGGAAGACATTCCAGAACTGCTGGGGAAGGTGGCTGATCTGATCAGTCGTCGTGCATCCCGGCAGGTAAACCGCGAAATGCGGATGGCCGGCTAAAGACCTCGATCTCTCCCAAACAAAAGAATAGGGCGCAAACCGCAGTTCGGGTTTGCGCCCTTTTGAATTTAGATCGATACGAGGTCCTTACGAGGTTCGACTCTCAGGATGAGAAGCGGCGAACCGGACTGAATCTGGTCACCGGGCTGGGCGAGAAGCTTGACGATTTTGCCGCTGACCGGGGCGATGATGACGGTGTCGGCGGCGAGGCGGAACTCTGCTGGCCTTGCGACCTTCGCCGTTTGTGGCTTGCGGTAGCGGGCGATGACTTGGCCAGCTTTTACGACCTGGCCGGGCTTGACGAGCAATTCCTGGATCTGGCCCGAGTCTTTCACGTTGATGCGGTAGTCGCGGGACTTGCGGGGGGCGCTCAAGAGGCCAAAGGCCAGGAGAATCACTCCCCAGATCATCCATTGCTGCCGTTGCGTCATCATGTTTTGAGCTTACGGAAGCGAACCTGAATTTCCCGTTAAGGAAGCCGGGTTCCGTGTAAGGACCGTGTAAAGTTTGTCACTTGACGGTCAACTCGACCCGATTGGCGCGCATGCCATCGACGGTGAGCTCGATCACCACCGTTCCCTTGCCGGCGAGCGACTTGGGGACCGGGCCGATGTTGAGCTGGTCGAGGCCCGGAAACTCGCTCTGCGCCCCCGCATAGAGCACCGGCACGTCGATGTCACCGATCTGGGCCTTGACCTTGCTGAGCGTCGTCTCGTTGCGCAGGCCGGTGGCGTAGATGGTGAGGTAGTAGTTGTCGGTGGTGGTGAGGTCGAGCGGTTGCGTCGCGATCGACTGCTGGTTGGTGGAGGTGACGCGGATGGCGGCGAGCACGCCCGCGCCCTCGCCATTGGCCGTGGTGGTGAAGATGCCGGGGGCGGACTTGGTGACCAGCACCGCGCCCGAGGCGGTAGAGCCATTCTGGCGCGTGAAGGTGACCGTGGCGCGACCGGTGGCGACGGTGGCGGGCATGAGGAAGTTGACCTGCGCGGCCGAGGTGAAGAACAGGCTCGCGTTATGGGTGACGCCCGCGCTATCGAGTATGCGAATGCTCGCGCCATCGGTGTTATAAGCGCTGACGATTGAGCCCGACGCGAGAGGGCCGGGGCGAGCCGAGGCGCTGTTGATGATCCAGCGGGCCATTGGGTTCGTATTGGTCGCACCGGGAGTGGACGGGCTGAAGATCGTCCAGCCATCGGCGCCATCGGTCTCGCGGCCAAAGGAGATTTCTTCCTGCTGGGTGCTGAAGATGATGCCATCGATCAGCGTGGCGCCATCAGTGCCATAGAGTAGGACGCGCTCGCCGTCGGCGTCGAGGGCGAAGTTGGTATGGTTGGCGCCCTTGGCCGTGTCGTTGTCGGCCCAGAAGACCACATAGCCTTTGGCGGGGACGCTGATGCCGGCGGGGATCTTGTACTTGGTGGGGTTGGTGGCGCTGTCGGTGAGGTACATGCCCGTCATGTCGACAGCGGTGGTGCCCGGGTTGTAGATCTCAAACCAGTCGCTGGTGACCTTGGTGTCGGCCATGACCTCGTTGATCCTGAGCTGGCCGGTGCCGGTGGGTTGGGTCTCGGCGCCATTGAGCTGCCAGGTGGAGCCGAGCAGAGCGGTACGGACGTAAGCTTGACCCGTCGCGATGGCGGGATAGATGACAGTGTCAACTTGTGTTGTGTTGAAGAGGTAGAGGCGGCCGCCGCTGCTGCTGAGCGTGACGGGAATGGTAAGCGTGGCGCCATCGGCAAGGGTGGTGACGGCGATGGGCCACTTGTTGGGGGTGGCGGGGTCGTCGGTGAGCGAGTAGTTGTTGAGCGTGAGCGGACTCGGGCCAAGATTGAGCAACTCGACGGCGCCATTGCCGACCTTGTTAAGGCGCACCTCGCTTGAGGCGGTCTGGTTGTTGAGGTAGTTGCGCAGGAAGTTGTAGCGGGCAGCAACGAACTCCTTGAGGCCAGGGATGTTCGAGACGGTGCTGGTGAGGTTGGTGTCGAACTGGGCGAGCGTGTAGGCCTTGTTCGGGTCTTCGGCCACGTGGGGCCGGATCATGGCCGCGAGCTGGTCGATGCGGGCGTTGAGGTAAGTAGGGTTGAAGTGCTCGCGGAGGGCGCGGGCCATGGCCTGCAGGTAGACACGGCGGTAGCCGGGGGCGGCCCACATTTTGGTGAGCAGGGGCCGGTTGCCGGTGATGTAGAAGGGATCGGTGGTGGCTGGTGTAGTGAGGCGCGGGGTGCCATCGCCAGTGATGCCGAAGGACTCGTTGTGGTCCCACTGGATGTGGATGAAGCGGCCGTCTTTGGTGCGGTCGTACAGGAAGTATTCGGCGGCGGTGCCGATGTAGCTGTCGAGGTTGACGACGATGTTGTTGAGGGCCATCCAGGTCATCCAGTCTTCACCGTCGGCGACGGCTTCGAGCCGGGCCTGGAGGTCGGCGGCGGCGGTGTTGTTGAGGATGTTGAGAAACTCGATGAGGCCCGAGTAATCGTTGGCGGTCTCGTTGGTCTCAAGCAGGTAGCGGGTGCGGTAGCTGGCGGGGTCGGCGCCGAGGTAGGAGAGGTCGCATTGGCTGGATTCGGCTTCGTAGAGGTTGCCGTCTTCCTTGTCGCCGAAGCGGCTTTCCATCATGGTCTTGTCGGGTTGTTCGACGGCGAGGTAGAGGCCGTAGAAGTTGTCGTTGACGTAGAGCCGGACATAGGTGGAGCGCATGGCGGTGACGTATTTGTTGGCCATGTCATGTAGCAGCTTTTCGCGCATGAAGTCGGGGGAGAGGTCGAAGTTGTTGAGGTTGAGTTTCTTGAGGCCGAGGAAGGTGGCGCTATCGTCGTACTCGTTGAAGTCGAGCTTGAAGGGCTTTTTGATGCCGTTGCGATTGAACGATGAGTTGCCCTTGAAGCGGCAGCCGATGCGGGCGATGGTGACCGAGCCGCTCTGGAATCGGCAGGGGTAGTAAGGATCGGCCGTGGTGCGGTGGCCAGCGAGTAAAGTGTTGTACCAGTTGGTGTCGTCGAAGTAGAGCCGGATTTCTTTGACAGAGCTGTCGTCAAAGAACGTGGCGGCGTTGTCGGCAAAGGCGGAAGCGGCCGCGAGAAGGAAGGCAGCCAGGGTTTGATTCAGTTTGTGCATCTTATGATTTCTCCGTTCAGGAGCCCAGCGCGGTTTCGAGTTGGGCCTCGGCGGTGAGGTATTGGGAGCGCCGGTCGAGCCAGCGTTCTTCGAGGGTGGTCAGGCGGATCTCGGCCTCGAGGAGGTCGGCGGATTCGGCATGACCCTGAGCAAGGGCAGCTTTGACACGATCGAGGGCGCGCTGGCCGGCGCCAGTGCGGAGGCGATCGATATCGAGGAGCTCGAGGCGGAGCTGCTCGAGAGATTTGACGGCGGCATCGACCTCGGCGCGGACCTGGTCGATGAGGGCTTCGCGCTGGGCGTTGCAGCGGGCCTGCTGGGCGGCGGCGAGTTTGGCTTCTTCGCGGGCGCCGGAGCGGAAGACGGGCAGGTCAACACCGATCTGCCAGCCCCAGGGGCCGCGCTCGGGCAGGTAGGTGACGCGATGGGAGACCTGAGCGAAGCTGAGCCAGGGGTAGCGCTGGTCGAGGGCGAGCTTGCGCGAGTATTCAAACTGGCGGCAGGTGTGGCGGAGCGATTCGACATCGCCGCGCTCGGTGACGGCGCGCAGCTCGAGGCGAGTGGCGTCGAGGGGCTCGGCGGGAACGCTGAGCGCGAGCGGGTCGGCTTCGAGCGTGAAGCCCGCGTCGGCGCCGATGAGGCGGGCGAGCTGTTCGCGAGCTGAGGCGGCTGCGGTGGTGAGGCGGCGGAGCTCGGAGGCGGTGTCCTCCGCTGAGAACTCGGCGAGGTCGGCCAGCTCGGCCTCTTTGAGGCCGGCCTTGACCTGAGCGGTGATCACCTTGTGTTTGCGGCGAAGCAGGTCGAGCTTCTGGCGGGCGAGTTCTTCGCGGCGGCTTGCGAGCAGAGCGCGGCGGAACAGCAGGCGCGTCTCGGCGGCGACTTTGGCTTCGGTGGCTTTGATTTCGGCTTTGATGGCGTCCTCACGAACGCGGGCCATGGCGCGCTTGAGGGAGATCTCGCGGGGGCGGGGCAGGGAGAAGCGGAGGCCGACGGTGAGGCGCTCGCGGGCGGTGAGGTCGTCGAGATCGAAGTTGGACTGGCTCAGGCGGAACTCGGGTTGGGGCAGCACACCGGCGAGGGTGAATTGGGCGCGGGCCACGGCGGCGCCGGCGCGGGCGACCTGGACATCGGGGTGGCGGCGAATGGCGCGATCCACCGCTTCGTCAATCGAGATCGCGACGAGCAGCAGCGGGAGCAGCATTAGCGAATGCCTCCTTCAAGGAAGGTGGCATCGAGCGCCTCGCCGATGGTGAGCGCGGAGGTGACCTCAACGAAGACCTCGCGGCCATAGACGGCAACCTGGGGGAGCACCCAGAAGCGCGTGGGCATGGGGGCGATGACATCGCTGACGCGAGCGACGCGGCCTTCGATGATCTCGCGCAGGCCGGTGCGGCGCTGGAGGCGGACTTTCTGGCCGGGCTTGGGCAGATCGACGTCACGTTCAGGGACGAAGGCCTGCACCTGACGGACGCCATCGGCCGTGAGCACGACGACGGGCTCGCCGGCGCGCAGCGTCATGCCGGGCTGGGCGTTGACGGAAACGATGGTGCCGGAGGTGGGGGCGGTGATGACGGCGCGGCGTTGTTTCTCACGCAGCACCTCGAGGGCCTCAAATTGCTCGCGGACACGCTGGGTGGAGGGCGTG
>CAZBTA010000276.1:0-6241 GCA_964494515.1 uncultured Bryobacter sp.
AGGGTGAGATGTGGCGGCTTCGGCTTGGACGCAGTTGTTGAAGGCTGTTCACAGGGAGTTTTGACGCTGGTGATCGCGAAGGCAGTTGAAGGGCAATATGTGGCGATTATGGCATGGCCGCAGTTCGTGAAGGCGGTTAACAGGAAGTTGTGACGCTGGTGATCGCCTAGGCAGTTGAAGGGCAGGAAGTGGCGGTTTTGGCTTGGACGCAGTTCGTGAAGGCTGTTAACAGGAAGTCGTGACGCTGGTGATCGCGTTGGCAGTTGCAGGGTGAGATGTGGTGGCTTCGGCCTGAACGCATTTGGTGAAGGCTATTGACGCTGAGGATCGCGTAAGCAGTTGGAGGGCAGGATGTGGAGATTGATGAACAGCCAAGTTGCAGTCGGCGAGGCCTGCTGGCCGTGAGTCGTAACGCTGAGGATTGCAGCGACAGTTCCAGGGTGAGAAGTGGCGGCTTCGGCCTGGACGCAGTTGGTGATGCCTATTGAAACTGCGGATCGCGCAAGAGGTTAACGGGCGATTGCACCGTGTGGTGGGTCGGAAGGGTTGGTTTGGGTTTGTTTTGATGATTCCAATCAGGAGTGGGAGTATGAAACGTAGATTGATGTTGGTGAGTCCGCTGGCGCTGTTGGGGGCGCAGACGCATTCCTACCGGTTTGAGCGCGAGTATGGCGGGCAGCCGGGAGTGCTCGATGTGGAGAATGTGAATGGTTCGATTACCGTGCTGGCGACGCGCGCTCAGGGTGTCAAGGTAACCGCCGATATTGAACTTAGTGCACCCACACGGGAGGATCTTGAACTGGCCAAGCGCGAAGTGCAGTTTGAGCCGCAGCAGAATGGTGATGTCTTCGCCGTGCAGATGCGAGTGCCGGAGAACCGGCGGTGGCAGCGCTACTCGTACCGCAACAACCTGACGGTGGCCGTACCGGCGGCGATGCGACTGATGGTGCGCGGGGTGAATGGCCGGATCCAGGTCGAGTTTGGGGCCGCCCCGGTGCGCGATGTGTATGTGAAGAACATCAATGGCGAGATTGAGCTCCTGCTGCCAAAGGAGAGCAATGCCGATTTTCAGATCAAGACTATGAATGGGCAGATCTACACGGCGTTTGAGCTCGCGCCGGCGCCGGTAAAGGAAGAAACGAAAGTAACGGAGCAAGGCATGCGCCGTATTGTGAGCAGGAACCGCTACACAGGGGGAAGGCTGGGACGGGGAGGAATCGAAGTCCTGATTGAGGGCCTGAATGGCGATGTTCGGATACTGGAAAGAAAGGCTTAAGACCTGAAAATCATGAGAACGACAATTCTGCTGCTGACGACCGTTTTTGCCGCCCAGGTGTATGGGCAGGGGACGGCTGGGGAGAAGTTATCGATCGCCTTCCGTGACCCGTCACGACCGGGGACGCTGAAGATGAACATCCTGAATGGCTCGATCACGGTGAAGGCCCACGCGGGCAAGGACGTGGTGGTGGAGCCGGTGCAAAAGACGGAGAAAGAACCGGAGCGCGAAGTGCCGGAACAGGCCAAGGGGCTGCGGCGGCTCGGTGGCACGAGCAGCTCGATTACGCTCGAGGAAGAAAACAACGTCGTGACGGTATCGCTCGGCTGGAAGGCGCGCGGGGAAAGCTATACCGTGCTTGTGCCGACAAAGACCTCACTGAAGCTGAGCTCAACCAATGGCCGGGCCATTGTGGTGGAGGGAGTGGAAGGAGAGATGGAACTGAGCGCGACCAACGGCAGCATACAGTTGATTGACGTCAGTGGGTCGGCGGTGGCGCACTCGCTCAACGGGAAGTTGACGGCGAAATTCAAGGCCGTGGATGCGGGCAAGCCGATGAGCTTCAGCTCGATGAACGGGACGATCGATGTGACGCTGCCGGCGAGTCTGAAGGCGAATTTGAAGCTGCAATCGAGCAACGGCGAAGTATTTACGGATTTTGATGTGCAAATGAAGCCAAACGCGGCAAAAGTGGAGAAAACGGAGCCACAGGCCGGGGAGCGGGGACGGGCGCGAGTGCGCATGGAATCAGCCTCTTACGGAGCGATTAACGGGGGTGGGCCGGAGTATTCGTTCAAGAACTTCAACGGCAACATCTATATCCGAAAGGGCAACTAAGCTTTATTCCCGAAATCGTGCGTTCTATTATCGAATTGAGCCCAGCTCACCGATAAGGATTGGGAAGGAGTGTCGCGATTTCTAAGGGATTGATAACCGGGTGTTTTCTCGCGCTAGTGGCGTGGAGCGACACAACTGGAAATCGGTCGGCCAGCGGGCAGCAGTTTCGTCTGGACAGCAAACCGGAACTCTCGGAAGCAATGGCGGATACGTGGCGCTGGTCGGACTTTGACCAGCGCGACGGACTGCCATCGAACGAGGTGTTGCAGGTGGTGGAGACGAAGAATGGTCTGATCTGGGCGAACACATCTGGCGGGATTGCCTGGTATGACGGTTACAGCTGGCGGACGACACCGTGTGCGCACAGCCTGCCGGCGATTCAGATTCAGCCGTTGGGGACGGACCGGATTGTGGCCAACGGGGAAGGCAGCGCGGTGATCCACAGCCGGGACAGTTGCACCTTTGTAAACGCGAAGTATCAGGGCACGCCGCTCGGCGTATTGCAGGTGAAGGGGCTTGAGGATGGGAACCTGCTGATCCTCGACAGCGATCTGTCGTTGTATGTGTGGAACAGCAAAGCGGGCACAAGCGAGGCGACCCGGTTGAGCGGACCGCGACAAATTGCCGGACGGCTGAATTATCCGCAGGGAGTGCCAGAGCTGGTGGGGACCATGGAAGGCCTGCACCGCATTACAGCAAAGGGCTTTGAGCTGCTGCTGGCGGCAAGTGGACTGCAGGAGCCGAGCCAGGTAAGCGGGGTTTATCTGCGGGCCTCGGCCGAGAACCAGGCGGGTCAAGGAGTGGTCTCGTTTGCCTATCCGCAGGAGTGGGCAGGGTTATGGGAATGGAGCCGGCAGGGCGGGATGCGAATGCTTCCGGAGGCAAAGGGGCAGATCTCACGGCTGCTGGGAATCTCACCGGCGGGGCAGATACTGACGGTGTACAACTCCACGCAGGCCTGGCTGCGGGATGGTGGCAAGTGGCAACGGATTGACCCGTTCCCGGCCCAGTTGCGGTCGGCAAGCACGATCTACTTTGATAGCCGCGACCGGATGTGGGTGACCACGTCAGCGGGGCTGCACGTGTTGCGCTACGGCAAGTCGTACTGGAGCCGGCTGCAGATGACGGCACTGAACATGCAGAACCATGTGCTGTCGCTATGGGCAAGCCGGGATGGCTCACTGCTGGCGGGTACGGCGATGGGCGTGCTGCGGGTAGAGCGAAACGGGGCGGTGCACTCCACGACAACGGCGAACGATAAACCACTGGGGCTGGTAACGGGCCTGGTGGAAGACCGACAGGGAGCGATGTGGTGCTCAAGCGGGGCGTCGTTCAAAGGCGTATGGCGCTGGCAGAAAGGCCAGTGGAAGCACTTTGGCGTAGAGGAGGGGCTTATCGACACGCACTATCACCGTTTGTACGTGGACCCGAGCGGCAAGGTGTGGGCGACGAGCAGTGGAGCGGGACGGCTGAGCCTGCCGGGTGGTGTTTTCTATTTCGACGGGACACGCTTTGTGCGTTGGGATACGCAGCATCCGAGTCTGCAATCGCGGGTGTACAGCATGGCGGTGACGCCGGACGGCGATATGTGGTTTGCCACGATGGCGGGCGTGAGCCAGTATCGGGCCGGACAGTGGCGGCACTGGGAAATGAAGGATGGGCTGAAGTCGCGGGCGAATTTTCATGTGATCGCGCGGCGGAATGGCGGGGTGTACTTTGTCGACCGCCACGCCGGAGTGGGCAGCATTGACCGCGAGGGAGTGGTGCGCTATGAGGCGCCCGCCAAGGCAACCAATGCACAGTCGGGCTGGGAACTGGCCGAGGATGAAGATGGTTCGTTGTGGGTAGCGACGCGGGGCGGGTTGTATGTGAAGCGCAAGGGCGACTGGGTGGGCCTCGGGGCGAGCACGGGGCTGGCGAACCCGGAGTTGTGGCCGGTGACGATGTGGAACGGGCATGTCTGTACCGGGACGGATGGCAGCGGGTTGTATTGCCTCGACAAGAAGGCGCTGAACCGGCCAGCGCCGGCACTCGAAGTGGATGCGCCGATTCTGGATGGCAACGTGGCCACCGTGGGTTGGCGCGTGGCGGGCTTTGAGGAATCGAGCCGGCACGAAGGCAATGTGTCGCGCTACCGGGTGGACCAGGGGCCGTGGACGGACTGGGTGGCGGTGGACTCGGTAAGGCTGACGAATCTGGGGCCGGGGCGGCACCGTGTCGAGGTAGAGGCGCGGGATCATCTGGGAGCGCGCAGCGCGATGAAATCCACGGGAGACTTTGTGATCGCGCTGCCGCTCTACATGCAGCCGATGTTTGTGGTGCCAGTGGGGCTAAGCGTGGTGGCGGCGATTGTGGCGGTCTATGGGTTTGTTTCGCGCACGATCCAGCACAACAAGAAGCTGGCCGAGAAGGAAGAGAGCTTCAGGGCGCTGATCGAATACAGCTCGGTGGGGATTACGCTATGGGACCGCAACCGGAGGATCTTTTATGTGAGCCCGGCGGTGAGCATCATTCTGGGGTATGAACCGCAGGAGTTGCTGGGTGAATTCCGCGCGGACCTGGTGCACCCGGATGATCTGGCGGCGACGCAGAAGCGGATGGGAAATCTGGCGGAGACGCCGAACGTGACACAGCGCTCGAAGTTGCGCATGCGGCACAAGAACGGACAGTATCGCTGGATTGAAGTGATCTCGCGCAACCTGTTTGACAACCCGTCGGTGGGCGCGATTGTGACGAACCTGCGTGACATCACGGATTCTACGAATGCGGAACTGGCGGCGGCCGAGGCGCGACAGAAAGCGGAGAACGCCAACCAGGCCAAGAGCGATTTTCTCGCGATGATCTCGCACGAAATCCGCACGCCGATGAATGGCATTACGGGCATGTGCCAGTTGTTGCTCGAATCAAACCTGAACAACGAGCAGTTGGACTATGCCGAGACGATTGCGCAATCGGCGCAGTCGCTACTGGCGCTGATCAACGACGTGCTGGACTTCTCGCGCATTGAGGCAGGCAAGCTGACGATCGAGCGGGCGCCGATTGATCTGCATTTGCTGATTCAGGAAGTGGCGCAACTGATGCGCGTCAGGGCCAACGAGAAGGGGCTGGTGCTCGAGATCTCTTACCCCGAGGATGCGCCGCGGGCCTTCTACGGGGATGCATTGCGGATCCGGCAGATTCTGTTCAACCTGACGGGCAATGCCGTGAAATTCACCCACCAGGGGTTTGTGCGAATCGATACACGGATCGAGTACCTTTCGGCGAGCCGCTACCGGGTGGCGATCGCGGTGCGCGACAGCGGCATCGGGATCTCGGAGGACAAGCTGCCGACGGTATTCCAGAAGTTTACGCAGGCGGATTTGTCCACGACGCGGCGTTACGGGGGCAGCGGGCTGGGCCTGTCGATCTCAAAGAGCCTGGCGGGGCTGATGGGCGGATCGATCGATGTGACGAGCAAGCTCGGCGAGGGCAGCGAGTTTGTTCTCGACCTGCAAATGGACGCCGCACCCGAGAACTCATTGCAGCGGCGTGATTCGAGCATGGATGCGCTGCAGCCGTTGCCTGAACCGCTCGACATTCTGCTGGTGGAAGACAACAAGGTGAACCAGAAGCTGGCGCTGAAGCTGCTGGAAAAACTGGGATGTTCGGCGACGGTGGCGGGGACAGGCCTTGAGGCGCTGGAGCGACTGAGCGAACGGGACTTTGACCTGATCCTGATGGACTGCCAGATGCCGGAGATGGATGGCTACGAAGCCACACGACGAATCCGCGAGCGGGAAACAAAGACACGGCGCATACCCATCATTGCGATCACGGCGAACGCGATGGAAGCCGATTTGGAGAAGTGTCTCACCTCGGGGATGGACTCGTATCTGACGAAGCCCATCGACTTTCTGAAGCTGCGCGATGCGCTGGAGACGTGGGGGATCGACTACCGGGCGCCAAGGGCAACGCCAGACCCCAAGGGCTAAAGCAGGGGCTGAGGCCCTAGTTGGTTTCCACTGGAAACAGGTTGCCGCGGCCGAGGAGCCATTTGGGATCGAGGCGGCGCTTGACGGATTTCATGGCTTCGATCTCTTCGGGCTTGAACAGGAAGGCGAGCATGTGGCGCTTGCGCTTGCCGAGGCC
>CAZBTA010000277.1:0-6203 GCA_964494515.1 uncultured Bryobacter sp.
TCGGGTTTGACTTCTTTGCCGGTGGCGCTGGTGAGGGCGGCGGCGAGGCGGGCGTGATCAAAGGCGGGGGCCTTGGCGCCGGTGGTGGCGTTGACGGTGATGAACTCGTTGCCGCGGCGGTACCAGAAGCGGGGGCTCTTGTTGATGGCGGTGGCGGGGCCGGCGAAGGGAGCGGTGCGGCCGCGCTCGATCATGGCGAAGGAGCGATCGTAATCCGCACGGGTGCCCTGGGCGAAAGCGAGAGAGGCGATGAGGAGCAAGGCCGACAAGAGGTACATGGGGTAGATTGTACTGGCCTTTGGGAGAGAAAAAATGCGGGGTTGGCGCACTAAGACACTGATGCGGATTGTTGTATTTGTGCTGGCATACGTGTGCCTGATGGGGCAGGAACCCGCCACCGCGCCGGAGAAGCCGGCCGACAAGGCGACACTGCGCAAGCAGATCGCCGAGATGAAGGTGAAAGCGTTTGAGATGCAGATGCAGATCGAACTGCTCGAGAAGCAATTGCACGATGTCGAAGAGACCGAGGCGAGTCAGCCAACGCCGGTGGTGGCGGCCAAGGCGGCGGTGAAGGTGCGATGTGCGGGGCACACGAAGGACGGCAGGCGGTGTAGCCGGAATGCCGAGCCGGGTGGGCGATTCTGCTGGCAACACAAAGGGAAGCGCTAGCGCCGCTCGATCGTGTTGACGATCATGCGAGCGAGGGCGGCGCATTTCTGCTGGCGGGAGATGGTGGGGTCACCCGGGGGCCAGCCCGAGGCAAAAAGGACGTCGAGCAGGCCGTAGATCATTTCGCCGAAGACCGCGCGCTCGGAGGGCTTGAGCCCTTTGGCGTGACGCTGGAAGTCACGCTGCATGCCGGCACGCAGCAGGGGTTTCTGGGCGAACAGCGGGCTACTGGCGATGAGGTGGGGTGCCTCGCGCATCAGGGCGCGGAAGACGTTGAGCTCAGCGGTGGTTATCTCGATCATGGCGGTGAGTTTTTCTTCGAGGTTGGTGGGGGGATGGGGAGGGGCAGGGGGGCGGAGCTGGACGAGCTCGGCTTCGAGGGCGGCGGCGAAAACTTCATCCTTGCTTGAGAAGAACTGATAGAGGCTGCCGATGCTCACGCCGGCTTTATCGGCGATGCGGCGGGTGGTGGCGGCGCGGTAGCCGTGGCGGAGCAAAATGTGAACACTTGCTTCGAGAATGGCGGCTACGGTGACGCCAGAACGCTGTTGTTTCGGTTGTTTTCTCATTTTCAGAATGCGAATTGCGAACAATTGTTCGTAATCCTACCATGGCGAATGAGTAGGCGCAGATTGAGAAGGAGCCTTTGATGAAGCGAAAACTAATGACCGTACTGCTGGTGGTGAGCCCACTGGTGAGCCAGACCATGCACAAGAGTGCGACCAACGCCCCGCAGCCGCGGCAGCGGGTGACGGTGGCTGATTACTTTGCGCGATTGAGCACGGTGCGGAACGCAGTGCGGGCGCTACCGGCGATGGAAGAACGCGCGGTGGCGGACAGCGCACGGGATGTATTTGAAATCGAGAACGCGATGACGGATGAGGCTTACCAGTTGCTGGCAAGTACGTATCCGCCGGATGAAGTAGCGACAGAACATTTTGAGTTGATGCGGCTACTTGATGCGCGCAGCGCGGTGAATCGCTGGATCATCCAGCAGACGCCCCGCGTGGCGGGAGCGCATGAGGCGACGCGCTATCAGTACCGGACGCCAGAGGTGGGACAGGTGCGGGCGGCGTTTGCCGAGTTGGGATGCCGGCTGGATGCGATCGCGGTGCGCAACAAGCAGGAGGCGCTTTATGGCACCAACTGCGTGAACGTAGAGAACGGTACACCGCCGCCAGTGCGCAAGGGAGTATTGGGATCGCCGGAAGCACCGGTATCGGTAATCACATTGCGGAGCGAGGGCACGCAGTTGGGGGCGCAGATTCCGGCGCCGGACCTTTCGTTCGGCTTTGAGACGGTATACGCCAAGGCGGGGCAGATTCTGATGACCTACGACAATCAGAACCCGGCGCCGTTTCAGCACAACGCGGTGGTCTATCGCAACGCGACTGGCAAAAATCTGAAGGCCTCGCAAGTGGTTGCCGGCACGCCCGGCGGATCCGGGCCGATGTTGGGTACTGTCTCGTTTCGTCTCGAGCCAGGGGAATACACGATCGTGTGTAACGTGCACCTCGATCTGCACATGGCGAAGCTGATCGTCGTGCCATAGGCTTGCGAGGAGGAGAGGATGCGAGTTGCGCGAAGCGGTGTGGCTCGCATACTGTTAATCCATGGATCGCAGAGATTTCTTTCGCGCCGCCGGCACTGCCGCGGTTGCTTTCTCGAGCGACGCCCTTCCCCGTTTGCAGGCCGCGCTGGCAGCACAAGGCGGTAAACCCGCCGATTCCCTCGCCATAGACGAGGACTTCTGGTTTCAGGTTCGCCACATGTTCACGGTGGACCGCAACATTATCAACCTCAACAATGGCGGCGTTTCTCCCTCACCCAAGATCGTGATGGAAAGCGAGAAGCGCTACCTCGAAATCTCCAACATGGGCCCGACGCATTTCATGTGGAAGGTGATTGGCCCGGAGGTGGAGAGCGTGCGCCGGCGACTGGCGCAGAGCTTTGGCTGTGACCCGGAAGAAATCGCGATCACGCGCAATGCGAGCGAGGCACTGGAAACCGTGCAGCTTGGCCTTGAGCTGAATCGCGGCGATGAAGTGTTGACGACCAACCAGGATTACGGCCGCATGCTGACGACCTGGCGGCAGCGCGCGCGGCGTGAAGGCATTGTGCTGCGTGAGCTGAGCTTTGATGTGCCGGCCAAGTCGATGGATTATCTGGTGGACCTGTTCAAGGACAACCTGTCGCCGAAGACGAAGGTGATCCACCTGTGCCACATCACGAACCTGACGGGGCAGATCTTTCCGGTAAAGCGGATTGCGCAGATGGCGCGCGCCAAGGGAATCGAAGTGGTGGTGGACGGGGCGCATGCGTTTGGGCAGTTCCCGTTCAAGCATGAGGACCTCGACTGCGATTATTACGGCACGAGCCTGCACAAGTGGATTCTGGCGCCGGTGGGCACGGGATTCCTGTACGTGCGCAAGAGCAAGATCGGGAAGGTGTGGCCGCTGATGGCGGCGCCCGATTCGATGACGAATAACATTCGCAAGTTTGAAGAGATCGGGACGCATCCGGCCAGCCAGCGGAACTCGATTACCGAGGCGCTGACATTCAGCGAATCGATTGGCGTCGAGCGGAAGGCGGCGCGGTTGCGCTACCTGCGCAAGCGGTGGCAGAACCGGCTGAAGGTGTTGCCGGGAGTGACGATTCATACCAGCGACGACCCGGAGATGAGCTGCGGGATCGGGACGGTGGGTTTTGCCGGATTTGATATTCCGAAATTGTCGGAATACCTGATGGAAAAGCACAAAATTCTGACAGTACCGATTGTGCGCGGGACCCAGTACTCCGGGCTTCGTATTACCCCGAACGTATACACGACGATCGAAGAGGTGGATACTTTCGCGGAAACAATGGAAAAAATCGTCAAGAAAGGCCCGCAGGCATTGGGTCTGGCATAAAAAGATTGGCCTTATGGAATTTCATAGATTGCCATAAGGCCAATGATTTGTTAAGGTTTGAATGTTCGCGCTGTCTTCGTACGACGGCAAAATCCAAAAGCAGCAGGTCGATCGCGTTCATGCTTTGGCAATGAACGGTCGATAGACCTGATAAGGACAGCATGGTCTTTAACAGAGTTTTATTTTCTGCACTGCTCGCGATGCTCACCTTCGTAGTACCCGATGCTGCTCAGGGTGCTTCCAAAAAGAAGAGTACGGCGAAAAAAACGGTTGCGAGAAAGACAACCGCAAGTAAGACTACAGCGGCCCGGGTTCGTTCCACGGTCGTAGCCAAAAATGCACCGGTACTGCGCAAGGCGTCCTTTACGAAGGGTCGAGCGCCGGTATCCAGATTCCGCCAGAGAAATAGCCCGTATGCGGGTTTCTGGACCGTTCCCAATTTTGCGGATGCAACGCTGGGCGACGTGATTGATGGAGAAGATCTGACGATTCGCCGCGCCGCGGTGGAAGCGTTGAACGGCCTGAACGGGGCCGTGGTGGTGTCTGACGCCAACACGGGACGCGTTCTCACGATGGTGAACCAGAAACTGGTTCTGCAGAATGGCTTTCAGCCCTGCTCGACCATCAAGATCCTGGCTGGCGTAGCTGGCGCAATGGAAGGCGAGTTTACAAAAGACAAGGTGTTGAAGCTGGGTCGTGATTACATGGACATGACCACGGCCATGGCGCGTAGCAACAACCCCTACTTTGCCACGATCGGGCGGCGGCTCGGCTACGAGAAGATCTCGTACTATGCGAAGCTGCTGGGCCTCGGCGAAAAGGCTGGTCTGGATATCCCTGGTGAGCAGCCGGGCATCTGGCCGGACAAAGAAGTAGCGAGTGGCATTGGCATGATGACGAGCTTTGGCGACGGGATTAACCTCACCCCGTTGCAGCTGGCTTCGATTCTGACGGCAGTGGCCAATGGCGGGACGATGTACTACCTGCAATATCCGCGGACCCAGGCTGAGATTGAAGCCTTTGTGCCGCAGGTGCGTCGGCGTCTGGAGAACTTCCAGACGGCGATTCAGGAGATCCGCCCTGGTATGGAGGGTTCGGTGAACTTCGGGTCTGGCCGCCGCGCCGGATATGAAGATCACGAACCGATCTTCGGCAAGACGGGTACGTGCACGCACTCGGACCACAAGACGCACCTCGGCTGGTTTGGCAGCTTCAATGAAGTGGGCGACCGCAAGCTGGTGGTGACGGTGCTGTTGACCGGCGGCAAGCTGGTGAGCGGCCCGGTGGCCAGCGGTGTGGCGGGGCAGGTATTCCGCAAGTTGAATGAAGGCCGTTACTTTGCTTCAAATCCGCAGACCTTGTCGCCGAATGCGATCATCGCCTCGGATGCGCAGCCGGCTCTGATGCCAGAAAACTAAGCACCAAGACAAACTGAAATCCCTGACCGGCCAGACTCAACGCGAGTCTGGCCGGTTTGGCTTTAGTGGGCGCACAAAAGTATTGACTGTATGAGCAAATGCGCATATAGTCGAACTGATGAGACGCTTCTTAACCATGCTGGTTGTGACGGCGGGAAGTCTTGGCGCAGCCGAAAGGCTGACTCTGGCCGAGGCGGTGCAACGAGCCGTCCAGAACTATCCCACCGTGGCCGCGGCGA
The DNA here is from genome assembly GCA_964494515.1 of uncultured Bryobacter sp. Taxonomy (GTDB): domain Bacteria; phylum Acidobacteriota; class Terriglobia; order Bryobacterales; family Bryobacteraceae; genus Bryobacter. The sequence continues at coordinate 5,236 of CAZBTA010000277.1, forward strand.
GGGAAAAGGGGCTGGCGATCCGCGAGAAGGAGGCCGAGGCGCGCTCGGCGTATCTGCCGCGGGTGGAATACCAGGAGAGCTGGGTGCGGTCGAACAACCCGGTGTTTGTGTTCGGGTCGTTGCTGACGCAGCGGCAGTTTGGGCCACAGAACTTTGCGATCGACAGTCTGAACCGCCCGGCGGCTTTGAACCAGTTTCAATCGCTGGTGATGGCTGAGCAGATGCTGTGGGACGCGGGACGGACGCGCAAGCAGGTGGAGGGCGCGCGATTGGGGCAGAAGATTGCGGCCACAGAAGTGAAGCAACTTGAGTTGGCGCTGGCGAGCCGGACCGCACGGGCTTATCTCGACGCGCAACTGGCTCAGGCGGGCGTGATGCTGGCCGAGCAGACGGTGGGGGCGGCGGAAGCTGATCTGCGGCAGGCCGAGGCGGCGCGTGATGCGGGGCGGGCCACGGCGGCGGATGCGCTGGCGGTGCGCGTGCACCTGGCGGCGATGCGGGAGAACCTGGCGATGCGCAAGGCCGATGTGCGCATTGCGATGCGGATGCTGGCGGATCTGGTGGGGGCCAGCGGCACGGAGCTGGAACTGGTGACGCCGATGGCGATGAACGACACGCCGGCAGTTGCGGCTGTGGCGCAGCGACCGGAAGTGGAGCGGGGCCGACTGACGCTGGAGGCCGCCAAGGTGGGCACTGGTCTGGCACGGTTGTACTGGTTGCCGCAGGTGGGCTTGCGCGCGGGCTTTGAAGCCGACCGGCAGCAGTTCGTCAACAAGGCGGGCGCGAACTGGATGGCGGGCGTGAGCCTGAAGTGGAAGCTGTTTGATGGTGGAGCGGACCGGGCGCGGCTCAGGGCGGCGGCCAGTGAGGAGCGCGCCGCGGCGCTGCAACTGAAGGCGGCCGAGCAGCAGGTGGCCGTCGAAGTGATGCAGGCGGCGACGCTGGTTGAGGCCAATCAGGAACGGCTT
>CAZBTA010000278.1:0-6173 GCA_964494515.1 uncultured Bryobacter sp.
TCGGTCTTGTCAGCCCAGATATTGAGCGCAGTCACGCGCCCCGGCCAGATACCGGCGGCGTAGTAGTCAGGTTTGAAGCTATATGTGAATCGCTCGACGATATCCTGTGACGTGTCAATATTTCTGCGCCCTTCCCAATACAAAGTGTGATAGGAGTAAAGTACTAACGCAAGAAATGTAGTCGTTACGATTCCGCCACCAATCGCTCGCAACGGATGCTTAACAATTTCCGCCCGAAACAGAAACATTAAACCAAAGGGAATCAAAACAAAGATGATCTTTGTCTCCGCCAATCCCAATGCCAAAAGCGCGGCAAGTACGAAAAAGGCGAACACAGATTTACGCAGAAGGCCGTAGCGCAGGAACGACGTCGCCATGATTACCATTACCGCGAGAAATATCCCAAGGGAACTGCTCTGCCCCCCGCCAAACTTGCTCCCCCCGAAGGAACCTACAACGCTGTCCCAAGAGGAGCCGAATATTCGCAATGCTTCCCGCTCAGCCACGACGAAGAAGTGCTGGTATATCGCGAAGGGCCACTGGATCGCAGCCACCACCATCAACGCAAAGAACAAGCGACGTACAGTGCGTTCTTCGAAATACCCCGCCGCGATGAATACGAATACACCCCACATCGCCACATAGGATCGGAGTCCGACGATCAGTTGCCCGAACTCGACGCGATTGATGGCCGTCGATGCCGCAAGAATCGAAAAGAACACCAGTGTCGCCACCGAGATCGGCGTCAGCACGAAACGCTGCCCACGAGGCAGCGGCGGATTGGCCGGCCGCGACAGGCGCAGCATGTAACTGGCAAGGATGGCCAACCCCAGCCCTGAGATGAGCCACTGTACCTGGCCGACGCCGAGTACGGACTGGGCAAGCCCATCGACCAGAAAGATGAAGAGCACCAGCAATGGAAACATCAGCGTCGGCTGCGTAATCAGAAACAGTCCGACCAACCCGCCCGCAAGAACCAGCGCGTACAGGTGCGCACCAAGACTTGCCATGATGGCGAGCAGAATGCCCGCCATCATCGACACGCTCAGAACGCCAATGGCCGCGAAGTTGACCTTCGATCCATAGGGATTGCGCACACCTGCAAGCATCAAACCGCAGCCTTATTGAAAATCTTGAAAACGAAAATCACTGCTTGGAGGCCAGTGTGCGATTCCTCGCGCCGGCCACCAGGAAGAGGCCTGCTCCGAGCATGGCCCAAGCTGCGGGCTCAGGGACGGCGGTGACGTAAGTCAGCTTGATATCGTCGCGGAACAGTATCCATTTGTCGTCCGGCGAGGCGAGCGGTGCATTCGCCGCACGCGCCGTGAACGAAATGGAGTCCCCCGGACGAACGACGAAAGGCTCGATCGACACATTTGTAGTGATCTGCGGAAACGGATGATTATAGGTATTCGGATTGGGGTTCTCGAATACAGCCGAATAAAGCAGTTCGTGGCTGCCATCGGCAGCAAACTTCACGAAAGCCACCTCGATATCGAGATCCGGACTGCCGTTGCGTCCCTCCCAGAGCAGATCGAACTTGCCTCCCACCGAAATCAGCGCGGATTGCTCGAGAGGGTTGATCCATGTCGCAACCGGCACCGATTCCCACTCGGCCTTGCGCGGGCTCAGGTCATGGGACATGCCGTAGCGGCCGATCGGCGGGTTGATGTTGTTGTCTACGCCGTCACCCAGATATGCCTTCGCCCAACGCCCGGAACCCTCGCCATTCGGCCACCATTCGTCGTCCCAGACCATCAGCGTGCGCTGCTGGAGATACCAGGGCGTTGCCGACGCGAGACCACCACCACCACTGACATAAGCGGCTTGCCAGACTGGATTGCCTCGCGAGTCGTTGTCAGGGTTGCCGATGGTGGAACCAGGAACGGTCCCGGGCGTCCAGTCATTCGACCGGTCCCACGTGAAACCCGATTCATAGGCCACGGCGTGTGCCGACGCGGCGGCCGAGAGGCACAACAGTCCGGCGCGTATCACTCGCGCCCTCCAGCTAGATCCGGAATACTGCATGGCTGACCCCTTGTTGTAGAAAAGCATTGAAAGACTGGCGAACTTGATCATGCGCTCAGCATGGATTTGAGCAGGCGAGCGGGTCGCCCACCTGCCTCCTTCCATGCCGGTAGTACCTCGGCCAAGCGACCGCGAATCGCCCCTTCCTTGCGCACGAGCATCTCAAACGCATCTCCGAGCGTCCGGTGGCTTACGGTCGGGGTGTCAATCACCAGTTCGTCCGTTTCAAACAGATCGCGATTGAGCCCCTTGGCTTTGACGCTGTATGCAATCGAAAGCGTGGGAACACTGGACGAGATCGCACCGATCGTCGCATGCGTTCTAGCACCGATGAAATAGGTCACTTGGCTGAGCACATACTTCAGTTCGGCCGCGTTCAGCGAGCCCGTTACCATGCCCACTTTACTGGCACGGTCTCCCAGGCGTTCAAAAATGTCACGCATATAGTTCGAATCGCTGTTGAACATACCACCATCGAGCGGGTCGACGTGGGGGACCAGTAACACCGAAAATCCTTTTAAATCAATGACATCACGGAGAAAGCCCACAATCTCGCCCTTCAGGACATCGGGATTCTCCGCCTGCGGGCGAAACTTCTGGATCAGAGGACTGACATTGAATCCGAGCACACCCTTTCCTGGATCGGCAGGCCAGAACGTCAGATCGCAGGGTTCAGGCTTCAGATTGAAAGCCGGATCAGTCACCAGAGTCACGTTATCGCGCACGCCGATCCCCGCCAGATAATCTCGGGAAATCGTCTCGCGAACGGTGATGGCCGACAATTTCCGCAAGAAACCTGCCATGAAACGCTCCATGACTGGATCTGCCTTGAATGGACCGACAGACGCCCCCCACAACAGCGCTGGCTTACCTTTGTCTATCCAGGGCTCCACGAGTCGGACGTTCCAGATCAGGGAAGGCAGACCGTAATCAAGGGTGATCACGTCTCCGCCGGTCAGTATGATCGCGTCGCACTCATCGATCGGCGAAGCGGCCGCTCGACTCGCAGTAATCCGTGGGATCCAGAACTTCTTCAGTACGGGCAGAACCCGGATGGCTCGGTGCCACCAGCGCAAAACATCCGGAAAAGCGGGCGCCGGGACAAAGCGGACGCCATAGTTCGCATGATCAGGCCACTGGGCTGCGTCGCGCGCCGCGTTCGCGCTCGGCACAAGAGCCTCAATCTCTCCGAACTCTTCTCGGAGAAGTTGGACTGTAGAGCGAATGAGGGCCTCGCAGCCGCGATTCCCGAAATGGGTGTGTCCAGCAAAGTAAAACTTCATGCGCTTCATGGGTTGTTCGTCGATTTACCGACCGCAAGAGGCCGGAATTCAATAAGGGTCACGGAATACGGGTTCAGCACCACACGCCCCTCACCGAGTTCATTGAAGACGACCGTCTCCTGCGTCTCGATCGGAGTCAGCCTGAAGGGCTGAACAGCCGAGTTGTTCTCGTCGGAAGTCGCGCCACTGACCGTGTGGATGTCTGCCATGGTTTGCGAGCCGCCCAAGGGTGGAATAACGACGTTTACATGTAACGGCTTTGCTGAGCGATTCACGGCAATCAACTGCCAGATACCACTCTGCGCATCCTTCATGAGCAGTCCGCGACTGTCGTAATTGCTACCCCATCCGCCGCCCATCGTGGTGATTGTTCGCGTAGGAAAGGCTTCTGCCTGGGCAACGCTGTTGAGCAACATGTGTACTTCGGCCAAAGCGCTGCGCACGATCTTGTCACTGTCACGCATGAAGAACGCCCATGGTCCGGAGGTGCCAGCAAGGCTGTGCAGGAACGCGCCCCGCACTTCAGGGACCTGCGCGGCCGCGATCGCATAGTCGGCCATGGATATCGCGGCCTCAAGGTTATTGCTCTTCCGCCAGAGCTTCTTCCACTCAGGATCCGTCGTCTTGCCACCCGGCCAACGTGCATGCTCGGTCACCCAGACCGCTGCTCCGACATGGCCTGCTTGCCTCGCCTGCGCGATTGAGTCGCACAGTGCACGAAGACGGTTCGGCACTGGAGGCCCTCCGGGCGGACCGTCGTAGTAGGAGTGCTGGGCAAACTGCACGCCATCGATCTTCAGATGAGCGAGCAGTCGTCGGTTGTAATCCGCCTTGGTATGAGATCGCACATCGAAGTCTGAGAGTGCAACCACAAATCGGGCATCCGGCAGATGCTTCCGAAAAACGCCTGCCGCAGCGTTCGCTCGCTCAGCGTATTGTTCCGGGGTGAGAGCATAACGATCCAGATAGAGTTCGTTCCCCAGTTCGATGGTGCTCACCGTACCGACGGCTTTCAACCTGGCCGCCAGCGCTTCCCATCGAGGGGCGAGTACATCGATCGGCTCCGCGCCTTCGAGCCGTCCGTAAACGTTCGCAACGATCCACGCGACACCGTCAACATCACCGACAAACCGGAGATATTCCTCCAGCCCGAAGCTCATGCCCTCCGGCGCATCCCAAGTTACGGCTCTCTGCTTCGGGCGATATCGACGCTCACCTGCCGACAGGTTCAAATCGAGAAAATTGGAGACCGTTCCACCGGGGAATCGGTAAACCAATCGCGGCCACCTGGACAAAGCCTCGGCAACCGAGCCTTCTATATTCTGAGCAGACTCATTCCATATATCTCTCTGGAAGGTCTTCCACTCGAGATTGAAACCGAGTGCATACGGGCGTCCTTGCTGCCGCACCGCCTTGTCACTTAGAAGTTCGAATCGAACCTGTTGGCCGCTCGCCAACGTGTCCAGCGGAGGGCATGCAGTTGCCGCATGACTTGGGGGAATAGCCAAGAGACACAAAGCTAGCGTGCCTGAACCGCACCACCTTTTCATGCACGTTCGCAGGGTCGGGCCCATCACGCGGCTTTCCACATCTTCATCAAAGCCCCGCAACCCGTCGCAACGATGCAGCATCGAGCGACCCGAGAAGATCCTGGATGAAAAGCTCTTGCTGCGAGAAGGCCTCCGCGGAGTTTCTGTCGATGGACGACACGCGGAAGAGCAGGCCATCCGGAATACGTCCGACCAAACCGTACTCCATTTCGGCGAGCTTCTTCCTCATCCCCCCGGTCACCGCCTTCTCACCGACTGTGGTCCAGTAGGTAATCGGTTCAAAGCGCTGCTGAGCCATCTGACTCTCCAGTCTTTTTACGGGGATCTCGCCGTGTTTGGTCTGCAGCACGCCACGCCGATTTGACGTCACCTGGAAACCTTGTGCCGGGTAACACACCTCGGGGTAATGCAGCTGGTTGCTGTCCCGCTGATCCTCCCCGTATGCGATCGAAAGCATGACTCTGTAGCCGCGCGGATTCACGTAGGTGCGGGTGACGATCTGCGTGTAGATCTGGTTGAGCACTTCGGATTGCTGCGGATTGACGACACCACCCGCCGCGCGCTTGTCCATCTGCCACTCGCCGAACTGCTCCGGAATCACGCGCTCCAGATCAAGCTTGGGCATCAAATCAACGATTTTCTCGCGCGGAGTAAGCACTGTCGCCACCGCGGCGGCGGACGCCATCAATGCGGCAACGATAACTGCGGTAACGACTGTTCTTTTCATGTGACCAGGCTCGTGAGCGGGACTGAGATTGTGACCGACAGCCCGCGTGGCGTCGCGACGACCTTCTCACAAAATGTGACAGGCTCGAAAATAGCCTGAACGCATGCTGCAGTGCAACCAGAGTTCAGGGTACTACGTCACGGTTGCAGGGAAGTGACCGGTACGCGCCCGCGTGCGCCGCCGCCGAGGCGGCACGAGTCGACCATATATATACGTAGCGCGACCTCCGGGTGTCGGGATAACGTCCTGCCGTGGGACCGCCTTGGGTCTCCGCTGAGAACGGGCGCGAGGGCTGAATGGTGCGAGTTGCCTTGACGGAGGCCGTGTCGCGGTCAGAAGACCGCTCCCACAGGAGGCAGGCCGGCTGCCTGAGCTGGAACGGCCTTCTGGACGCGAGCGCAGCGGATGGACAGGCGGCGGCGTCTGATCGACGGCCGAGTCGCGGTCAGAAGACCGCTCCTACACGATGCCTCGCGCATCCGCGACCGGAAGCCGGCGCGGATGCGCGAAAGGGTCAGCCGACGCGGCGGCGTGCAACAGCGCCGATCAGCGCCAGTCCTGCGCCCAGCATGGCCCAGGTGGTGG
>CAZBTA010000279.1:0-6118 GCA_964494515.1 uncultured Bryobacter sp.
AATCACACTCGGTGATCGACTGGGTCTCGGCGTTGTAGCGCTCGGCGCGGATGCGAAAGTCGGAGGCTTGAAGACCAAGGACGACGGCATCACCGGAACCATCGCCAGTGCCGGTGCGCGCGATAGTGATGGCTTGCGCAAGGAGATCGTTGTTTGGATCGCAGACGTTGATGTTCTGCTGGGTGCCAGCGATACGGGCAAAGGCATACATCACCTTTTGGATCTGATAGTAGGTATAGGTGATGCGGCCGAACTCCATCATGCCGAGCAGCAGCAGGATGACGAAGGGGATGAACATCGCGCCTTCAACGAGTGATGAGCCTTTGCGACGGGGCCAGCGGGTCATTGGTGCAGGACCACCTTTCCGGGGCCTTGCGTGATGTTGCAGGAACCAAAGCGGCCCTGCTTAAGCGGAGCAGGATAGCCGATGTAGATGGCCACAAAGCGGCCGGGGCCGTCGTTGGGTGAAAGCGTGGTGCCCCCGGGATTGGGCATGACGAGGAACTGGCGGAAGCCGAGAACGTTCATGTCGGCCGTAGCGGATAGCGCATCGACGACACTGACCGTGATGATGCGGCGACCACGACCGGTGTAGGTGGTGTAATCGTCGAAATCGTTGAGATCGGTGTCGACGGCGATACTGGTGGAAAGGATAGAACTGTCGGTGATGGCGGCACACGCAGGTTCTGAAAGGCTTGAATCGAAGCGGTTATTGAGACCACACAAGAATTGCTGGACGCTTGGATTGGGAACAACCTGAGTGCAGAGCTGGGGCGTTGCGGTCTGCCAAACCTGTTCCGGAGAACCGACGCTAACGCAGGCACGTGTGAGGTTATTGTTGGGAGGAATGCCGGTATTGCCGTTTCTAAACAGCTGTGTTGGCTCAGCGTTGAATGTCGCCGCTTCGGTGTCGTAGCGATTCAGCAGTATGTAGGGCATACGAGTAGCGCCAGTACCCAAAATTGCAGGGGGCTGGCCGTTGCACTGGTAATGAAAGGTATAGCGATTGCCACGGACAAAGCCGAAATCGGTGGTGTCTTCTGTGTTGGTGGCGGCAATGGCGATGGGCTCAATGCCACAAGCGCTGCAGACGGGGCCACTGATGCCGGCGACAGCGGCAGTGGCAAGAGGCACCTTGCGATCGAAGGCGACCGAGAGAAGACCGAAGAAAACGAGTGGCGCGTCGGCACGCACTTCGACACGGGCAAAGCGTGCCGTGGAACCGGATGCCTCCGAACCGATGCCGCCCTCCCCTTCGCCCGTAGCGGCGGACATGGATTCGAAGTAGGTGGGGGTGGGCACTTCGCTGGTGAGATTGGTGGTGCCTTCACCGAGCACGATGCCACCGAAATCATAGCGATTGCCGCGGCCATCGTAGGTGCGCACGGCGGCCGTGGAGGCGGCGTTGGCATTGGTGGTGGCAAGCTCGGTGCCGATGAGGTTTTGGGCCGCTGCAATGGCCATGGCGTTGGCCATGGTCTTGAGCTCGGCGCGGTTGAGATAGAGGCGCCCCAGGTCGAAGGCGAAGCCCATGAAGACGATCATCACCGAGCCCAGCAGCACGAGCATGTGCAGGGCGACACCACCGTGTTCGAGAGAAGCGTTATTTCTTCTTTTCCGGTTCCTGATAGCCACTTTCGCCTACCGTCCGGGGCTTTTTCGAGGACTTTTTCTTGGCGGCCTTTGCGTCGAGTTGGGATTTGACGTCGCGGGCTGATTCCTGGAATTTTTCGAGCATCACGGGCAAGTCGATCTTCTCGTCAGCCGGCACAGGACGTACAAAGCGCGGCGTGATGACGACGACCAGTTCGTCGGTAGTCTTGCGTGTGCTGCGGCTACGGAAGAGCTGGCCGATGATCGGCAGATCACCGAGGCCCTTGATGCGCGAAACGGTTTGCAGCACGCGATTGTCGATGAGGCCGGCGATAGCGAAGCTCTCGCCATCTTTGAGGACGACTTCGGTTTCGGCGCGACGCGTGGTGAGCGCGGGGATCTGCACGCCCTGGAGCGTGACGGCGTTTGAGTAATCGAGCGAGCTGACCTCGGGCCGCACCTTGAGATTGATCGCACCGGAATCGGTGATGGTGGGCGTGAAGCCGAGCTGGACACCAAAGGGCCGGAACTGCACGGTGATAACCGGCGAGATGGCGCCACCGGTGGAGGTGCTGTTTAGCGTGGGGAACGGGAACTCACCGCCGGCGGTGAAGCTGGCCTCTTTGCCTTCGACCGTGATCAGGTTGGGCTCGGCGAGGATCTGCAACAGGTTCTGACTGGCAAGCGCGCGGATGGTGGCGCCAATGTTGAGATCCGGGCGGAAAGCAAACATGTTGAGCAGGTCGGCGAAGTTGACCGTGGTGTTGGCGAACTCCTGATTCTGAAACTGCAACGCGCTGATGCGCGGCTGCTGGAACTGCTGAGTGGAGAGAGCGCCGAGGAACTTGGGGTTGCGCGAGAAGTAGTTGAAGCCGATCTCGGTGAGCGCGGCGCGATCGATGCTGGCGAACTTGACCTGAAGCATGACCTGCCGAGGGTCGGCCTTCTTGGGCTGTTCGATGAGGTTGATGACGGTCTTGGCGTGGGTCTGCGCGATAGCCGCCGCGCGCTTGGCGTTATCGGGGTTCTTGACAGTGCCGGAGAGGACGATGGTGTCGGCATTGCCGGTGAACTGCACGGCCTCATCCGGGAGCTCTGCCTTGAGCGAGTGCGTGACGCCGCGCTTGAAGTCATCGACGGGCGCCTGATCGAGCAGCACCTGGATGTCAAAGCGGGCGGGGCCTTTGCCTTCTTCCCATATGATGAGCGTGGTGCGGCCGATGCCTTTGGCGGTGACCATGACATCACGCGGGCCAACAACTATTGCGTCGGCAACCTTGGGCTCGGCAACGACGACCTTGGAGATGTCCTGAGCGAATTGGACGAGCTCACCCTGACCGATGATGAGCTGGATGGGTTTGGAGGAAGTTTGCGCCAGGACAGCAAAAGCGGCACAAGCCAGCAGGGCAGTAATGTTGGCGATGGTCCGGATCATTTGGTCTTCTCAAATACCTCCTGCACATGCTTGTCGCCGCGGAAGACGTCGATGACCTTCTGCGTCGGCGTGGCGGGAGTTTCCTGTTTGGAGTTTTTGCGCGCGGGCGCCTTCTGCCCCGTGAGGGCGTTCCACGCTTTATCGTTGTTGACTACGGCGGCGGCATTGGGATTGAGCTTGGCCATGCGCTCTTTGCGCGCGCCGAGATAGGGATCGAGCGCATCGGCGTAGATGGGTTGTTCCTGATTGAGCTTGCTCGAATCGAGGGGATTGCGCAGAACGAGGCCGATCTTGCCGTTGTTTTTGGCAAGCTCGAGGCGAGCTGCTTCTTCGGGAGTCACAAGCAGCGTCATGGCGCGCTGGGTGGTGGAGTTGGTTGAGACGTTGGCGGTGCTGCTTGAGGAGGCGGCGGCCTTGGGATCGGCGGCGGCGACTTCGGTATTGCGGCCGACGCTCAACACGACAACGTCTTCGAGAATGACTTTGCTCAGGGCTTCCTGCATGGAGCCGGTGCGAGTGAACACAACGTCGACATGCGAGCGCGGAACAATGAGGCCAGCAGCGCTGGTGAGGTCAGTGACCTGGACGCTGATGGCGCGCTTGCCGGTTGGGATGGTGGCGGCGACGCCTTCAATGCCACCAACGGCGGCAAGCTTGTACTGGGTGATGGGCTCGTTGGTGGTAACAGGAAAGACGAGGGTTTTGTCGATCAGAGCTTTTTCATCCGTGAAGACGCCGCGCGGACGTTCCTTGTCGGGGATCTCAACCATGCGGAGATCACCTTTGCGCAACCTGGTGCCGGCGCTGAGATCGCGCGCGGCGGCGGGGACGCGGATGAGTTTGGTTTGTTTGGCCGACGTCGTGGCCGAATAGAGCAACCACGTCAACAAAGCGGCTGAAACCCAGGCGCCACCGAAGATCAGGAGCAGTTTCTGACGATCCATTATTGCGGGCCCTTTTCGAGGAGAAAGGAAGTGGGGTCTTTGTCGATCTCACGCCAGCCCTTCAACGTGAGAAGTTCGATGAGCGGTGAATCCTTGGGCAGCAGCGCGTGGGTGAAGTTCCAGCGTTTGAACTGGGTCTCCCATCCTGGTTTGCCTTCGGGAATCAGAAGGTAATCCTTCATGAAGTCGGAGCCGTAATAATCGCTGCGGCCATCGAAGAAGACTTTGCGCTTGCCGGCGAAGCGATAGATCATGTAGCCGCCCAAGCGATCGGTGGAGAAGATACGCGCGTTCGGCGGCAGCTTTTGCTCAAAGCGGCCCGTAATCTCAACGGGGAAGATCTCAGCGGGAAAACCGGCGGGCTTTGAGAAAACCGGCGAGCGACCGATCCACAGGAACAGGAACAAGACGACCGGCATGAGCAGGTAGCCCTTGAAGCCCGATTCCATCACGCGGAGATTCTCGTTGTACTTTGCCGCGCCCGCAAGGCGGGGCAACTGCGCCAGGGCGTGGCAGATGGAGCTGAGCGCCAGCGGCACACCGATCAAGGCCATCATGGGCAGGCCACGGGCGGAGCGCAATGCACCGAGGAACATCACCAGACAGAGGACACCCCGAGCGAAGCGGCCTTGCGTGAAGTTGAGCGAGATGCCAGCGGCGGTGATCAGCATGCCGATGACGAGCGCCTCTGAGCCCTCGACATGGAAGTTGAATGTTTGAAACTCACCGATGCGGGCGAGCAATTCCTTATCGCGGAGGTAATGGAAGATGTGCTCGTGAACGTGCCAGGTGTAGGGGTTGATGAAACTGGTGAAGCCGATCATGACGCCGCCAGCAGCGAGAGGTTGCCATGCGGGGTCGCGACGGAAGAATTTTTCAAGCGCGTAGAGGAAGAAGATGGCAGCGCCCAGAAAGAAACTGCCGTGGACGTTGGCCCACACCACCCCGAGCAATCCAATGGCGGCGAGCCACCTGGCATCTATTCGCGCAGGGGCACGCTCAACGGCCAGAACAGCCAGCAGCAGGAAAACCCAACTGAAGAGGTGGGGTCTGGCGAGCCAGTGGATGTTGCACGTTGTGAGCATGACCCAAGTTGAAGCGGAACCCAGCAGGAACCATGTTTTGGTAGTCCAGACGAGCTGGAACCATAACCAGGTCACGATGCCGATCGTGAACAGGTAGAGAAAGAACACGCCGCGCAGGCCGTCCCAGGAGTGGGCTTGGGCCATCACAATGTCAGCGAGCCATTCCCAAGCAAACCAGGGACCGCCTGGCTTGGAGAATGAATAGGGCTCGGTATACGGTACGGCGCCGGTGGCGAGGATCTGCTCTCCGTTACGGATGTGCCATCCCGTGTCGGAATCACGAAACAACAACTGCATGCCCGAGAAAGAGGCGATGCAGTAGATCATCGTGATGATCGTCAGGATGAGGGCAATATCCGGAATCAGCCACCGACGAATCAGGTTCGTCAAACGATTCGGGTCCGCTCGGTTACTGCTGGGTGCCGATGGAGCCGAGACCCTGCGTCATGCTCTGGTACAGGCTGACCACGGCCTGAGTGAGCTGATTGACGGTGGTGATGAGGGCAAGGCCAACTGCGGCGACGATGAGGGCGTACTCAACGAGGTCCTGACCTGCTTCATCACGCCAAAGGCGAGCGGCAAGGTTTTTGGTGCTGGCTACGAGGTATTGATAGTTCATGAACGACTCCTTCGGGTTTGCGACTTCGGGCTTTCCGGGGCCTCGGAGGTGAATGCCTGACGGAAAGCTTTAGCTAATTTTGACAGGCCTGATGGTTTCCTGTCCCTGTCGATATTGAGTGTGACGGTACCACTGGTACGGGCCGCGACAATGCGGAGATTCTCGATGGCTTCGGGGAACTGGAAGCGAAGGGCGAGCGCACGCTCGAGCTCACGCCGGGCATCATCCCACTTCTCCTGCTCCATATAGACAGCCGCGAGGTTGTTGTGTGCAGCGGCGGGGCCATGCACGGCCTTCCACTGCAGCAGGGCTTCTTCCGGCTGGTTGAGCTGGGTGGCGTAAAGAGTAGCCAGATTGTTGCGAGCCAATTCGTAGGTGGGGCGGGCACGGAGGATGCTGTGGAACAGCTGGGCCGCTTCGCCTGCCCGCCCCTGTGACATAA
>CAZBTA010000280.1:0-6107 GCA_964494515.1 uncultured Bryobacter sp.
GCGTTCTTCGCGGAGGGGCTTGCCGGCGATGCGGAGATCGATGCGGACGATCTGGCCGGGCTCGGTGCGCTGGCTGGTGACGTAGTAGATGGCGTCGCCCAGGGGGGACCAGAGGACGTTGCCGGAGTTGATGTTGGGCAGGAAGCTGACCTGACGCGGCTCACCGCCGGCGGCGGGGATGATCATGACGTTGCGGAAGCTCTTTTCGCCTTTGGCGAGATAGGCGATGTATTGGGAGTCGGGCGACCAGGTGGGGAGATAGGCGACGTCGAGGGGCGGCGTGGAGAAGCGCCCGGTGGTGAGGGTGCGGGATTGTTTGGTGGCGGTGTCGTAGAGCATGAGCTCTTTGCCGTTGCGGATGTAGGCGATCGACTTGCCGTCGGGGGACCAGCGCGGGAGGGAATGGATGGCGTTGCCGGAGGTGATGGGGGTTTCGGACTTTTTGGCGAAGTCGTAGATGTGGATCTGGGACCAGATGCCCTGCTCGGAGCGATAGGCGAGGCGGGTGGAATCGGGGGCCCAGGCGAGCCCGGACTCGGGGCCGGCGGAGCGGGTGACACGGAAGGCGTCGGAGGAGTCGCGGGTGGCGGTGGCGAAGACTTCGCCGCGAGCGATGAAGGCGAGCTTTTTGGAGTCAGGGGAGAGGGCGGGGCCGGAGAAGCCCTGGGTGAGGAGGCGACGTTCGGGAGCGGGCGAGGCGGGCACGCCGCGGAGGGTGATGGGGATCTCGGTGAGCTTGCCGGAGGCGATGTCGAGGCGGTGGAGTTTGAAGTTGCGCTCGAAGACGATGGTCTTGCCGTTGGCGGAGATGGAGGGGAACAGGACGCGGCCGGAGGTGAACGTGGTGAGGGCGCGCGGCTTGCCACCGAGGGGGAGGGCGTAGAGGTTCTCATGGTTGGCCTCGTCGGCCATGTAGTAGACGGTCTTGCCGTCGGGATGCCACATGGGCCAGAGGTGCTTGGCGCCGCGGGGGAGGAGGCGGGTGGGGGCTTGACCCGTGCGGTGGAGCCAGAGCTCGGACTCATCGAGATGGGAATGGCCGTTGCGCCACCACTGGGCGGAGGCGTTGCCGCGGGCGACGTAGAGGAGGGCAGTGCCATCGGGCGAGGGGGCGGCGTGGAACTCGTTGGTGTAGGCCATGGCCTCGACGCGCTCGGGCGTGCCGCCGGAGACGGGGACGCGATAGATGTCGTTCATGCCGGAGATGTCGCGCGCGGTGGAATGGAAGTAGACGTAGCGGCTGTCGTGGGAGAAGCCGGTGAGGACGTCGGGGAAGCCGTCGAAGGTGAGGCGGCGGAGGGCATTGGTGGCGAGATCGAGGAGGTAGATGTCGCCGTTGCCGGTGCGGTAGGACATGAAGGCGAGGAGCTTGCCGTCGGGCGAGGGGATGGGGCGCGAATCTTCGGCGGGGTGGGAGATGAGGAGGCTTGCTTCCCCGCCCTGCTCGGGGGCGCGCCAGATGTCGCCACCGGAGGCGAAGTAGATCTCGGGACGATTGGGGGCGAGGTAGGGTTCGGCGAGGTTCTGGGCGTGGAGGGCGGATACGAGGCAGAGAGCGAAGAGCGCGCGCATGGGGTCAGGATAGCTGGACGAGGCGCTGTGGCGCGAGGACCTCGTCGTGGAAGGCGTCGCAGCCGATGCAGAGGTTCTGATAGTCGCCCTGGCGGGAGCGTTCGTGGAAGTATTCGACGGACCAGCCGTGGGCGAGGCCCATGCGTTCAGGCTGGCCGGCGGAGATGGCCTGGTAGACGGGGTTGGAGCGGTGGCGATCGAGGATGGAGAGGAGGGGTTCGGTGAGGAGGTTGCCGAGAGGGAGGCGGGTTTTGATGCAGCAGGGGTAGACGTTGCCGGAGGGGTCGATGGAGACTTCGCCGCCGGCGTGGCGGGTTTCGAGGAAGTTGAGGCCGCCGGACCACTGGTGGCAGAAGTTATCGGAGAGGGCAGCGGAGGAGAGGTGGTTGAGGGCGGCGCGGCCGCGGGGCCAGAGTTTGCCGATCCATTGTTCGGGGGTGGCGCCGAAGCTCGAGTATTGGAGGCCGGCGGATTCGACGATGGCGCGGCATTTGGCGTCGAGAGCGGCGCGGGTAGAGGGTTGTTCAAGGCCCTGGTGGAAGGCGTCGAGGCCGGAGACGGAGATGGTGTGGACGCCGAGGGCGGCGAGTTCGCGGGCGATGGTGGGAGTGAGGATGTCGCCGGTGGTCTGGATGATGATGCGGACGCCCTGGCTGCTGTAACGGGATTGCAACAATTGAATGGCGGGGTAGAGGACGGGTTCGCGGACGGCGTCGAGGAGGATCTCACCACCGGCGAGGATGATGCGGCCGGGTTGTTCGTCGGGGTTGAAGAAGGTGAGGCGCGGGGGAAGATTGGCGATGATGCGTGGGAAATTCGAGACAGCTTCGGCGACTGTGGCGGCGAGATGTTCTCCGTAATAAGGACGGAAGCGATCTTCATAGCAGTGTGGGCAAGTGCGGTGGCAAAGCCACGACATAACGTAGTAGAGCGATTCCATGGGCCTGAGACGATGATAATGCGATCTGGTACTATAGCGGCTAAGCAAGTACTGGTGCTGTAGCGGCCAGTGAGGAGGAGGCGGTTTCGCGGAAAAGGCTTTATCTGCCATAGAGATCGGCGGGCGAGTCGCAGGGAACTAAGGTTGATACTTAGAAGCCCCTAAGGGATTTGCTGAGTCCGTTCTAGGGATTACTTGAATTGAACAAGTACTAAACGACCCTTAGGATCGAGACAGACGCCGAACTGGAGGGATGCCCATGGCCGATATGAGCGCGGTTTTGCTCGAACCCGGGATACCATTTATGACCGAAGAAACGCCGAAGCGGAAGATCCGGATCGTCCTTGCGGACGACCACCCGATCGTGCGCGATGGTTTGAAGAAGATGCTTACGCTTGAGAGCGATCTGGAGGTCGTGGGCGAGGCAAACGACGGCCGTGAAGCGCTGGAGCAGGTGCAGATGCACGAGCCGGACATTTTGTTGCTCGATCTGCGGATGCCGAATCTGGACGGGCTGAACGCGCTGCAGACGTTGCAGCACATCAACCGCAAGACGCGGGTGATCATCCTGACGGCGAGCGAAGACAAGAACGAATTTGTGCAGGCGATGAAGCTGGGTTGCAGCGGCATCGTGTTGAAGCAGACGGCGCCGGAGCTGATCGTCAAGAGCATTCGCAAGGTGAATGAAGGCGAGATCTGGCTCGATTCGCACACGACGGCGGCGGTGATGCGGCAGTTTGCCACGGCGGGTGGAGAGGGCTATTCGAGCTCGTCCTCGTCGTCATCGATGGGATCGTCGAGCAGCAGCTCGTCGATGCAGTCGAATCAGGGCAAAGTGCGTGAGCGCAGCCCGCTGAGCGCCCGCGAGCGCGAAATCGTGGGGCTGGTGGCGCAGGGCTACAAGAACAAGGAAATGGCCGAGAAGATGTTTATCAGTGAGCAGACGGTGAAGAACCATCTGCACAACATCTTTGACAAGCTGGGAGTGAGCGACCGGCTGGAACTCGCGTTGTATGCGATCCACAAGGGCTTGCACCTGGGCGGCGACAAGTAAGACAACAATCAGAACAACACAGGACGGCCGTTACTGGCGCAGAGGCGCGAGTAGCGGCCGTTTGTGATTTAAGGTGGGAGTAACGATGTCAATCTCATATGCGGATCTGAAGCCCGGGATGCGGGTGAAGGGGTTTGAGGCGCGGGCGATGTACCGCAACAGTCTGGGGCAGGCGATGGGTGGTCGCTTTGTGCATGAGGCGAGCGGGTTTGTGCTGGACCTGATCGAGATCCAGACGGTGCCGCAGAGCTATGTGGAAGTGAACACGCCGCCGGTGTCGAACATGGGTGAACCGCATACGCAGGAGCATCTGCTGTTGGGCAAGGGGAATGTGGGGCGGGCGGTGGCGGCGCGGGAGACGATGTCGATGGTGGAGTCGACGGCGTTTACGCAGCAGTTGAAGACGTGTTATCCGTTTGCGGCGAATGCGGGGGTGGAGAGTTACTTTGAGCATTTTGCGCGGTCGATGCACGCGCTGCTCGAGCCGGACTACACGGATGAAGAGATCCGGCGCGAGGTGCGGCACTTTGGGGTGAACGCGCAGGGCGAGCTCGAGGAGAAGGGGACGATCTACACGGAGATGATGAGCTCGGCGGCGCAGCCGGGCTACAAGGCGTATCGGGCGATGGGGCGGCTGCTGCTGGGGCTTGAGCATCCGATGAGTTATGACTCCGGAGGGGACCCGAAGTACATCCGCGAGATGCAGCCGGAGGACATCCGGCGATTCCACGCGCGGAACTATCATCTGGCGAATATGCGGATGATCACGAGCCTGCCGAAGGGGCTGGATCTGGAGGGGGAGGTGCTGGGGCGGTTTGATGCGATCCTGACGCGGCTGCAGGGGGACAAGCCAGTGCGGGCGGGGTGGAGCCGGGAGGAATTGCCCGCGCCGCAGCCAGCCGTGGCGGGGACGGTGGAGATTGTGCCCTTTCCGGCAAAGAACCCGGCGCAACCCGGGCCGGCGCAGATCGCATGGCCGATGGTGGAGCGGCTGGGCGTGAAGGAAGAGGCGCTGGCGGACCTGTTTGTGCAGGCCTTTGGCGGGGACCCGACGACGAACCTCTACAAGCTGTTTATCGACTCGAAGACGCGGCGCACGGATGTGGGGGCGCGCAGTGTGGCGATGGGGTTTGATAACGAGGCTTATGCGCACTTCTATGTGTACATCCCGGATCTGGCGGCCGAGCAGGCGACGGCGGAGCGGTTGCGAGAGATCGCGGGGATGGTGAAGAGCGAGTTGCGGCGGGTGGCGGAGTTTGCCGATGGCAGCGAGGAGCTGCGCGAGTTGCATGAGCGGATGGCGGGGATCCTGGTGAGGACGAAGCGATCGGTGGACAAGCTGATGAGCTCGCCGCCGGGATTTGGCGCGCGGATGAGCCAGAGCATCTGGCCGAACCTGTTGCGGGATCTGAATGAGGAGGAGGGGTTTGAGAAGGACCTGTTGCAGCAGGAGTTGTTTGCGTATCTCGAAGAAGTGTTGGCCGGGGATGTGAACGTGTGGCGGGAGAAGATCGCGGACTGGAAGCTGCTGGAGGCGGAGCCGTATGCCGTGGCGGCGAAGGCTTCGGTGGAGATGATCGCTGAGGAAGAGGCGGATCTGGCGGCGCGGCTTGCGGCCGAGGGGGAGCGGCTGAAGGCGGTGTATGGCGTCGAGGACGTGCCGACGGCGATCGCGCGCTACAAGGATGAGTATGATGCGGCGACGGCGGAGCTGGAGCGGATCCAGAGCATGGATACGCCGGCGCAGTTTATCGATCAGCCGCCGCTGACGCTCGATGACCAACTGGATGCGGTGGTGAGCGAGGTGGGCGGGGTGAAGCTGGTGACGGGGCGCTTTGACGGGATGGGGAGCGCGACGGTGGGGCTGGCGCTGAGCGTGCGCGAGTGGAGCCGGGAGCAGTATGTGTATGCGTCGCTGTTGCCGCAGTTGTTGAGCAGTGTGGGCGTGGTGAAGGATGGGGTGGCGCTGAGCTATGAGGAGATGATCCAGCGGATGCGGCGGGAGATCCTGGGCGTGGGGGCGGCCTATGTGTCGAACCCGACGACGGGGCGGCTGGAGCTGAGCCTGTCGGCGGCGGGCAACACGCTGGAGGAGACGCAGGCGGCGATTGGATGGCTGAAGGCGATCCTGTGGGCGCCGAACTGGGCGGCGGAGAATCTGAGCCGGATTCGGGATGTGGTGGCGCAGTCGATCAATGCGCTGCGGGGGACGATGCAACGGAGCGAGGAGCATTGGGTGCAGGGGCCGGCGGCAGCGTGGACGTATCAGACGGATGCGCTGTATGTGAGTGTGTCGAGCTTTCATGCGCAGTTGCATCATCTGCACCGGCTGAAGTGGCGGCTGGCGCAGGGGCCAGTGACAGAGCTGGCGGCGGCGCTGGAGGGCGTGGGGCCAGATGATCTGAAGGTAGTTGAGGCGGTGGGCGAGGTGGGCGTAGAGCTGGCGCGGGATCTCGCGTATCTGGCGAGCGAGTTGCCGGAGAATTCCCGAGCGGCCGACTGGGCGCAACTGGTGGAGGCGACGCGGAAGGACCTGCTGAT
>CAZBTA010000281.1:0-6105 GCA_964494515.1 uncultured Bryobacter sp.
CATGGTCTGGAAGACAAACCTCTCCACCGTCACCAACGATCTCTACCCCACTGAAGTCGTCGGCACCGTCAGCGGCGTCTTCGCCTTCGGCAATGGCCTCGGCGGCCTGCTCTTCACCGCCCTCACCGGCTGGCTCGTGCAGTACTCAAGCTACTTCTGGGTCTTCGCGTTTATGGGCGTCCTACACCCGCTTGCGTTTATTGTCTTTGCCCTGCTGGTCCGCGGCGAGCTCAAGAGCCCTGAGCAGGCTGTCCTGCGCGCGTAGGATGTGCGCCCGCAGCGCGTCCTCAAGCCGCGGCAACGACCGCGCCTCGAGCGCCGCCACAATCGCCTCGTGCTCCTGCTGTTCCTGATCGAGCCGCGCCTGCATGCCCGCGCTCTCCGCCCCGTGAATCCGCGCGATCTGGATGTGCGCGTTCAACCCCGTATACAGATCCCGCAGCTTGCGCGAGGCCGCCAGATCAAACAGCGCGAAGTGAAACTCGAGGTTCAACGCCTCATGCTGCCGCATCGCTTCAGCCGAACGCACCGGCCGCGCCAGCGCCTTGAGCAACTTCTGAAAACTCTCTCCCGCCTCGGGTGTCCACCGCTGGATCGCGCGCTTGGCCGCCAGCAACTCGAGCGCCAGCCGGATCTCAAACGTCTCCCGCAAGTCCTCCGCCGAGATGCTCGCCACATAAGTGCCCGAGCGCGGATGGATCTCCACCAGCCCCTCCACCGCCAACTGCTGCAGCGCGTGCCGTACCGGCGTCAGGCTCACGCCCAACTGCTCACACAACTCATCGGCCAGCAGTCGCTCACCCGGCGCAAAATGCCGCGTCAGGATCGCCGCCCGGATCGAATCATACACTTCATCAGTGGCGCGCTTCTTTCGGAGAGGGGCAAGTCCCATATGGACAGAGTAACAAAAATCTGAAATAATTTTATTCCAGATGCGGATCAAGAGCGTTGAAGCCTTCCCCGTCCGGCTCCCCCGCGACCACGCCCGCGCTCAAGGGTCCGCCGGCAGCCCCCACCGTCTCACCGGTGGCCGTGGCTCCTACCAGTGGAGCCGTCACTACCCCGCCCTCTACAGCACCGATTTCGAGACCTGTCTCGTCCGCGTCACCCTCAGCGATGGCAGCGTCGGCTGGGGTGAAGCCCAGGCCCCCCTCGCTCCCGAAGTCCCCGCCCAGATCGTCAAGAGCCTCCTCGCCGTCGCCCTCGAAGACGAAGAATTCGAGCCCACCCTCGCCGGCATCTCGCGCCTCTGGGATCTCATGTACTCGACCATGCGCGTCCGCGGCCAGACCGGCGGCTTCATGCTCGACGCCATCTCCGGCGTCGACCTCGCCCTCTGGGATCTCGCCAGCCAGCACCACGACCAGCCCCTCCGCGAATTGTTGGGAACGAACCCAAAACAGGAAGTCCCCGCCTACATCAGCGGCACCCCCGGCCGCACCGTCGGCGAGAAGCTCGCCTTCGTCACCGAGTGGTACGAGGCCGGCTTTGACACCTTCAAGCTCTACTTCGAGAGCGACTTTGACGTCCTTCTGGAACAAATCGACCGCATGCAGGACGCCTTCGATGA
Organism: uncultured Bryobacter sp.; assembly: GCA_964494515.1. Lineage (GTDB taxonomy): Bacteria > Acidobacteriota > Terriglobia > Bryobacterales > Bryobacteraceae > Bryobacter. The sequence goes on from CAZBTA010000281.1 coordinate 1,571, forward strand.
CATCCACATCGCCGTCGACGCCCTCTGGCATCTGCCCAACAACGACTGCGCCGCCGAGCTCGCCGAGCGCCGCGTCCTCTGGCTCGAATGCCCCTACCCGCCCGAAGAGATCGAAGCCCACATCGAGATGGTCAACGAGACCGGTGTCCGTCTCGCCCTCGGTGAGAGCTACCGCACCAAATACGAAGCGAAGCCATTTTTCGAAGCCAATATCCTGACCTACTGGCAGCCCGACCTCGGCCGCAGCGGCATCACCGGCTCCCTTGAGCTGGCCCGCCAGGCCCGCACCGCCGGCGTCGCCATCGTCCCCCATGTCTCGATCGCCATGGCGCCCCAGCTCCATGCCGCCATCGAGCTCTCCGCCGCCCTCGGCAACTCGCCCCTGTGCGAGTTCAACCCCGCCGTCGTCGAGATGGCCAACAGCCACCTCGAGCGCGGCGCCTTCAAAGTCTCACGCGGCCACTACTTGCCGTGTTCGCGCAACAGGTCCTGGCCCCAGTCGTTCTTGAGGTCTCTCCACATCGCGTGAATGTGGTTCGACCCGTTCTGGGTGCAGTCGTATTCGATCAGGTACTCGGGGGTCGAGATCCGGTAGTAGTGCGGCCCACCCTTCTCCTTCACACCCGCCCAGGCAAAGTAAGTCTGCCCCAGCAGCCGTGAGAACTGGTTACGCCGTTCGGCTGCCAGCTCATCCGGGAAGTTCGCTACATACTCTTCGACCACAGCCTTGAGCAGTTCCTTCTGCTTGGCATTGAGCTTCGACACCGCGAGGCCATTCGGCTGGCCCTTGAGCGCCGCCACCCGGTCCGCCGCCGTCAGGATGTCGTCATAAGCCTTCTCGCTCACCAGCGCTTCCTTGAACTGCGCCGGGGTCAAAGCCATCACCAGGTCGCGACCGAGGTCCTCTTCGCGAGCCAGTGCCCGCAAGCCCTTGCGCGGCCCTTCCTTCACCTCAGCCGGGTTCGACCCAAAGAACGTCGGGCTGATCGCGGCCTTGCCGTTCACAAACGAGAAGTGCAGGCTGATGTGGTGCCCTTCAAACCGGAAGCCCCAGGTGCCCTTGTCCGACGGGGTGCCGAACAGCGAAACAAAGTACTTGTCCGAGTTACGCCGACCAGTCGTGTCGCCTTCTTGAATGCGCAACACGTCATCAAGGCTCATGATGGTGCTGGCCTTGATGGCGCCCTGCTGCGACAACCCCGCCGTCAGCATGGCGTGAGCCAGATGGCGCTGCGGCGCGGTGAGTTCGACAAAGGGGACGCCCTTGCGCGGACGACCATAGCGCTTGGCGACGTCTTCAGCCGGGATGAAGTGGAAGAAGTAGCGTTCGTCGTCTTCAAACTTGAAGACCGCCTTGGCCTTCTGTTCTTCGTTGAGCGAAGAAAGGAAAGCATTTGCCGCGAGGGAAAGCTGACTCTGTACCGTCATGCGCATGTAGGCCGTGCCCAGGAGGGCAACAAAGCCCAGGGCCATCGAAAGGCGTAAGATCGTGTTTCGCACGTCGAAAAGTCTATCAGATTCGACTTAAAACGGAAGATCTTTGCGCTTTTCAGCCAGCATGGACTGGCTCTTCAGGTACGGATAGGGGTTCACAGGGGAGCCGGAGATGCGGACTTCGTAGTGGACGTGAGGAGAGGTGGCGCGTCCGGTCTTGCCGGAGAAGGCGATGGTCTCGCCGCGGGAGATGCGCTGGCCGACCACGACCGTGAAGCTCGACAGGTGGCCGTAATAGGTTTCAAGTCCGTTACCGTGCTCGATGACGATCAGGCGGCCGTAGCCGGCGAAGGTGTCGGCGAACTTGACGATGCCCCCGGCTGTCGCCAGGACGGGCGTCCCTATTGGGACTGAGATATCAATACCGGGATGAAAGGTACCTTCGCCGTTGAAGGGGTCGGTGCGCTGGCCGAAGAAGCTGGTCAGGCGCCCCTGAACCGGCCAGAGGCTTGGCTGGTCGACTTTGATCGGGAAGGTGCTGCGGGTGAAGGTGGTGTTGCGGAGGAAGTTATAGTCTTCGATCGACTGGTGGAGGGTGGGGGTGAGCTTGGTCTCGGACTCGCGCTTGATGCCGTAGGCGACCGAAATCTCGCTGGCGAGCACCTGGAGGGTGGCCAGTTGCTGCTTTTCGGCGGCATGTTCCTTTTGAAGGGACAAATATCGCTGCCGGATGGTTTCGATCTCTGCCCGTAAGGTGTTGTAATTATTGACCTTCCAGAACATCCGGACGTAGGAGGCGGTCATGCCGACCAGCGTCACACACCCGAGCAGCGCCAGCGCCAGTACCCCGTAGAGGACGCTATACGGTACATGGACGCGGCGGAGGCGGCCATGCAACGAGTGCGCGACGACGAGGATGAAATAGGGCTGCTGCACAGCAAAACCTTGATTATATAATGTCCACAACATGAACTGGGTACTACTGCTCGCGCTTGCACAGGATGGAGTGCCGATCATCCAGCAAAACTGCGCTCCCTGCCACGGTCTGACGAGCCTGGCGAGCTCGGGTCTCGACCTGACCAGTCGCGAGTCGGCGCTCAAGGGCGGCTCGCGCGGGCCAGCGCTTGTGCCGGGCAAGGCAGCCGAGAGCCGGATGTACCGCATGGCCGCCAAGCTCGAAGAGCCCCACATGCCACCGAACAAGCCGCTGAGCGAGGCCGAGCTCAAGATCCTGCGCGAGTGGATCGACGCGGGCGCGACGTGGCGCAAGGAAGTCAAAGCCAGCGAAGCCGAGGCCTCGGCCGCGCTTGCCAAGCTCGAAGATCGCCCCATCAAGCCGAACGAGCGGGCCTGGTGGGCGTTCAAGAAGCCCGTGGTCGCCGCCGACGGGCCGCAGACGATCGATGGCTTTCTGAAGGCCAAATGGACTGCGCGCGGACTCGCCTCATCGCCCCGGGCCGACAAGCGGACGCTGGTGCGCCGCGCCTATCTGGACGTGATCGGCATCCCGCCGACCCTGGCCGAGGTGGAAGAGTTTCTGAACGACAAGCGCCCCAATGCCTGGGAACTGCTGGTCGACAAACTGCTGGCCTCACCACACTATGGCGAGCGCTGGGCCCGCCACTGGATGGACATCTCGCGCTACGCCGACTCGGGCGGCTACGAGTATGACCGCGACCGCGACAACGCCTGGCGCTATCGCGACTACCTGACGCGATCCTTCAACAACGACAAGCCCTACGACCGGCTGCTGCAAGAGCAGATCGCCGGTGATGAGCTCTGGCCCGACAATGACGAAGCCCGCATTGCGACCGGCTACATCCGCCTCGGCCCCGAGAACAACATCAAGAACGAGCAGACGCGGCTCGATGAGCTGGACGACGTAGTCTCGACCACCGCCAATTCGCTGATGGCGCTGACGGTGGGATGCGCGCGCTGCCACAACCACAAGTTCGACCCGATCCCGCAGAAGGATTACTACCGGATGCAGGCGGTGTTCTTCCCCGTGAAGTTTGAGGAGAAGCCGCTGGTGCCCGAGACCGAAGTCGAGCGGCACAAGGCCGAGATGAAGCGTATCGCCGAACTGCAGGCGCCGCTCAAGAAGGAGATTGACGCGATCGTCAAGCCCTACAAGGACGCCTACATCGCCGAGAAAAAGGCGGCGCTGCCCGAATACATGCGCGTGGCCCTCGCGACGCCCGAGAAGGAGCGCACCGAAGGCCAGAAGCTGAACGTGATCCAGATCGAGAAGACTCTTTCTGGCACGCCCGAAAGCCTGCCGAACCGCTTTAGCGCCGCCGACCGGGCGCGCTATGACGAGCTGACCAAGCAGGTGGCCGCGCTCGACAAGCAGAAGCCGAAGCCGCTGCCGACGGCGATGGCCGTGACCGAGAAGAGCCGCGAGCCGGAGCCGAGCTACTTCCTGCACCGTGGCAGCCAGAAGGGCTCGGTGATGAAGCCGGGTGTGCTGAGCGTGACGCAGGAAGAGGAATGGCCCTTCCCCGCCCCGCCGGCTGACGCCAAGACGAGCTATCGCCGCGCGAACTTCGCGAAGTGGGTGACCAACCGCGACAACCCGCTGACGGCGCGCGTGATGATCAACCGCGTGTGGCAACACCACTTTGGCGAAGGCCTCGTGCGGACCCCGAACAACTTTGGCCGCATGGGCGAGCGCCCGACGCATCCGGAACTGCTGGACTTCCTCGCCGTCCGCTTCATGGAGGGCGGCTGGAAGTTGAAGCCGATGCACAAGATGATTCTGATGTCGGACGCCTACCAGATGGCGAGCGACGACATTGCCGCCAACCTCGAGAAGGACCCCGACAACCGGATGTTGTGGCGCATGCCGCGCCGCCGGCTCGAGGGCGAGATCATTCGCGACTCGGTGCTGGCGGTGGCCGGATCGCTGGACCGGACGGTCGGCGGCGAGCCGATCTTCCCGTACATTGACCCGTCGCTGTTCCAGGCCTCATCGAAGCGCACCTGGAACGGCAAGCCCGATACTGACCCGACGACCTGGCGGCGCAGCATCTATGTGTTCAGCAAGCGTTCGATCCCGCTGCCGATGCTTGAGGTTTTTGACAAGCCCGACACGATCGGCT
>CAZBTA010000282.1:0-6105 GCA_964494515.1 uncultured Bryobacter sp.
CCACCACCGACCCGTTCGGAACCAGACTGGTATAAAACCCCGAAGTCGACGTCACCTGCCCCGACCACGTAATCGTCGCCCCCATCGCACTGGCGCCAACCGCCAGCGCCACTACCACCAGATTAAGAATTTTGCGCATAGGTATTCAGGATACCAGCGGGTGGTAGTACCCATCAAACCATTAGGTATATTTCCCCCAAAAACTAAGACTTTTCAACATCTTGCCGATAGTACTAAAAGGCTTTGTAACATAAACAAAATTGATTTGTAACGCTTCTGAAACAGAGCTACACTGTCAGAAAATCCCAACACGCTGGAGGCAAAACTCAAATGTTCTCAATCACTTTGCTCCTCTCCCTGTTCGTTGGCCAGGCCGACCCCATTCGCGCCCAACAACAGGCTTACGTCATCCAGCACTCCCATAAACCGGTCGTCACCGAGCCCAGCCCCACCGCTCCCCACCCCTACGTCCAAAAGCTCCAAACCCGCAACTTCGAAGAGAAGTTCAACCAGCTCGTCCTCGCCGTCGAGCAGTTCTCCGTCGCCTACAACCAGAATCGCGGCCAGGCTTGGCCCGCCGACAAGGCCGAGGCCCTCCGCAAGGCCATGCTTGAGCTCCAAAAGGCCGACCCCAGCCTCAAGGCGAATCGCTAACATTCCACATCCCATCCGTCTCCGGCGGAATCCATCAGGTATGAAGCTCAAGATGGAATTCGCCGGACACACCATCGTCTCCTCCTCCCGTGCCCGCCGCGTCGAGGGCATCTGGTTTGTCCCTCCTGAAGACATCCTCTCCGGCATCCTCGTCCCCAACGATCACCACACCTTCGACGAAAAGAACGGCTACGCCACCTGGTTCGACATCGATCTCAACAACCGTCGCGCCCCCAATGCCGCCTACACTTTCCCCCATCCCAACATCCACCTCATCGACGTTCCCGGTTACATCGCCATCGACCCCCACCGCGTCGACGCCTTCGAAGTGACATCCTAGTAACATGCGCCGTGTCCTCTGCCTGGCTCTGGTCCTCCTCGCCAGTTGCACCCCCAAGCCCCAACGCTTCTCCCAGATCGCCGAAGAATACGTCCTCAACACGCTCACCTTCGCCCCCTCGGCCGCCACGGCCGCCGGGTACCACCGCCACAACGGCGTCCCCCTCGACGAGCTCCTCGACGAATTCTCCCCCGTCACCGCCAATCGCCAGCGCGGCTACTACCTCCGCTTCCTCCAGGGCCTCAAGCGCGACATCAAGCCCGAGCGCCTCTCCCCCGAAGATCGCGCCGACTACGATCTCATCCAGCAGCTCATCTCCCTCGCCCGCTTCGAGCTCGACGAGCTCACCGTCTGGACCCACTCCCCCCAGCTCTACGCCGAGGCCATCGGCAACGCCCTCTTCGTCCCCTATACGCAGGAATACGCCCCCCGCAACAAGCGCTTCTTCGACATCCTCCAGCGCCTCGATCGCATCCCCTCCCGCGTCCTCCAGGCCAAAGGCAATCTCACCTCCGCCCCCGCCCTCTGGCGCGAAGTCGCCATTGAGGAAACGCGCGGCAACATCGACCTGATCGCCCGCATCCGCGCCGAGCGCCCCGCGGAAATGTCCAAAAAGTTCGACGACGCCGCCACCCGCGCCACCGCCGCCCTCAACGATTACATCCAGTTCCTCTCCACCGAGCTTGCCAGCAAGGACCGCGATTGGCGCCTCGGTCCCGACAAGTACAACCGCAAGTTCCAGCTCACCCTCGGCACCAGCGAGACGCCCGACCAGTTGCTCGCCGCCGCCGAGGCTGAGCTCCAGCGTGTACGCGAAGAGATGGCCCGCCTCTGCGGCTGGACCGGCAAGGGCGATCTCAACCCCATCGTCCGCGCCCGCCTCGACAAGATCGCCACGCGCCATTCCACCGCCGCCAATTACTTCGCCGACGCCCGCCGCGATCTCGCCGAGGTCACCGCCTTCGTCCGCGCCAAGAATCTCCTCCCCCTGCCCGACACCAAAAACCTCAGCGTCATCGAGACTCCCGCCTTTATGCGTGGCATCTATGCCGTCGGCGGCTTCAATCCCGCCCCCGCCCTCGATCCCACCCTCGGCGCTCAATACTGGCTCACCCCCATCCCCGCCAACTGGCCCGCTGATCGCGTCGAATCCAAGCTCCGCGAATACAACTACTACGGCCTCAAACTCCTCACCATCCACGAGGCCATGCCCGGCCACTACGTCCAGTTCGAATTCGCCAACCGCATCGAACCCCGCGGCCGCCGCCTCCTCCGCAGCGTCTACGCCAACGGCGCCTATGCCGAAGGCTGGGCCGTCTACGCTACCCAGATGATGCTCGAGTCTGGCTATCTCGACAACGATCCCGACCTCAAGCTCACCTTCCTCAAGCAGCAGCTCCGCATGATCGCCAATGCCATCCTCGACATCCGTCTGCAGACCAATCGCATGACCGACGACGAGGCCATCCGCCTCATGACCGAACAGACCTTCCAGGAGCGCGAAGAGGCCACCGCCAAGCTCCAGCGCGCCAAGCTCTCTTCCGTCCAGCTCGTCACCTATTTCGCCGGCTGGCGCGATCACATCCGCCTCCGCGAGCTCTACAAGCAGGTCAAGGGCCCGGCCTTCAACCTCTCCGAGTATCATCAAAAAGTGCTCGAAGCGGGCGGCCTGCCCACCCCCGCCGTAGCCAAACTCATCACCGGGCGCGAACTCAAATGAAATACCGTCTCGCCCTGCTCGTTCTCATCCTGGTCGCTGGCCTCGGCTATTACCTCACCAGCACCCGTAACAACTCAACCCAAGGAGACCCCATGCAAGAAGGAAAGAAATTCCTCGAAGAAAACGCCGCCAAACCTGGTATCCAGACCACACCCTCCGGTCTCCAGTACGAAGTGCTCACCGCCGGCACCGGCCCCAAGCCCGCCGCCACCAGCACCGTCGAGGTCCACTACGAAGGCCGCCTCATCGACGGCACCGTGTTTGACTCGAGCTACCAGCGCCGCGAGACCATCTCGTTCCCGCTCAACCGCGTCATCCCCGGCTGGACCGAAGGCCTCCAGCTCATGCCCACCGGTTCCAAGTACCGCCTCTTCATCCCCTCCGATCTCGGCTACGGGGCCCGCGGCGCCGGCGGTGTCATCCCCCCCAACGCCACCCTCATCTTTGACGTCGAGCTCATCTCGATCAAGTAAACTCGTCAACATCCCATGCGCCGCCGTTCCTTCATCCGCTCGCTCGGTCGAACGGCGGCCATCTTCTCCACCTCCCAGCTCCTCTCCGGCCTCTCCCTCGACGTCAACTTCGTCAACATCGCTCGCGATTCCGGCCTCCGCGCCAAAACCATCTACGGCGGCGAGCGCACCCAGAAATACCTGATCGAGACCACCGGCTGCGGCGCCGCCTTCTTCGATTACGATCACGACGGCTGGCTCGATATCTTCCTCGTCAACGGCTCCCGCTTTGAGTCGCTCCCCGGCCCCGCGCCCATCTCCCGCCTCTACCGCAACAATCGCGACGGCACCTTCACCGACGTCACCATCGCCTCCGGCCTCGCCCGCTCCGGCTGGGGCGCCGGCTGCTGTGTCGGTGATTTCGATAACGACGGCTTCGACGACTTATTCGTCACTTACTGGGGCGATTGCTCGCTCTGGAAGAACACCGGCAAGGGTAAGTTCATCGACGTCGCCGCCCGCGCCGGCGTCACCACTCGCCCCGCCTCTGGCGCCCCGCGCAACAACACCGGCTGCGCCTTCCTCGATTACGATCGCGACGGCCACCTCGATCTCTTCATCGCCAACTACCTCGATTTCTCCGTCGCCTCCGCCCCCGCCGCGCCCTGTAAGTACAAAGGCCTCACCGTCGCCTGCGGCCCTCCGGGCCTCAAGGGTGGTCGTAACATCCTCTACCGCAATCGCGGCGACGGCACCTTCGAAGACGTCTCGGCCTCCTCAGGCATCCTCACCACCTCTGGCACCTTCGCCCTCGGCGTCCTCACCGGCGACTTCGACAACGACGGCTGGCCCGACATCTACGTCGCCAACGACTCCACCCCCGCCACCCTCTACCGCAACAATCACGACGGCACCTTCACCGACACCGCCGTCGAATCCGGCGTCGCCTATTCCGCCGACGGTAAGCCCCAGGCCGGCATGGGCGTCTCCGCCGCCGACTACGATGGCGACGGCCACCTCGACATCGTCAAAACCAATTTCGCCGGCGACACCACCAGCCTCTACCACGCCACCGGCGATGGCTTCTTCGAAGACCAGGCCTTCCCCTCCGGCCTCAGCCGCATCACACGCTATCTCGGCTGGGGCGCTGGGTTCATCGATTTTGATAACGACGGCCGCCCCGACATCCTGCTTGCCAACGGCCACGTCTACCCCGAGATCGGGGAAAGCCCCATCGAAGCCGGCTACCGCCAGCGCAAGCTCGCCTGGCACAACCTCGGCAACGGCCGCTTCGCCGAGATCGGCGCCACTCTCGGCCCCGGCCTCAACGATCCCGTCTCCGCCCGCGGCATGGCCATCGGCGACTTCGACAACGACGGCGATCTCGACATCCTCATCAACACGATCAACGACTATCCCCAGCTCCTCCGCTGCGATTCCCGCACCGGCCACAACTGGCTCAAGGTCAAGCTCACCGGCACCCGCTCCAACCGCTCCGCCATCGGCGCCCGGGTCATCTGCACCACCCCCACCGGCCACCGCCAGGTCGACGAAGTCCGCTCCGGCGGCAGTTACTTATCGCAAAGCGACTTACGCCTCCACTTCGGCCTCGGCTCCGCCACTTCCGCCACCCTCGACATCCGCTGGCCCTCCGGCCTCACCGAGCGTCACTCCTTCACCAGGGTCAACCGCATTGTCACCATCACTGAAAAGGTGTAACCAATCCCGCGCGGCTGCGTCCCACGCACAAAGCAGTAACCACCATGCGCCTCCTCACTCTCCTTCTCACCAGCACTTTCCTGTGGGCCGCTGGCCCAATCGTCGTCCAGGCCCCCTTCCTCACTCCAGAGCTCCGCACCACCTCCAAGGCCGATCCCCGCCACGTCTTCTTCGATCCGCAATCTCGCTCCTACGTCCTCCGCTACCTCGCCGCGGGCGAGCTCCGTCTGGTCTTTCTGGACCCCATCGATCCCGCTGCCCCGCTCACTCCCGCCACCAACCGCATCACGCCCCACCCCGGCGGCTTCACTTACTCCTGGCAATCTCTCGTGCCAACTCTGCTCGTCCTCCCCGCCCAGGACCCCACCTTCACCTCCACCACCCTCGCCCCCACCAGCCATCCTGTCTCCCCCGGCCAATATGCCGTCATTGCGCTGTCGCGCAACCAGTTCCGTCTCCCCTGGCGCTACACCACGGCTACGGTAAGCAATTACTCTTGCGATTCCACCTGGCTCCCCGGCTGGGTCACCACTTACTTCCCCGGCCCCAAATCACTCAATCTCCCCGCCGACCTCCCTGAGCCAGTTCTCGCGGACATCACCCGCACCCTCGGCCCCACCAATCTCTGGTCCGCCGCTCTCACTTACGGCCCCAAGTATCCACCCACCACTCCCGCTGCCGAAATCGCCCGCGACTATCTCACCGGCCTCAACCTCCTCACCTCCACCACTCAGCTCTCCGCCGAATCCCCCTTCGTCAAGCAGGTCCGCGAGCAGCTCACGCGCCTCACCAACGCCACACCCGACATCACCCCCCTCGCCCTCACCACCCAACTGCCCGCCGAGCGCGAACTCCTCACCGCCCTCACCATCGCCTTCCCGACTCAATTTCTAGCGCGGTAACCGGGTCAACCTTCCTCTTAGCTCCCGCGCTTCACCAACACCCTGTGCGCTGCAGCCATTTTCTGGACCATCTCCTTCACCTGCTCCACCGTCTTCCCCTGCTGCAACTCGTGCGCCAACATTCGCGCCGTCCTCTCCATCGTCGCCACATAGTAGTCATAACTATGCCCCGGCCTCATGTCATTCTTGACGCGCGCCGCCTCCACAATCTGCTCCAGCATCTTCCCTAACTCCCCCCGCCCCACCGAAGCCGCCGCCAACTCTTTCGCCAGAGCCCGTAATGCCGCTGCTTCATTCTCCGACTTCCGCACCATTCCC
>CAZBTA010000283.1:0-6102 GCA_964494515.1 uncultured Bryobacter sp.
TCCGAGCAGGGCCCCAAGACCGACGACGAGGTCAACATCCTCCGCGCCGGCGGCAACTACGGCTGGCCCAACGTCGTCGGCTATCGCGACAACAAGGCATACGAGTTCGCCCGCTGGGCCGAGTCCTCCGCCGGCTGCAGCAGCATCCGCTTCAGCGATCTCGCCATCCACCCCTCGGTCCCCCGCCAGTCCGAAACCGACTTCACCAAGCCGATGATCGACCCCCTCGCCACCCTCTTCACCGTGCCGAGCTCCAACAACTTCGCCGACCCCAAGTGCAAGGGCATCGACTACATCTGCTGGCCCACCGTCGCCGTCTCAAGCATCGAGCATTACCAGGCCGGCGGCATCCCCGGCTGGGATCGCGTCCTGCTGGTCACCGCCCTCAAGCGCGGCTCCCTCTACGTCGTTCCGCTCAAGGCCGACGGCAAGTCCGCCTCTGGCTACATCAGCCGCTACTTCCAGTCTGAGAATCGCTATCGCGACACTGCCGTCAGCCCCGACGGCAAAACCATCTACATCGCCACCGATCCCAGCGGCCTTGCTGGTACGGCCGATGGCGGCGTAACGCGCAAGATGCTCGACAGCGGCGCCATCATCGCCATGACTTACGCTGGCGAAGGCGACGGCAAGGTCATCTCCGACGCCCCGCAGAAGACCGAATCGCGCCCCACCGAGTCCGCCCGCGCCATCCTCACCGATGGCACCCCCGTCCAGTTCACGGCCGCTCAGGCCGCCGCTGGCAAGCTCGCCTACAACGGCAATTGCGCCGTCTGCCATGGCAACACCATGACCAACGGCACCTTCGGCACGCCTCTCGCCGGCCAGTACTTCGATCGCAACTGGCGTGGCCGCGCCGTCAAGGCCCTCTACGACAAGTCGCAGCAGACCATGCCCCCGTCAGAGCCCGGCACGCTGCCCGCTGAAGACTACACCAACATCCTCGCCTACATCTTCGAGACCAATGGCTTCAAGCCCGGCCCAACGCCGCTGCCCGCCAAGACCTCCGATTACGGCAAGATGGCCATCAAGTAACTACTTGAAGAAGTACTCAAGACAGTAGATCCAGCAACAAACCGCGAGCAGCCACCACATCGCATCCCGTGCCAGCTGCTCGCGTTTCATTTGCCACCACACCACGACGCCCACCGGCACCGTGCCCAACACCCACGCCCACACCACGTGCGTCCCATGCAGTTCCACACACGCCGCCGCCAGCGTCGCTCCCCATCCCAACATCCACCCGCTTGCGGCAAACCTTGGCAACAACACCAGCACCACCGCCGTCACCAGCGTGTACGGAAATCTCCCCGGTGCATTCAGATCTCCCCACACCACCACTCCCGTCCACAGCGGATACCACGCCGCATCCTTCGGCTCAAACGCCCTCGCCTCAATCGGTTTCTCCTCCGGCACCGCAAACCACATCACCGCCCCCAGCACCAACCCAAAAGTAAACTCCATCATCTTCCACCCCGGAAAACCCGGCACCGGCACCAGATTGAAAAAGCTCCCCCCACCAAACCCGATCGCCCCGCCCACCATGCCGAACAGCGCCAGTCTTGTCACCACCCGGTCGCGCACATAAGCCATAACCGCCAGTGCCGAGAACAGCAGCCCCGCCCAGATCTCCGGCCGCGGCTTCACCGTCGGGTGCGAAAAGTAAATCAGCTTCGGCTCATTCACCCATACCCACCCCGCCTGCGTCGCTCCAATCAGCAGCAGCGCCACCACCACGGGCCGCTTGGGCATGCGCCACGCCAGCGCCATCACCGCCCCACCCAGCAATCCCCAGATCGCCCCCTTCACCGTCAGCCCCGTCAGCCCCCACCAGCGCGTATCCACCTCGCGCAGCAGCCCGATCGTCTGCCCGTAAGTCATCTGGCCCCCCAGGCCAATCCCCACCGCGCTCAACCCCACAAACAGCGCCGCCTCGCGCGCCGCCCATTTGCGTTGGTGCGCCACCGCCATCGCGAATAGCGCACCCGGAATCATCGCCCCCAACGGGCCACCACCGATTGAGCCCCGCAGGGCCCAACCGATCGACATCATCAAAGCTGCCAGGATCACTAAATGATCTTCGCAACTTCCTCAAACTTCAGTCGAGGCCCACGCGGTCTTAATTTCGCCTTGTCGCCATAACCGAGGTTGCACAGAAAGTTCGACTTCCACGTCGTCCCCGCAAAGAACGCCTCATCCACCGCCTTGTGGTCAAACCCTGACATCGGCCCGCAATCAAGCCCCATCCCGCGCGCCACGACCATAAAGTAAGCCGCCTGCAGCGTCGCATTGCGCAGGTTGAACACCGTGTTGTCCTTGCCTTCAAAGAACCCGCGCACGTCCGAGTGCGGCCACAGCTCCGGCATCCGCTGCCAGAACGCTTCGTCATAAGCAAAGATCGCCGTCACCGGCGCCGTCATCGTCTGATTCACGTTGCCCTGCATCAGGCACGGCTTCAGCTTCTCCTTCGCCTCCGGTGTCGTCACGAACACCACCCGCAGGCTCGACGCGTTCATCGACGTCGGCCCCCACTTCATTACTTCGTAAATCTCCTCAAGCAGCTTCGGATCTACCTTCTCATCCGTCCACCCGGGGAACGTCCGCGCCTCGCGGAACATCACATCAAACGCGGCGTTATCGATTTTTGCCATACCTTCATCATCACTCATTGCACAAACCATCGTTGCAACATACAATTGCCCCATTATGCTCGAAGATAAGTCACCCGTTGGCGAACTCGTCCACCTCTACATCGACGGCGCTTTCGGTCGCCGCGAACTCATCGACCGTGTCATCCGCCTCACCGGCAGCGCCGCCGCGGCCATGCTCGCTCTCTCTCCATACGAAGAGCTTCACGCCCAGTCCACTCCCGTGCCACCCGGTGTCAGAGTCGCCGAGAACGACCCCGACATTGAGGTCCGCGACGTCACCTATCCCGGCACCGGCGGCAACCTCTTCGGCTATCTCGCCATCCCCCGTCGCGCCCGGCAGGAAGCCCAACCCGCCGTCATCGTCATCCATGAGAATCGTGGCCTCGTCGAGCATATCCGCGACGTCACCCGCCGCGTCGCCAAGGCCGGTTTTGTTGCCCTTGGCATCGACCTGCTCAGCCGCCAGGGCGGCACCGCCCAGTTCACCGAGGCCACCCAGCAGACCGCCGCCTATAACCGCACCAACGTCTTCGAGCGCCGCGCCGACATGATCTCATCTCTTGACTACCTCAAGCGTCAGGAAGACATCGTCATCCACAATCGCATCGGTGTCGTCGGCTTCTGCGCCGGTGGCGCAAACGTCTGGGACCTCGTCACCAACGTTACCGAGCTTGCCGCCGCCGCCCCTTTCTATGGCCCCGTGCCCACTGTTGCCGAGGACATCGCCCGCATCCAGACACCCATCCTCGCCATCTACGCCGAAACGGACCGCAACCTCACCCGCAACATGCAGAACCTCGCCGTCCAGCTCAGCACCGCCACCAAGCGCTACGGCCTGTTTGTCTACGAGGGCGTCGGCCACGCTTTCCACAACGACACCGGCGCTGCCTACAACGCCACCGCCGCGCAGGACGCCTGGGCTCGTACCCTCGCTCACTTCAACAAGTTTCTGCGCGCCTGATTACTTCACGTTCCACGGCGGAACAATTCCGTTGATCCGTGCATACGCGATCAATTGCCCGAAGTGTTCCGCCACATGCACATCGATCCCCAAATACACCCCGCGCATCGTCGACGGCTTGCCAAACACGATCATCTCCCGGTCCAGTTGTGCCGCCCGCAACGTCGGCAGCACCTTGCGCACCGCCTCAAAGCTCTCGGCCAGCACCTTTACCACCTCATCCTTCCCCATCTTCACCAGCGCCTTCTTCTCCGCCTCGGCAAACCGCTCATCGAGCACCTTCTGGCTCGGCTCCTCGGCCATCGTCAGTTGCACATGGTTCGAATACGCCAGATGCAGCACCACCTCACGAAAGCTCCGCACGCCCTCGCTTGGCCGCCAGTCAAACTTCTCCTCCGGCACCGCCTTCACCAGCTCCAGCGTCTTCTTTGCATAATCCTCAAACTCGTTCATCAGGTCCTGCGCCCCCACGGGCGCCGGCACATCCTTCACCCCCAGCAACTCCACATCAAAGATCAGCTCGGCCTTCGGCGGGATCGGCCCCCGCCCCGCTTCGCCATAAGCCATCTGATACGGGATAAACAGCCGCCGCTTGCCGCCCACCTTCATCCCCTCAAACCCCGCCTCCCATCCACCAATCACCCGCCGCCTGCCCTGTACAAACTTGAGCGGCGTATTGCGGTCGCGCGAGCTGTCAAACTTCTTCCCGTCCACGAGCCACCCCGTATAGTGCACCGTGTACTCTTGCCCCGGTTTGGCGGCCTCGCCCGTGCCCACCTCCACCTCGGCAATGCGCATGCGCACAAAGTCCGCGGGCGGCGCCTCAATCGGCGGAATCTGCGCCAGTGTCACCAGTAAGAGCGAAAGGAGTTGCATCACCCTTCAGGCTAACCCCACTCAGCCGCCGCGCGCGCGCCTCTGTCACGAGAAACGCAATCAGCTCCGCCGCCGCCCCATAGCTCAGCCCCTCCGGCCGGATGTTCGACACACAATTCCGCTCCGCGTCCGTCCGTCCCTTCCGCGGTCCGTACGTAATGTAAGCCCCTAACGAATCGGGCGATGTCAGCCCCGGCCTCTCCCCGATCAGCAGAATCACCACCTCGGCCCCCATCGCCTCGCCCACCTCGTCACCCAGTGCCACGCGCGCCTGCCGCGCCACCACCACCGGCCCCATCCTCATCCCCGCCAGCTTCTCCTTCAGCCTGCCCACCATCTCCGCCGCATGCCGGTGCACCGCCAGCGCCGATAGCCCATCGGCCACCACGATCACCACGTCACACTCCTGCCTCTCCACCCGGCTCGCCAATTGCCGCCCCAGATCCGGCCTCACCAGATACGTCCGCCGGTCCTTCGCCTTCGATTCCACCAGCACATGTTCAAACTCGAGCGACTGCGCATCCATCTCCGTCCACACCGCGTCCCGCGCCCGCGCATGATCCAGCTCAAACGCCAACACCTCGCGCGTCGCCAGGCCCACTCCCCTCCGCTCCAGCGCCACTCGCGCCGCCGTATAGCGACTCAGATCGATTGCCATTTTGTTATCTTCGCCCACTCCAGTCCAAACCGCGTCAGATACTTCCGCAGCCTGTCCGCATCATTCGTGCTCGCCTTCCGGCTCCGCGATGCTCCAAACAATGCCCGCCCTGCCTCCGACATCGTGCGCGCTTCGCGACACACGCGGATCACGGTCTCCAGTTGCACCCGGTCAAACAGATCCAGCTGCTCCACTGCTTGATCCCCCATCACCTCCACCAGCAACTCGCCCCCCTCCTCCCGCCGCCACCACGTCGCCTCCAGCCGCGCAATCTCCTCCTCCACAATCTCCACCGAGATCCTCCCGCCCATCGCCAGCGTCGCCATCCGCGCCACCGCCGCATTCAGATCCCTGAAGTTCCCCCGCCACTCCGCCCGCGGCGCACTCGCAAACTTCAAAAACTTCTCCCGCGCCTCCTTGCTGAACGACACCTGCCTCCCCGTCCTCCGCGCAAACTGGTCCAGCTCAAAATGCAGATTCGGCTCCACGTCCTCCAGCCGCTGCTTCAGCCCCGGCAGCGTAAACGTCCACAGGTTGATCCGCGCCAGCAGATCCTCGCGGAATCGCCCCTCCCGCACCGCCATCCCCAGGTCCTTGTTCGTCCCCGCGATCAGCTGAAAGTCACTGCTCGTCGCCTTGTCCGATCCCAACGGCAGGAACGTCTTCTCCTCCAGCGCCCGCAGCAGCATCGCCTGCTCATCGAGCCCCAGCTCTCCAATCTCATCGAGAAACAGCATGCCCCCATCCGCCGTCCGCAGATACCCGGCCCGATCCGTCAGCGCCCCGGTAAACGCCCCCTTGCGATGCCCAAACAACGCCGACATCGCCCCATCCCCCCGCAGCGTCGCGCAGTTCACATCCACAAACTCGCCCTTCACCGCATGCCGCAGCTTCTTGAGCTCAAAGATCCGCCGCGCCAGTCGCGACTTTCCCGCCCCCGTCGGCCCCATCAGCAA
>CAZBTA010000284.1:0-314 GCA_964494515.1 uncultured Bryobacter sp.
ACACGAAGCAGATTTTTACCCGGCTGCTGCTGAAACCCAGTGGGACGAAGCTGGAGCGTCCGGCAGGTCTCAAGATGACTGGTCCGAAGAAGATGGTTGTTCCGGAGGTGTGGTCGTTTGAGGCCGATGTTGACGAGTTGGGGGCTCAGATTGCCCAGTTCTGTGAGCAACATGCGGCTGTCGTTCCCGACTTGAGCGGGGTGGTGGAGTACCTCACTCTGTCAAAGCGCAAAGAGTTTTGGTTGCCCATTGAAGCAACGCCGCAAGGGTTTGTGGCTCATTTGCTCAAAGAGGATGAGGATACGCTGATCGGG
>CAZBTA010000284.1:324-6087 GCA_964494515.1 uncultured Bryobacter sp.
GGACGGTTGTTTGCCGTTGCTCCTTGAGGCTTACTGCTGCCAGCCGCCGCCCAGGGCGGTGTAGAGCTGGATGAGGGCGAGGCGTTCGTCTAATGCTGCCATGGCCAGTTCGACTTCGGCGGAGAAGCGGGTGGTTTCGCTGCTCAGGACCTCGAGATAGCTGGAGGCGCCGCCCTGGTAGCGGACCTTCGATAGCTCGGTGGCCTGGCGGGCGGCTTGTTCCAGGGCTTGCTGGCGTTCGCGATATTCACGGTTCTTCTGCACCGCAATCAAGGCGTCCGAGACTTCGCGGAAGGCGGTCTGGATCGATTGCTGGTAGGTGAGGATCAGCTCTTCGCGTTGCGCCTCGGTCAGCTTGATGGTGCCGCGGATGCGCTTGTAGTCGAAGATCGGTTGCGTCAGGCTGGCGCCGATGTTGTAGACCTTGGAATCGAAGAGTCCTGTTACGGAATAGGCCTGGAAGCCGGCGGTGCCGGTTAACGAGATCTGGGGGAACCAGGCTTTCTTTGCTACCGCAACACGCGCGCGGGCGGCGGCGAGGCGGGCTTCGGCCTGCTTGATGTCCGGGCGACGCTCGAGCAGCTCGGAGGGCAGGCCGGCGGGGACGCTCGGAGGAATGGGCTGCTCGGTGAGCTTGAGGCCGCGGGCGATGGGGCCGGGGCTCGAGCCGGTGAGCAGCGAGATCAAATTCTCCTGTTGCTCGATGCGCTTCTCGAGGGACGGGAGTGTGCGGGCGGCCTGTTCGACGAGGATCTCGGCCTGGTGGACGTCCATCAGTGAGACCGCGCCGCCACGCTCG
This sequence comes from uncultured Bryobacter sp., assembly GCA_964494515.1. Taxonomy (GTDB): domain Bacteria; phylum Acidobacteriota; class Terriglobia; order Bryobacterales; family Bryobacteraceae; genus Bryobacter. The sequence goes on from CAZBTA010000284.1 coordinate 1,124, forward strand.
AGGGTGCGGTTGAGTTCGAGGGATTCCTTGCGGGCGGCGAGAGTGCGGCGGGATAGATCGAGCTCGAGGTCGAGTTCGCGGAGCGTGAAATAGGCGGTGGCGAGGGTGGAGACGAGAGTGCTCGTGACGGCGCGGCGGCCCCACTCGGAGGCGAGGAGGTCGGCACGGGCGGCTTCGGTGGCTTTGCGGTAGCGGCCCCAGAAATCGAGCTGCCAGACGGCGGAGAGGCCGAGCTGGGTGGTGTTGGCTTCGAAGGCGGGGAAGACGGGGTTGCTGGGGTTGCGCACGCGCGAGATGTTGCTCGTGCCAGAGATGGTGGGGAACTGGTCGGAGCGGGTGACGCCGAGGGAGGCCTGGGCCTGGGCGATGCGTGTGGCGGCAATGCGGACGTCGAAGTTGGAGGTGAGGGCCTGGCGGATGAGCTGGCGCAGGGGCTCGTCGGCGAGGAGATCCCACCACTTGGTGTCGGCGAGGGAGGCGCCAGTGGCCCCGGTGTCCCCACGGAACTGGGTGGGGATGGTGGGGGTGTCTTTGGCTTTTTCCTTCGGTGCTTCTGAGGCGGCTAGCGTGAGGGCCGTGAGGGTGAGAGAGGCGAGGAGACGGGTCATGCGGAGGCTCCCTGACGAGTGAAACGTTCTTTGAGTTTTTCGACCACGACGAAGGTGACCGGGATGAGGAAGATGGCGATCAAGGTGGCGGCGAGCATGCCACCGATGACGGTGGTGCCGAGGATGCGACGGGCGACGGCGCCGGAGCCGGTGGCCGTCCAGAGGGGGATACAACCCATGATGAAGGCGAAGGCCGTCATGAGGATGGGTCGGAGACGGAGACGGGCGGCGGCGAGGGCGGCATCGAAGGCGGACTTGCCGTTCTCGTACTCGAGCTTGGCGAACTCAACGATCAGGATCGCGTTCTTGGCCGACATGCCGATTAACATGACGAGGCCGATCTGGGCGTAGACGTTGTTCTCAAAGGCGCGAAGATAAAGCGCGATGTAAGCGCCGAGGACGGCGATGGGGGTGACGAGCAAGACGGAGAAGGGCAGCGTCCAGGATTCGTACTGGGCGGCCAGGATGAGGAAGACGAAGACGATGGAGATGCCGTAGACGACGGCGGGGGAGACGCCTTCGGAGGCGCGCTTTTCCTGATAGGACATGCCGGTGTAATCGAAGGACATGGTGGACGGCATGGTCTCGGCGAAGACCTCTTCGAGAGCGGCCATGGCCTGACCGGAGGAATAGCCGGGGGCGGCGGCGCCGAAGATCTGGGTGGCGCGGTATTCGTTATAGCGATAGTTGAACTCGACGCCGGACTGGCGGCGGAGCGAGGTGAGAGAGGCGAGGGGGACCATCTGGTTCTTGTCGTTGGCGACGTAGAACTTGCCGATGTCGTCGGGCTTGGTGCGGTACTCGCCTTCGGCGGCGACGTAGACCTGCCACTGGCGACCGAAGCGGTTGAAGTAGTTGGTGAGGTAGCCGCCCATGAAGGTCTGGAGCGTGTTGTAGACGTCGTTGATGGCGACGCCCTGGCGGGCGGCCTGTTCGCGATCGACGTTGACGTAGAGCTGGGGGACGTTGGGCAGCAGGGCGGGGAAGGCGCCGACGATTTCGGGGCGCTTGGCGATGGCGGCCATGAACTTGCCGACGTTGGCGGAGAAGCCGGCGAGGTCGCCGCCGGAGCGGTCTTCGAGAACGAAGGTGAAGCCGCCGGAGGTGCCGACGCCGGGGATGGCGGGAGGCGCGATGGGGAAGGCGGTGGCGTCGGGGACCTGGGAGACGGCTGCGGCGATGGCGCCCTGGATGACGTCGTACTGCTCGTTGGGGGCGGTGCGTTCGGACCAGTCTTTGAGGGTGACCCAGAAGATGCCGCCGTAAGTGTTCTGAATGCCGGAGAGGAGATCGAAGCCGGCGACGGAGAAGACGCTCTGGACACCGGGGATGGGGAGGATGAGTTTTTCGATCTTCTCGGCAGCGGCGGCCGTGCGATCGAGCGAGGCGCCCTGGGGCAACTGCATGGCGACGAGGACGTAGCCCTGATCCTCATTGGGGAGGAACGAGGTGGGCAGGCGCGAGCCGAGGCCGACGGCGCCGGCCGTGGCGATGGCGAGCAGCAGGAGGCTGAAGGCGGACTTGCGGATCATGGCGCCGGAGATGGAGATGTAGCGATCGGTGGTGCGGCCGAACCAGGCGTTGAAGCCGGCGAAGAAGCGGGCGAGGGGGCCGCGGGAGGGAGTGCGCGGTTTGAGCAGGAGCGCGCAGAGGGCGGGGGAGAGCGAGAGGGCGTTGAAGGCCGAGATGATGACCGAGATCGCGATGGTGACGGCGAACTGCTGGTAGAGGCGGCCGGTGATGCCGGGGATGAAGGCCGTGGGGATGAAGACGGCGGCGAGGATGAGCGCGATGGCGATGACGGGGCCGGAGACTTCCTCCATGGCCTTGAAGGCGGCATCGCGGGGGGAGAGGCCGCGCTCGATGTGGTGTTCGACGGCTTCGACGACGACGATGGCGTCGTCAACGACGAGGCCGATGGCGAGCACGAGGCCGAACAGGGACAGCGTGTTGACCGAGAAGCCGAGCAGGGGGAAGATCATGAACGTGCCGATGAGCGAGACAGGCACGGCGAGGAGGGGGATGAGCGTGGCGCGCCAGCCCTGGAGGAAGATGTAGACGACGAGGACGACGAGGACGAGGGCCTCGAAGAGCGTCTTGGTGATCTCGATCATGCCGCGGGTGACGACCTTGGTGGTGTCGAGAGTCATGTCGAGCTCGACGCCGGTGGGGAAGCGTTTGCGGAGTTCTTCAAGGCGCTTGGTGACGAGCTGGGCCGTCTGGACGGCGTTGGAGCCGGGGAGCTGGTAGATGGCCATGCCGGAGGTGGGGCGGCCGTTGAAGTGGGAGATGATGTCGTAGAGCTGGGCGCCGAGCTCAATGCGGGCGACGTCGCGGAGGCGGAGGATGGAGCCGTCGGCATTGGCGCGGATGATGATGGAGCCGAACTCTTCGGTGGTGGCGAAGCGGCCCTGGGTCATGACGGTGAGGGTGAGTTCCTGACCGGGGGGCACGGGGCGGCCGCCAATCTTGCCGGCGGGGTTGACGCGGTTTTGCGCCTGGATGGCGGAGATGATCTGGGAGACGGAGACGCCGAGTTTGGCGAGCTGGTCGGGCTTGATCCAGACGCGCATGGCGTACTGGCCGCCGCCGAAGGTCTGGACGCGGGCAACGCCGGGGAGGCGGGTGAGCTCGTCGACCATGTTGATGAAGGCGTAGTTGGAGAGGAAGACGTCATCGCGCGAGTTATCGGGGGAGAACAGCGAGATGAACATGAGGGGGGAGGAGAGGGACTTCTGGACGACGAGGCCGGAGGTGTTGACCTCGGCGGGGAGCTGGGGCGCGGCCTGGGAGGTGCGCAACTGGGTGAGGATCTGATCGGTGTCGGGATTGGTGCCGACGTCGAAGGTGACGGTGATGGTGGCCATGCCGTTGTTGGCGGAGGTGGAGGCCATGTAGGACATGCGGTCGACGCCGGAGATCTGTTGTTCGAGCGGCGTGGTGACGGATTGTTCGAGAGTATTGGCGTCAGCGCCGGGGTAAGTGGCGGTGACCTGGATTTCGGGCGGAATGATGTCGGGGTACTGCGCGGTGGGAAGGCCGAGCAGGGACACGACTCCGATGATGACCATGAGAATGGAGATCACCATCGCCACGATGGGGCGATTGATAAAAAACTTAGCCATGATGTGATGCTGTTACCTTGAGTTACTTCTGGGCCTTGGGGGTGACGGGGGCGCCGTCCTGGGCACGAGCGAGGCCTTCGACGACGATGGTTTCGCCTTCGCGGAGGCCGGAGGTGACGACCCAGTTACTTTCGTGCTGGGCGCCGAGAGTTACATTACGGAGCTGGACTTTGTTGCCAGGGGCGACAACGGCGATCTGGAACTTACCCTGGAGCTCGATGACGGCGCGCTGGGGGACGAGGAGGGCGTCCTGGGAAACAGAAGTAAGAGCGCGGACACGGGCGAACTGGCCGGGGCGGAGGAGGTTATTGGGGTTATTGAAGTTGGCCGCGACGCGGATGGCGCCGGTGGCGGGGTCGATGTTGCGGTCGACGAAGGTGAGGCGACCTTTGTTGGGAAAGGTGGTGCCATCGGTGAGGATGAGCTCGAGGGGGGTGGAGGTGAGGGGGGCGCCTTTGCGGCTGAGGGCGAGATACTCTTTGTCGCTCAGCGGGAAGTAGACGCGGATGGGATTGACCTGGGAGACGGTGGTGAGGGTGGTGTCGTTCTTGACGAGGTTGCCGATTTGGGTTTGGGCGACGCCGGCGATGCCATCGATGAGCGAGCGGACCTTGGTGAAGGAGAGATTGAGCTCGGACTGGGCGAGGGCGGCGCGAGCGGCGACGACCTGGGCCTGAGCGACCTTGATGGCGGCGCGGGAGGTGGCGACCTGAGCGCGGGCGGACTTGACGGTGGCCTCAGCGGCGGCGAGGGCCTGGAGCTCGGAGTCGAGCTGGCTCTGGGGGATGGCGCGCGCGGCGGCGAGGGGCGTATCGCGCTTGACGTCGAGAGCGGCCTTGGCGGCCTGGGCCTCGAACTGGGCGACGTTGCTCTCGGATTGGGCGAGCTGGCTCTCGGCCTGGAGGACGGCGCTCTCGGCCTGGACGAGCTGGGCGCGAGACTGGTCGACGACGGCCTCAAAGGGGCGCGGATCGATCTCAAAAAGGACATCGCCCTTGCGGACGAAGGAGCCCTCGGTGTAGAGCTGGCGGACGAGATAGCCCATGACCTGGGGCTGGATGAGGGCGTTGGTATTGCCGTCGAGGGTGGCGACCCATTCGTTGTAGAGGGAGAGTTGCTGCTTTTTGACGGTGGCTACTTCGACGACAGGGGGCGGCATGGCGCCGGGGCCGGCGCTGCTGGCAGGCGTGGAGCAGGAAATGATGAGGAATGAAGACACGAGGGCCAGCAA
>CAZBTA010000285.1:0-6086 GCA_964494515.1 uncultured Bryobacter sp.
GGCTTCCGTCCCTCTATCGTTCCACCCGCATCGTCCGGCTATCTGACAAAGCTGAATTCCACTGGCACAGGCCTCATCTGGTCCACTTACTTCAGCGGCACCGGTGCCGACACCTTAAGGGGCTTCCGCACCGGCGACAACGACACCATCATTCTCTCCGGCTACTCTGCCTCCACCGATCTCCCCAGAGCCCAATCCATCTCACCCGCTTGCGCCTTTAGCTACTCCCTGCAGATCCCCTTTGTTGCGCAAATCTCAAGTGACGCCAAATCGCTTTTGCTCACCCGTTATCTCTACACGCGTCCCAACTCTCTGCCCTCATCCGTTGATCCCGCCACCGCCACTCCCTACCTCTGCGCTGTCGATGCCGCTGACAACGGATTCCTCGACGCTGCTTCTCCCAACCAGCTCATCTCAATTCACTCCACCAACCTCGACGAAGGCGCGGTCACCATCAATGGCGAACCTGCTGCTGTTCTCTATCGCTCCTCCACCCAGCTGAATTTGCGGCTCCCCGCCTCCACATCCAACTTCGACATCCAGATCGGCAACCAGGCCCGCGCGCTCCAGACAACCGACAGTCAACCGGCTGCATTTCTCGATCTCTCCTCCAACCAGCCATTCCCCGGTGTCACTCAATGTGAAGGAAGTTATTTCGCCGGCGTTCCCCCGATCGCCCGCAACGAAGACGGCCAGTTCAACACCTGTGCTAACCCGGCTCCCAATGGCTCCATCGTCACGCTTTTCTTGAACGGCCTCGCTGCCCCACCCTCGCAAGTTTCTGTCGGCGAAGCGGGCGAGGTCCTCGGCATCGAGCCCGACCCCGATTCCCCCCAGGGCGTCTGGCGTCTCCGTGTTCGCTTGGCCAGCGGCTTCCAGCGCGGCGCGCTCACTCCCCGAATTGATGGCAAGCTTCTGCGCAATCCCAACCTCGCCATCTTCTCCACGCCCTGAGCATCAACCAACAACAGAGCCCCGACACTCGCCGGGGCTCCTCATAACCAAACCCTTACCTGCGACGCACCCCCAGCGCCAACAGCAGCAGCGCCCCACTCGCCAACCCAAGCGTCGTCGGCTCCGGCACGCTCGACGTCGGCTCAAGGCTCACCGTCAAGTTCACGCCCGCCAGCGAACCCAGATTCTGCCCCGCCGTCGGCGCCAGCCGGATCGCCAGCACATCACCCGCATTCACACTCAACCCACCATTAAACGTCTGGATGTTCGAGCGATTCTGCGCCCCCGCCACCGTACCCGTATGCAGCGCCGACCCGCCATTCAGACTCACAAAGAAATCCGAGCTCCGCACAACGGTCGAATGCGCGTACCACACGCCACCGTTGTAATTGATCGTCCCGGCCTGCGGCGCGGTCCACCGGATAAAGATATCCACGCCATTCCCCGGGTTCGTGCTGTGCACGATCACATCACCGCTCAGCCAGTCATTGTTCGTATACGATCCCGTCCCCGCGCCATTGGCGGTCGTCTTCATCACATCGCGGTCATTCAGCGACGTGCCCGGCGCCAACACCGACCACAACCCATTTGCCAGCGCCGCCTGAATGGAATCACTACAGCAACCACCCGGTATCGCAAACTTCGTCAGATTCGTCGTGCCCTGCGTAAACGACCAAACGCCATTCGGATTGCTCGCGTTGCTGAAATCGTTCGCCAGGTCATACACAATCGCCGCCTGGCCCGAGGTCGCCAGCAGCCCAAAGATCATAAGTGCTTTCTTCATGAGGGAAACTCCTGAAGTGGTAATGAGGGATAACACTCCAGAACGGCTCACAAATCCCGAAGAAATTTCCTGCGCACGGTACAGCCTTCCCGTACTGGTACCCAGCGGAAACACAATGCGATCCCGCGACACCGCCAACCGGAACCATCCCGGCTGCAACAACGCCGGCGACGGTGACGTACGCGCAAAGGCCACCACCGTCTCCGGCGGGCCCGCCTGTCGCCGTCCCGCGTCCCACTTCCGCCGCACAATCTTCAGCCCATCGAGACACAGCAGCCCGCCCGCGCGATCCCACCGCGGATAATCACACGCCGCCGCCGTCGTCCATTCCCCCACCGGCACCGCCTCCTTCCCACGAAACGGCGCGACAAACACCCGCGGCGGTGTCCCCTTGCTTTCCCCCGTAAACGCCACCCACCGCTGATCCGGGCTCACGCTCGCCAGATACAAGTGCAGCGTCGGATGCTCCAGAATCGGCGCCCCCCGAAACAGAATCGTCCTTCGCCCATCCGCCAGTCCCGGCGTCAACGGGTCATCCCCAATCGCATCCCAAACGGTCACCTCTTCTGCCAGCAACTTCCCATCCGCCGTCAGCATCGCCCTCTTCTCACCCGGCACACTCGGCACCCGTGTCCGCAGGTCCAGCAACTCCTGCCGCACATCGTTCTCACGAATCACCTGATACAGCAACCGCTCCCCCGCCTGATCCATCCACGGAAACGCATAGTCAACGCTCTCGCTATGCACCAGCGCGCTCGGCATCCCGCCCTTGGTCGGCACACTCCACAGCTCCGACCTGCGCCGCAAACTCCCCGTCACCACTCGCCCATCCCCGCTCATGCTGTAGCTGTCCAGATAGTCCTGCGGATTCGTCCGCCATACCGGCTCGCCATCGCTTCCAAACTTCGTGAGCATGCCGTTGTCATAAACCACCATCTCCCCCGCCGTCGTCATGGCTTGCAGTCGCGCCGCCAGCCCCACATTCCGGATCTGCCTTGGCTTGCCCCCAAACGGATACCGCCACACTTCCGCATGCCCGCTTCCTCGTCGCAACAAGTGCAACTCGCGCGAATCCGCCGACCAGATCGGGCTACTCACAATCCCTAAATCCGCCGCCACGCGCTGCGGCTGTCCACCCGTTGCGGCGATGCGATAGATAGCGGCCCCATCCTTGCGCTCCGCATCCGGCGATCCCTGCCAGCTCCCCGTCTCATAAGCAATCCACTCCCCGTCGGGCGAGAATCGCGGACGCCGTCCCCCCGCCACCAGCAGCTTCGGTTCGCCACCGCCATTCGTCGCCACCACATAGATCCCCGCCGGAACCCGCGTCGACCGAAACGCCACCCGGTCTCCCCGTGGCGACAACGACGGCTCCGCGTCATCCTCCTGGCCAAACGTCACCTGCTCGATGCCCTCTCCCCCATATGCCGCCACAAAAATCTTCCGCCCTTCCTCCGGCCGCGCCACCGCCGCATAAGCCACCCGTTGCCCATCCCACGACACCGTCGGTAGTTGCGGATTCACTTGTGTCGCCCCATCAAACGGCCTCAGATACAGTTGCCGTATCTCCCGCGGTCTGCCCCACCACAGCGCGCCAGCCATCGCCACCAGCGCCGCCACTCCCATCCAGCGCAACGCCCGCTGCCTGCCAAGCGTTCCACCCTTCACCTCCTCGAGCGTCGCCACCACCTCCTCCGCCCCCGGTCGCTTTGCCCCTTGCTTGCGCAGACAGCGCTTCACCAGCTCACCCAATTGCGCCGGCACATGCGACGGTAATGCCGCCGGCTCATCCCGCAGAATCGCCGCCGCCGTCTCCAGCCCCGTCGCCCCCACAAACGCTCGCCGTCCGCTCAACAACTCATACAGCACCACCCCAAACGCAAACACATCCGACCGGCTCGTCGCCGTCTCCCCGCGCACCTGCTCCGGCGCCAGATACCCCAGCGTCCCCGCAATCGCCGAGCCCGAGCTGTCGGCCGTTGGTGCTGCTTCTCGCTTGGCCAGCCCAAAGTCGATCAGCTTCACTCCGCCCCTCTCGGGCGCCATCACGTTCTCCGGCTTGATATCGCGATGCACGATTCCGCGGGCATGAATCGCCGCCAGCGCCGCGGCCAGCGCGCGGGCGATGCCAAGTGTTTCGGCGAGCGGCACCGGACCACGATTCAACCGCGCCCGCAGCGTCTCGCCCTCCACCAGTTCCGTCGCTACATAGAAGAATCCGTCCGCCTCCCCGGCATCAAACACCCGCGCCACACCCGCGTGTTCCACCTCCCGCGCCAGTGCCGCCTCGCGCTCAAACCGGCCGCGCAACTCCACATCCGCCGGCTGCACCTTCAGCGCCACCCGCGCGCCATTGCGTGTGTCACGTGCTCGGTACACCACCCCCAGCCCGCCTTCGCCCACCTTGCCTTCCAGCTCATAACACCCCAGCCTCGCCCCCTCGAGCATCTGCCCCCGCAGTGCCGCCAGGATCTCCCCCACCGGTTGTCCGCGCTCAAGAAACGATTGCTCCGCCCCCTCATCAGCCTCAAGCAGCGATTCGATCTCGCGCTGCAACTCGGGGTCACCAGCGCAAGCCTGGTTCAGGTACGCCTGTCGTTCGCTCGCTGGCAGTTCAAGCGCCGTCGACAGGATCTCGGCCTGTCTCTCAAGCCTCTGGTCCATGGGCGCTCATTTCGCGCAACAGCCACGCCCGGGCCAGCGTCCAGCGGCGTTTCACAGTTGCGGGCGAGATCTTGAGATAGCTGCCGGTTTCCTCGACAGACATGCCCCCAAAGAAGCGGCACACCACCACTTCACTCAGCTCCGCCGAGTGCGCTTCCAGTTTCGTCAGCGCCGCGTCGAGCTCATCATAGTCCCAGCTGACTTGTGCCGAATCCCGCGCCCGCGGATCCTCAATCGAGATCTGCAAGCTCCGCCCCGCGCGCTTTGCCGTACGGCGTTGTCGGGCATACGTGGTTAGTACACGACGCATCGCCAGCGCCGCCACCCCAAGAAAATGTTCCCGATTCACCCACTGCTGCCCCCGCACCGTAGTGAGCTCGATGTACGCTTCATTCAGCAGCAAGGTAGGAGAAAGACTGTGACGCTGGGCACTCTCCCGCCGAACATAGCTTCGCGCCAGCCGGTGCAACTCCTGATAGACCACCGGCAGCAGTTCATCGGTTTGCTCTTTGCGAGATCCCGTCAACCCGGTCAGAGTATCACACGCCTGGTCCTCTTTCTCCCGCCTCTCTCGTCACTCGCGCGGCTCAAACCAAAACAGCTCAATCACCTCGCGCCCGTTGCGATCCCGCAACGTTCGCCCAATCACCTTTCGCAAACGCTCCTGTCTCGCCAGCCGCTCCAAACCGTCATTCATCTCCGGCAAGAATCGATTCGCCTCCGTATGCCCCACAAACACCGTGTTTCCCGACCGCATATCTGCCAACGCCTCATTCGCCTGCTCGGTCGCATTCACCTGACATAGTTCAGTTCTCCCCCCACCCATCAACTTCAAGCTGTCGTAGAATCCCCAATCCGCCACGCATACCCGCTTGCGCTCCGTTGCCGCAATTGCCTGCGGCAATACATGTAAGGCGTCACTCCATGCCACCTGTGTCCCAAACCGCACCTCATCACTCCGGTGCGTCAACGACACCGCTATGCCCTGCGCCGCCACTCCCATCGCCCCCACCACCATCACCATCCGCCACACCGGATGCTTCACCATCAACGTGCTTGCGATGCCCGCCGCGATCACCATCTGCGGCAACGGCCACAGCAGCACGACGTGATGCACGCCTCCTCCTGCTCCAACCGACAGCGCCATCGCCAACCACGAAACAAGCATCCACACTCCTCCCCACACCGCCACCAGGCTCCCTGATGCCAGCGCTGCCAGAAACAGATATCCCTGCCACGTGCTTCGCGGCTCACCAGTCAACTTCGCGAACTTCGTGACTGCCCTCTCATCACTCGATTCAACTGCTCTCTCCGGCCCATCGCCAGCGGCACGCGCCACCACTCCAGACATCGATGCGCCCTCAAGCGTGCTCCACAGCAGCCTTGCTTTACCCGCAACATCATCCGCCGACAGCTTTGAATTGCTCCGAAATGTCACCCAATCATTGCGCAGGTTGTAAACCACTAACGGGCTCGCTCCGAGTAAGAATCCGCCCAGCGCCATAGCCAGATAAAGCGGTTTCAAAAACGGCATCAACCTGCGCCGCAACACAACCACCGTCGACACCATCAGCCCCGCCAACATCCACACAAGTACAGCTTTGTCCCACACGGCAAGGCCAAGCAATACCCCAGCCAGTCCAAGCCTGCCAGGTCTCCTGGTGTCTACAAATATGGCCACTTG
>CAZBTA010000286.1:0-6082 GCA_964494515.1 uncultured Bryobacter sp.
GGGAGGAAAGCCAAGGCGTACTGGCGCATGCAGAGTTGCTCGAACTAGTCGGCTTTTTAGCTGGTGACGGCGCAAGGGCGAAGGCAAAGGATCTGTTCGCCCGGTTCGGTGACAAACTTCGCGACATTGCGGCCCATGTCGATGGTGACCACCCGGATCGAGAGGCGGAGATCATCGAAGCCGGTGAAATCCGCGATGCGCTGCGGGCCCTTTTAACGCCCGTTATGTCCCGAACCGAACGGGACAGCGTTGCAACTGGCGACATGCTCGCAGCCACCCGTTTTCTCGATGCAAAGCCCAGCACAGAAGATTTCCGCGTTTATCGCCATCTCGTTGAGTGCTTCGAGGAGAACGGGAGTTACGCGTTGCCATACTGGTCGTCAGTGCCGTTGCCGGCGCAATCGCTTGGGCCGCGGTACATGGCTTGGAAGCGAGCGACTATCAAAGCTGCGCCAAAGCTCACCAAGATGACGCGGGAGGGGCGAAATCGTCTCGAAGCCCCTGCGAACTGGCCCGACGCAAAGCTTAGAGCGTTGAACGCTATTGCACCGCCTACACTACTTTCGTTGCCGTGGGTGGCAGCTTCCTTGCCATGGTGGCCGCTCGACGGGGGCTGGAAAGATGCTGGTGGTGATCCAAAGCTCCTCATGTTCAGCAGGTTTCGCGCAACGCCACCAAGCGTGGCTGCGTTAATGAGTTTTGGTGTTGAGGCGCACAATCTGCCAAATGCCCGAGGTGGCTATGAAAAGGCCTATCGGCGAAGGCGTTTCAAACTCTCAGCGCTGCCGGGTCCGGTCTTGGCAGCCTTTCACCCGTCACCATGGCTAATCCAGAACACCGATCCATTGCAGGCGAAAGGTGTTAAGCTCGCGGATGCACGCAAGGCTGTACGTCGCCAGATCCTGGCGAGCCTTCCCAAGGGCATCGTGAAGAAAGGCACCGCTAAGGCGCGCAGAGCCCACCGGTCGGTGGCGATCGTAATCGGTGCAATTGAGCGCTGGGCGGGTATGCTTGAAATGTCCGCTCAGGCATGGAGCGGCGTTATCGGCGATGATCGTGCAGCATGGTCGGCGATTGCAAAATGGCGTCGAACGCCCCCGTTGGACCGCTTGTCTCCACTCGAGCTTGAGGATCTGGTTGACCACGCCATGGGCGCACCGGGAATTGTACTGGGCCGGGCGCTTTACCGGCACGACCCATCAATTCTCCATCCCGGTCGCTTTGCTGAGCTTGTTGAGCTTGGTTGGCAGGGTTTTCGGGCCTATCTCGACAACCCTGTGATCCTTTCGGCACTGCCGGGCACTAACGCTGTCGACAAGGTAATGCGTGCTTCGGTCGATGGCGGGCTAGAGAGTGTTCTGGATGAACATTGTTGGTTTCGAACGCAGAATTTGCCTGAAGGCGCACCAGGCTTGCTCAGAGATGTTTGCACCTCGCTCGGCTTGCGGGCGGGCAGCTTCAGCTTTCATGGTCTTGGTGGACAGAAGCACAAGATACCGGTTCGTTGTCATGTGGCAGTCCCCTTCGGCGACGCGGAAGCTGAACCGGTTTCCAAAAGCACGGTGGCATCGGCAGCACCTGCGCGCCCAGATGAGGTGCGCCGCAGCTTCAATACCCCATTCTGGCCGCATGTCCTCGCAACCACCTCAGTTGGCCAAGAGGGGCTAGACTTCCATCCTTGGTGTTCGCGCGTCGTCCATTGGGACTTGTCGTCGAACCCGTTGGATTTGGAACAAAGGGAAGGGCGTGTTCAACGCTATGCAGGGCTTATCGTCAGGCGCCGCCTTGCGGAACGCCTGAAAGACGTCGTCCTGAATGATGGCCTGCCCGGCTCCCCATGGCATCGCATTCAGACGCTCGCCGAAGATCTGGCCGACGCTAGCGGACTACGACCTTGGTGGGTTTTCGATGGTGCCGAAGTGCAACGTCACGTCTTTGAACGTCCCTTCGGCCGCGACATGGTGCAATTTGCTCGGCTTCGTGAGCAACGACTGATCTATCGATTGGCTCTCGGCCAACCCAATCAGGAGGACTTCATCGATGTCCTTGCCCAAGGTGGCGCGGCGACACGAGATGTGCTCAGACCGCTTGTGTTAGATTTGTCGGCGATGGGCCTGCGGCAAGTCAAGCCGACGAAATGTGCCACGCGTCTGGGTGAGACACCATGATCTTGGCACCGATCAGTTGCCAAAGGCACGCATCGTTTATGTCCTACATTGCACCAGCAGACTAGCACTCAATAGTATCATTAGATTCGTTGTATTTGGAGATTCTTGAATTGAGCGCGATTGCCAACCCACAGGTCCGGAAGCTGTTTGATGAAACCCGCCGACGGTTGGTGGAAACGGGCACGCGGAATCGGCTTGTCCACGTTAATCGGGCCAACACCCGCGGTGCTGTAGTCAACATCGAGGATGAACGGTCCGACGATGTCTATCAGATGCTCTCTGGTGGGCGGACCATGCGGTTCCGTCCGCTCGGCAAAGACCGTCATCAGCAAGGGGAGATCCTGCTCGCCGGCATCGTGGACGAGAGCAAGATCAGAGCAGACGAAGGCCGCTACACAGACAATCAGCTCGACACGCTGCTTGGTCCGGACGCCCTGGCCAAGAAGCTGCTCAAGATTGCCCGGGATGCCCGAACCGCTGAGGAGGAGCAGGGCGTAAACATCCTCTATCTGGCGCTTGGCTTCGTCACGTGGTTTGAGGACGAGAAGTCGGATGTGCGTCGCGAGGCGCCACTGGTGCTCATTCCGGTCGAGTTGGTCCGCAACCAGCGCACGTCGACCTATGATCTCCGCATGCGCTCGGATGATCTGATGACCAACCTGCCTCTGCAGCAGCGCTGGCAGGACGATTTCGGAATGGTGCTGCCGGATCTTGAGATCGACGACGACTGGCTGCCATCTGATTACTTCGATCAGGTCGATGCGATTGTCGGCAAGCGTGCGCGCTGGTCGATCGACCGCAATGGCATGCAGCTTGGCTTTTTCTCGTTCTCCAAGTTGCTGATGTATCGCGACCTTGATCTCGACGCTTGGCCCGACGGCAATCTCGAGAACCATGACCTGGTCCGCGGCCTTTTGTACGAGGGCTTCGGTGATGATCAGGCCGTGTTTGGCGACGGTGAGAACCTCGACGCCGTTCTGCCGCCCGAGAATATCTGCCACGTGGTCGATGCTGACTCGAGTCAGGCCAAGGTGATCGAGGAAGCCCGCTGCGGAAAGAACCTTGTCGTTCAAGGTCCGCCGGGCACCGGAAAGAGCCAGACGATCGCCAACATCATTGCGGCAGCAGCGAAAGAGGGGAAGTCTGTCCTCTTCGTTGCCGAAAAGATGGCAGCTCTGGAGGTGGTGCACGACCGTTTGGTGAAGGTCGGGCTTACCGATATCTGCCTCGAACTCCACTCCCGCACAGCCAACAAACGCCAAGTGCTGGAGGAACTTAAGCGGACGCTGAATGCTGGGGAAGCTATCCCCGCCATGCCAGAACAGCCGGATGCTCTGCGTAAAACCCGGGACGAGCTCAACGCGATTGCACATGCACTCCATGCGCCAGTCGGCGAAACCGGGGAAACAGCCTTTGGCATGCTGAGCAGACAGGCCCGCTATATCGGTCTCGGTGCGCTACCGCCCACATTCGCCAGCCCCAACCTGTCATCCATGGATCGCGCGGCTGAACGACGAGCAGTGACGGCGCTGGCGCGTTACGGCGCGGCACTTGAAGCTACAGGCGATCCCGCAGCCCACCCACTTCGCGGCGTCCGTAACACATCTTTGCAACCTGTCGACCAGGCGCGTTTGAGACCGCTCATTGAGAGCGCCCGTGACGACGTCGCCGCCTTCAATGTGGCGATGGATGTTGCGCTCGATGCGGTGGGATTGGCTGATGGTGGCTGGTTCGATCTCGCCGACTCAATGGTCGAACTGCTTCGAGCTCTGGATGGCCTGCAGCAGCCGCATGCGGCGCTCGCCAGGAAAATGCTGCGCTGCGCAGATCGCCAGCGACTGAAGGCAACTCTCGCGCTTGGTAAGCAGTGGCACGAAGAACGCGAGGCTGCCCGCGACCTGTTTCTGGATCACGCATTTTCGGCTGACGTTACGCATTTGCGCGGTCCACTGGCCGCAGGGACCCTGTCATTCTTCTCCCGCTGGGGTGGCGCTTACCGCGCGGCCTCGCGCGAGTTGGCGGGGCTTCTGAAAACTGCGCTCCCGGGCAGTGCTGAAGGCCGCCTCCAATATGTCGACAGGCTCCTGGAAATCGCACGGCTGCGCGGTGAATGGGCAGTGGACGAACCGTTCTGCCAAGCGGCGGTCGGCGAAGACTGGCGCGGCGAACGCAATGATTGGAGCGCTCTCGAAGGCGTATGCGACTGGGCAGATCGCGTCAGCGCAGCCAACACGGATATCGAAGCTGAAACGGACGATCTCGTTACGGCCGCATTGGCCAGTGAGCGGGTTGGCCTGATCGAGAGAGTTCGGGCGTCAGGTGAGCAAGCTTGGAAATCCTTGGGTGAGCTTCGCACCTTCCTTGATCTCGGCGACGATCGTTTCCCGGACGGATGGCGCGAGGCGGACCTGCCGCTGATCATTGAAGCGCTTACCGAGATGGCCGGCGCGGTCGACCGCTATCCGGCTTGGGCCGAATTGGTTGCGGCGCGAAAGATCGCGGATGCGGAAGGCATTGGCACACTGGCCGACCGGCTCGCCAGTTGCGACATGAATGTCGAGAACGCGACAATTGAGCTGAGGTTTGCACGGGCTGAAGCGATCTGGGAACGTGCCTTGGCTTCGAACCCGGCGCTAGCCGATCTGGCCAACGTCGATCGTCACGCGCTCGTTGCCCAATTCTCTCAGCTCGAGAAGCAGCACCTGCATGACAACGTGACCGGCATTGTCGCTGCCCACCTTTCCCAGCTGCCCCGCGGTGCCCTCGGTGAGATGAAGATCATCAGAGGTGAGATGGGCAAGAAGCGTGGGCACAAGGCGTTGCGCCGCCTTTTTTCGGAAGCCCCTACCGCGATCCAGCGGATCAAGCCGGTTCTGCTCATGAGCCCGATTTCGGTGGCGCAGTATCTGACGCCCGGCACACACTCGTTCGATCTTCTTCTGATCGACGAGGCCAGCCAGGTGCGTCCCGAAGACGCGCTGGGTGCTATCGCGCGTGCACGACAGGTTGTTGTTGTCGGTGACCAGAAGCAGCTCCCGCCCACATCGTTCTTCGATCGCCTGACCAGCGGCGATGGTGACGAAGATCTCCAAAGCGATGACGATGCCACTGAGACCGAGGAAGACCTGCTTGGTGGCGCCGCGCAAGTGGCCGAACTGGAGAGCATCCTCACTCTTTGTGAAGCCCGCGGCCTGCCGTCACGAATGTTGGAATGGCACTACCGGTCGCGCGATCCGTCGCTCATCCGGGTGTCAAATCGGGAGTTCTACTCCGACAGGCTCATCCTCCCTCCATCGCCGCTCGAGAAGGACCCGACCTTCGGACTCACCTTCACCAAGGTGGACGGCGCCTATGACAAGGGCGGGCGACGTGACAACCGGCTCGAAGGCGAAGCGCTCGTCCGCGCTGTGGCGAAACATGCGCGCACCATGCCTGACCAGAGCCTCGGGATTGTCACCTTCTCCGTCGCCCAGAAGCACACCATCAACTTGTTGCTCGAAAACGCGCGGCGCGACGACAAGATACTCGACGAATTCCTTCGGGAGGGCGGCGCAGAAGACGTGTTCGTCAAGAATATCGAGAATGTTCAGGGTGATGAGCGTGATGTGATCTTCATCAGCGTCGGCTACGGTCCGACCCAACCTGGCGGTCGGATGATCGGCGCGAGCTTCGGCCCGGTAAATCTCGAAGGCGGTGAAAGGCGGCTCAACGTGCTCTTCACTCGCGCACGGCTGCGCTGCGAGGTCTTCGCGTCTTTCGATCCGGGCGATCTGGATGTGAGCCGGTCCGCCCGCGAAGGACCGCGCGTGCTCAAACGCTTCCTCGAATTCGCCAAGACCCGCCAGATCGTCGAGCACTTCCCCACCGGCGACGATGCGGATTCACCCTTCGAGGAAGATGTCGCCGACACGATC
>CAZBTA010000287.1:0-6060 GCA_964494515.1 uncultured Bryobacter sp.
ACTGCGCATACCAAGCCATCCGACGAAAATCACGAGTACGAAAACGAATCCAACGAATGCAGCCTGGGCGGGAGCGCGACTCCACAGCGGCAAGCGACCCTGGCGCTGCTCGCTGGTGCGGGCATTGCTGAGTGAGGCGTTGCCTGAGCCGGATGTCAGATCACGGCGCAATCGTGCGAGATCCGAGCGCAACTCGGCAGCACTCTGGTAGCGCAAGGCAGGATCTTTTTCGAGCAACTTCAGAATGATGCGCTCGAGCTCGGCGGGCGCTGAAGGGTTGGCGGCAAGCAAGCTCGCGGGCGCTTTGTTCAGAATGGCGTCGAACAACGCGGCACTCGTCGCGCCACGAAATGGCAACGTCCGCGTCGCCATCTCATACAGCACCATGCCAAAGCTGAACAGATCGCTCCGTGCGTCGATGCTCTGGCCGAGGGCTTGCTCCGGACTCATGTAGGCCGCCGTGCCAATCGCTACGCCGCTGTCGGTGCGAAAAACGGTCATCGTTGCCGAATCCCAATTGATCAACTCCCGCTTGGCAAGGCCAAAGTCCAGCAGTTTGGCCTGGATGCCAACGCCTGACTTCTCAAGCGCGAAGATATTGGCAGGCTTGATGTCACGGTGGATGATCGATTGCTGGTGGGCCGCATCGAGGGCATCGGCCACCTGCAGTCCGATATCGATAATCTCGCTCACTCGTAGAGGGCGCTCGCTCAACAACTGTCGCAGCGTTTTGCCCTCGAGCAACTCCATGACGAGAAATGGACGCTCATGCGCCTCGCCGATGTCGTAAACAATGCAGATATTCGGATGATTCAGTGAACTGGCGGTGCGCGCCTCGCGCTTGAACCGCTCAACGGCTTCCCCGCCCTGATGGAAGTCATCAGGCAAAAATTTCAGCGCCACACCGCGGCCGAGACGGGTGTCGGTGGCGCGCCAGACCACACCCATGCCGCCGCCCCCCAACGGCTCTTCGAGTCGATAGTGGCCGAATAAGTCTCCTGGTTGCAGGGCTCTGGCAGGTGGCATCAGGCGTCCAATAAGCGCGGGTCGGCTAGAATGAAAGTTTAACAGGCAGATGAACAGTCAAGAGCACAATAGGGGATTCCTGCTCGCCGGTGGGCTCGCCGCTCTCTTCCTGGCCGCGATCGTCGTATTTGCTCTCCGCGCAGATGTTCCACGGGACGCCGCCGTTACCGCAACGATTCTCGACGTGGCCCTGCAGATTGCCTTCGGCGCTTGCTGCTGGTGGGCCGCGCACCTGGCATTGAAAGCTCGCTCACTTCCCGGATTTGTCGACCACGGCACGCCTTCATTGAAGGCACTCGCCGCGATCGCCCCCTGGCTCGTCATTCTTCAAATTGGCATGGGCGCTGCACTTCGTTACAAACTAATGGGAGCAATTTCACATGTGGGTGGCGCGATGCTGGTAGGCGCATTTTTGCTCTACTATGCCACCGGTGTGATGGCGCCGGCCCCGGCGGGTCACCCTACCCGTCAGGCATCGCTCACCCTGCTCTGGATCGTGGTGCTGCAAGTGCTGCTCGGCATTGCCGCCTACGTCGTCCGCTTTGGCAAAGGTTCGGACAACATCCTGCCGGACACCCGGCTATTCACCATCGCTCATATCTTTACCGGAGCCCTCACGCTCGCCTGCACCTACGTACTCGGCGAAATGATTCGGAAAAGCTCCACCAGGCAGGAGGCTCAAGGACTTCCGTCCACTCCGACGGTTTGATTCCCACTTTCAATGTCCATCGTTAGCGATTATCTGGCGCTTACCAAGCCCCGCATCACGTGGCTCATTTTGATGAGCACGGCCGTGGGTTTTTACTTCGGCATCCCCTTTCTCAGCCCGGCTCAATTGCCTCTCACGCTGCTACACCTGATTCTCGGCACCGGCATCATTGCCAGCGGCACGGCCGCGCTCAACCAGTGGTGGGAACGCGATTCTGACCGCTTCATGAAACGCACGGCCACCCGGCCGCTGCCCTCGGGCAAAATTTCGGCAAACAATGCGCTGATCTTCGGCGCCGGTCTTTCGGTAATTGGCTTTCTTGAACTCTGGTTTGGCTGCAATCCGCTGACGGCCATGCTCGGCCTTTTTACGCTGGTCAGCTATCTCTTCATGTACACGCCGCTCAAGCGCCGCTCGCCGCACAGCACAACCATCGGCGCCATACCTGGCGCGATGCCGCCACTGATCGGCTATGCCGCCGCCCGCAACGAATTGACGCCTGAGGCGTGGGCGCTGTACGCGATTCTTTTCGTTTGGCAGTTTCCACACTTCTACGCAATCGCATGGATGTACAAGGATGAGTACAGCCGCGCCGGCATCCAGATGCTTCCTGTCGTTGAGCCAGACGGCGCCTCTACCGCCAGTCGCATTCTTTGGACTTCAGTTTTGATGGTGCCCACGAGCCTCGCCCCAATGGCCCTGGCAATGAGTGGCAAAGTCTATCTGGCCGCCGCGCTGATTATGGGTGGCTTGCTGCTCTACACGGCGTTCAAGATGTTTCGTGACCGCACGCGCGAAAATGCCCGTAGCGTTTTGCTCGCCTCGGTTGTCTATTTGCCTGTGCTCTACGCTGTGCTCATTTTTGCGCCCCGGTAATCCGTATGCTGCTCGCTGTTGAAAACGTCACCCATCGCTACGGCAGCCTCACCGCCCTCGATCAGTTCTCGCTGCATTTAAACAAGCGTGAAATCATCGGCCTGCTCGGCCCCAATGGCTCTGGCAAGTCGACATTGCTGCGGTTGCTTTCCACTGTTACCCGCCCACAGACGGGCAAGGTGGAAGTTTGCGGCTTTGATACCGCCCGACATCCGCAGGCCGTGCGCTCTCGCATCGGCGTGGTGTTTCAATCGCAAACCCTCGACAAACTGTTGACAGTTGAGGAGAACCTGCTTGCCTGTGGGGCGTTTCATGGGCTTTCCGGACGGCACCTGCACGAACGGGTGCGTCAGGCCATGCAGACGCTGGGCGTTAGCTCCCGCCGGCATGATCGTGCCGGCACGCTTTCCGGTGGCCTGCAGCGGCGCGCCGAGATCGCGCGGGCGCTCTTGCACGAGCCACAAATGCTCATTCTCGATGAGCCCACTACCGGGCTTGACCCGGTGGCGCGCGATGACTTCTGGGACGCCCTTGAGGCCCTGCGCGCGGCGCGCAGCACGGCAATCATTGTTTCAACTCATCTGTTTGAAGAAGCCGAGCGATGCGATTCCCTGATTCTGCTCGACAAAGGTATCCGCGTCGCCGAAGGTTCGCCTGCCGAACTCAAGGCGCGCATCGGTGGTCAGGTGGTTGAGCTCAAAGCGCGCAATGCACAATCCGCGCTTGAGACGATCCGTACACAATTCGATCTTCCATGCCGCCTTCAGGATGGCGTGATCTGGGTGGAGGCCGAAGAAGCACACCGCGTCATTCCCCGGCTCGTTGAGGCGCTACCTGGAGAAGTGCTGTCGATCGGTTTTCATGAGCCAACGCTCGGCGACGTTTTCCGCAAGATGACTTCTCGTTCAGCGGAGGCGGTGGCCGTATGATCCTTACCGCTGCAGCGCTCGCCCGTCGGGAGCTGATCAAGTTTTGGCGTGAGAAGGCTCGTGTGGCGGGCTTTGCCGCCGCGCCTCTTCTGTTCTGGATGGTGGTAAGCGCAGGCTTTAATGACTTCGCCCGCTTTTACGGCGGCTCGATCGCTCTCGCGCTCATGTTCTCGGCCGTGTTCTCGAATATGACCTTGATTGATGACCGCAAGGACGGGTTTCTGGCTGGAGTTCTCGTAACGCCCGCGCCACGCACGGGCATCGTGCTCGGCAAGGTACTTGGCGCGGCGACACTCGCGTGGCTGCAAAGTCTCGTGTTTCTGCTTTTTCTGCCGCTCACCGGGCTCAATCCTGGTTTCTTCGGTGTGCTGGCCATGCTGGGCATTCTTGCGGTGATCTCATTGCTGTTCACCCTGGTGGGTTTTCTCTGCGCCTGGCGCATGCCTTCAACACAGGCCTTTCACGGCGTTGTGAACATGTTGCTGATGCCGATGTGGATGCTGTCCGGTTCGCTGTTCCGCTTTGAGGAGGCACACCCGCTGATGCAGTGGGCCATGCGCCTCAACCCAATGAGCTACGGCATCTCTCTCCTCAACGCCGCCCTTGGGGCGAACGCATCGTTTCCGTCACCACTGAGCATTGGAATCCTGCTCGGGTGGACGCTCGCTTTATTTGCCTTTGCCCTCATTTGGGTGGAAAAGAGTGATCATGCAACGGCGTAGCCTTGTGCTGGCGGCCTTTGGGCTCGCCTCATGCGTTAAGGGTCCGGCCCTGCCAGAGCTCGGCTCAGTGCCGCCGTTTGAGTTCACCGATCAGGATGGCAACCGTTTCTCAAGCGACAAATTGAAGGGCAAGGTCTGGGTGGCGGATTTCTTCTTTACCAGTTGCCCCGGGCCGTGCCCGCGCATGTCAAATCAGCTGAAGCAGCTTCAGGCTGACCTCGCGGCACTAACCGATCTGCGCTTTGTCAGCATTACCGTCGACCCGGAAAACGACACCCCCGCGACTCTCACCCAATACGCCCGCCGCTACGAAGCGAATCCCGCGCGCTGGGTCTTTCTTACCGGACGCAAAGACCTGATTCTCAACCTGATGAGCGAATCCATGTACCTCGGCCATGCCGATACCATGACGCAACACTCCACCCGCTTCGTGCTGATCGATGGCAGCATGAAAATTCGCGGTTATTACGACTCTTTTGCCAAGGACGGCATCGAAAAGCTAACCGAGGACATTCGAAAACTCCATGACCGTACGTGACCTGCCAACCGTTAACGCCACCCTCAATGCCCTTTCAACGGTATTGCTGATTTATGGCTACAACCTGATCCGCGCCGGCAAGCGAGAGCAGCACAAGCGCGTCATGATGAGCGCCTTTGCCGTTTCCACGATCTTTCTGATTTGCTACCTCGTTTATCACTACGAAGTGGGCAGCGTGCCCTATCAGGGGCAGGGCGCGATGCGCGTAATCTATTTCACGATTCTGATCACGCACGTTGTGCTTGCCGCGCTGGTTCCTGTGCTCGCCATCCTCACGTTCTGGCGGGCGTTCCAGGAGCGCTTTGACAAGCATCGCAAGATCGCCAGAATCACGCTCCCCATCTGGCTCTATGTCTCGATCACGGGCGTGCTGGTTTATCTGATGCTCTACGTGTTCTAGAGCTTACTCTGACGGGCAAGTGCGAGAGCTCCCAGTACACCAGCCCTCGCTCCCAACTTGGGCTTGAGAATTCTGGGCAGCGGCGCATAACCGTTCATCTCCTGCTCGGCAGCCTGTCGCACCATGCTGATCATGTCCTTGCGCAGCGAGATACCGCCACCCATAATGATCATCTCCGGCGAATAGGCGGCGGTAAGGTTCACAACCATCTGCCCCAGGTAATGCGCCTCGAGGGCCCATGAAGGATGGTGGTCTGACAGCATCTCGGCTTTCTCTACACCCGCGCGGGCCGCGATCGCCGGCCCGGAAGCCAACCCTTCGAGACAATCCCCATGCACCGGGCAGCAGCCCGGATAATCATCACCACCGAAGCGGCGCACGCGCATGTGGCCGATCTCCGGATGCAACAAGCCGTGAATCAGCCGGCCGTGAATCATCGCACCACCGCCGATGCCCGTGCCCACGGTTACGTAGACGAAGTGATTCGACTTCTGCGCCGCGCCCCACAGCTTCTCGCCCATGGCCGCGCCATTCACATCGGTGTCCAGCACAGCAGGCGCGCCGATGGCTTTCTCAACGGCGCTCACGATCGGAAAGCCCCGCCATTCAATCTTTGGCGTCAGTTTGCCGATCCGCCCCTTGCCGATCTCAAGTGGCCCGAAAGAGGCAATACCAACGCGCTTGAGCTTGCGGCCAGCGAAGAAATCGCGAACCCGGGCAATCGTCTCGCGCGGTGTGGTCGTCGGAATCGCCTCACTTACCGTCAACTTGTCCGGCCCTGTGCCGAACCCACAGATAAACTTTGTTCCACCAGCTTCGATTGCACCGTACATAGTCGCAGTAACCAATATAGACTTGAA
>CAZBTA010000288.1:0-5967 GCA_964494515.1 uncultured Bryobacter sp.
TCCGGCCTCGATCAAAAAGGGCTACAGCGGCACCGGCATTCTCTCGAAGGCCGCGCCGCTCAAGGTCACGCCCGGCTTTGGCTTTGAAGAGTTCGACGTTGAGGGCCGCACGCTCACGGCCGAGTTCAAGGATCTGATCGTCGTCAGCGCCTACTTTCCCAACTCGCAGGACGGTGGCCGTCGTCTCGACTACAAGCTCCGCTACTGCGATGCCATGGCCGATCATCTCGGGCGCCTCGGCAGAACCGGCAAGCCCGTCGTGCTTGGTGGGGATTACAACATCGCTCCGTACCCGATCGATCTCGCCCGTCCCAAGGACAACGAGAAGAACCCCGGCTACCTGCCCGAAGAGCGCGCCTGGATGGATCAGTTTCTCGGCTCGGGTTATACCGACACCTGGCGTACGCTCCACCCGGAAGCCATCAAGTACTCCTGGTGGACCGCCCGCGGCGGCGCTCGCGAGCGCAACGTCGGCTGGAGGATCGACTTCAACGTCGTTCCCTCCGCCCATCGCAATCGCCTTCAGGCCGCCGACATGTTGAACGACGTAAAGGGCAGTGATCACTGCCCCGTCACCGTCACACTCGCAATCGACTAATCCGGCAGCGCCACGCTGTAGAGCACCATGCCCGACGCCACGGCGATGTACTGCTTTCCATCCACCGAGTAGCTGATCGGTGACGATGCCGTGCTCGCGCCCGTCTGCATGCGCCACAGCGGCTTGCCTGTTGCGGCCTCGAGCGCAATCAGGTTGCCTTCCGCCGTCGCTGAGAACAGCAGGCCTGTTGAAGTCGCCAGTACTCCCGCCGCCAGCGAACCCTGTGCGATGCGGTAATCCCACGTCACGTCGCCCGTCTTCGTGTTGATCGCCTTGATGCCTACCTTCGGCGGCTCGCCGGTCGAAACCGAGCGCCCACCCCAATAAGCCTTACCCGGCTCATAAACCGACTTCTCGCGGATAAAGCGCTCCGCCCCGTCGGCATAGACGATGTACATCTGCCCGGTCGTCGCGTCATACGAAGGGCTCTGCCAGTTCGTGCCGCCCACCAGCGTCGGGTACACCACGCGGCCCTCGGGCGTCGAATCCGTATCCGGAATCACCTTCGGTCGCCCGTCGGCCTCAAAGCCCGCATTCCACGTCTGCCGCACATAAGGCTTACCAAACAGCAGCTTGCCGTTCGTGCGATCCAGCACATAGAAAATGCCATTACGATTCGTCTGCAACAGCAGCTTGCGCTTCTCGCCATTGATCACCTGATCGGCCAGCACCAGGTCCTGATTCGCGTCCCAGTCATGGCTGTCATTCGGTGTGAACTGGTAGTGCCACTTCCGCTTGCCCGTATTCGGATCGAGCGCCAGCACCGAGCACGAGAACAGGTTGTCGCCCTTGCGGATCTCGGCGTCCATATCCGGCCCGGGGTTGCCCGTGGCCCAGTACAACGTGTCGAGCTCCGGGTCATAGCTGCCCGTCAGCCACGTCGGCGCGCCACCGAGCTTCCAGCTATCGCCCTTCCACGTCTCATGGCCAAACTCGCCCGGCCCCGGCACCGTGTTAAACCGCCACACCCGCTTGCCGGTCACGATGTCATACGCATCAAGGAACCCGCGAATACCATGCTCCCCGCCGGCCACGCCCACGATCACCTTGTCCTTCACCACCAGCGGAGCCACCGTAATGCTGTAGCCCTCCATCGTATCGGCCACCTGTGTTTCCCACAGCGGCCGTCCCGTGCGCGCATCGAGCGCGATCAACACCGCGTCGAGCGTACCAAAGAACACCCGGTTGCCCAGCACCGCTACGCCACGGTTGTAGCGATTGCTCTCAAACGCGTTCACCTTCTTCTGCGCGCGCTGATACTTCCAGATCTGCATGCCCGTCCGCGCGTCAAGCGCAAACACCTGTCCCGGCATGCCCGCCGTATACATCACGCCATCCACCACAATCGGCGTCGTCTCGAGAATCGAGTCGCCCGGCATCTGCACGGCCCACTTCGTCTGCAGCGTCTTCACGTTCGTCTTTGTAATCTGGTCGAGCTTTGTGAAGTGATGCCCGGCGTAGTCGCCCCAGTAGGTCAGCCAGTTCTGCGGCTCATTCGCCGCATTGCGAATCCGTTCGTAGGTCAGTGGCCCCGCGGGCAGACTTGCCACGGTGGTCTTCGCATAATCGCGACCCTTCTGCGCCTTGAGAAACGCCACGAGGTCCTGCAACTCACCGGCCGAGAATCGCTTGGCAAAATCCGCCGGCATCATCGAGACGCTGCTATCCTTGCGATCCTTCAGCTTCTCTTTCTCAAAGATGTGCAACTTTCCGCTACGATCCGTCAGCATCAGCGTAAAGCTGTCCTCATTGCGCCGGATGCCTTCCACTGTCTTGCCATCGGCCGTCGTCACGGTCACCGTCCCCACCCTTGGGCCCCGCCGCTTGCGCGCCACATCGCTCGGGTCTTCAAGCTTCTTCAGAATCACATCCGCCGGCAGCGCGCTCGCCTCCGACAGATCCGGCCCCACAATGCCCCCACGGCCGCTGATCTCATGGCAGCTCACACATCCCGCCTTGCCAAAGAACAGCGCCTCGCCATTCTTCACATCTCCGGCCACCACTTCACCCGACTTCACGCCCGCCGCATTCAGGCTACGCAGATAGCTCACAATCGACCACACCTGCGCGCTCTCCAGTCGCGGAAACGCGGGCATCTTCGTCCCTGTGATCCCGTTGCGCACGTTCAGAAACAGCTCGCCGTCTTTGCCCCCGTGTTTGAACACCCCCGTCGACAATGCCGGCCCGCGCTCGCTGCCCGCGGCATTGCCGCCATGGCACGCCTGACAGGCTTGCTGGTAAAGTCTCGCTCCATTGGTTACCGCGGCCGGATCATTGGCCAGCGGATTCTTCTCATTCTGGGGTGTGTGCGCCTGCGCAAAAACTACGGCGGCCGACAAGGTGAACAGCAACGTGGTGCGATGCATCACCACCAGTTTATGACTGCTTCAACCGCTCCACTTCCGCCGCCGTCAGATACCGCCACTTGCCCGACGTCATCCCGTCCAGCGTCAGCTCCCCCAGCTTCACGCGCACCAGCTTCAATACCTTGCTCCCCACCGCCTCAATCATCCGCCTCACCTGCCGGTTGCGCCCCTCGGTGATCGTCAACTCAAGAAACGTCTTCGACTCCCCATCCCGCACCCGCTTCACCTTCGCCGGCCTCGTCATGCCGTCCTTCAACTCCACTCCATTTCGCAGCTGCTCCAGATGCTCATCCTCAAGCCGCGTCGCACACTTCACCAGATACGTCTTCTCCACATGGAAGTCCGGGTTCGTCAGCTTCTCGGCCAGCTGCGTATCATTCGTCATCAGCAGCAGCCCGCTCGTATCCTCATCAAGCCGCCCCACCGTGCCCACAAACGTCGGCACATCCTTGAGCAGGTCATACACCGTCGGCCTGCCCTCCGGGTCGCCCTTGCTCGTGATGTACCCCGTCGGCTTGTACAACAGCACGTACAACCGCTTCAGCGGTTTCACCGTCTTGCCATCCAGCTCCACGCGATCCCGCTCAAAGTCCACCCAGTGATCCGGGTTCTCCACCACCCGGCCATTCACCTTCACCCGCCGCTCATGTACCCACGCCCGCGCATCCTTGCGCGACCCCAGCCCCGCCTTCGACAACACTCGCTCCAGCGTCTTCAGTTGCTCCGCCATACAGTCTTTACTTTCCCACCAAACCCCTCATCAAATGGCCGTGAATGCTCCAGCGTCTCCTCACAATTCATCCAGACGCACTCCGCGGGCACCCGCCGTTCCCGATCACTCCACACCACCACATCCCGCGCCGCCAGTCGCGCCACCAGATCCTCTTCATCTTCAAACCGCATCACTCGCAAAACGGGCCCTTCCACTTCGCCCGTCCCCCCGCTCACCACCGTCGGCTCCACATACCCACCACTCCGGCTCCCTCCATGCACAAGCTCTCCCCCACATTCGCCCAACAGCCGCATCACCCGCTCGGCATCCCCCTGCGCTCCCACCTCTTCCATCCGCAGCCCTCTCACCTTGCGCAGGATCCACTCCATCAACTGGTCATGCATCGTTGTCTCCACCCACAACTCATTCCACCCGCGCTGATCCACAAACGCCCCCGCGATCACACTCCGCACCACCTGCTTCAACTCCGCCCCGCCAAACACCACCTGCGCCCGCCGCGCATACAGCTCCATCGTCACCGGCTTCAGATGGCTCTCCGCCGCAGCGATCCAGATCCTTCGCGCTGTGCGTTCGGTCCCATGGAACATCAGCCCCGCCACGCCGCCATGCCGCGCCAGCGCATCGCCCGTGGTTCTCCCCCGTCCCGTCGCCACCTGGATCACGCCCGGCTCAATACCCGCCTCCTCGGCCAACTGCATCAGCCGCAGCGCCGAATACGGCGTCGCCTCCGCCGGCTTCACAACGATCGTGTTCCCCTTGCTCAGCGCCAGGCCAATCGCCGCGGCTGCCATCCGCGCCGGTTCACTCGCCGACAGGATCGCCCCCACCACGCCCAACGGCTCCCCCGCATACCGCCGCACCCCACCCGCGTAATAGCGCAGCGCATCAATCGCCCCACCCACATCCCACCGCTTCACCGTATCCACCGTCCGTCCGCTCTCAAGCGAACTCAGCAACGCCAGATCCCCCGCATCGCGCTCCACCAGCTTCGCCATGCGCCACAGCAGCGCCTCCCGGTCCACCGCCGGCACCTCGCGCCATTTGGCCTCTCGCGCGGCGGCGACAGCCTCATCCACACCCTGCTCGCCAAAGTCAGCCACTTCGCCAAGCACTTCCCCGCTGGCCGGATTCACGACCTCGATCAAGGACATGTGTCGATCCTAGCGCACATCACATAGACTAACTAGGATGCGCACTGTCCTCATCACTGGCGCGAGCAAAGGCATCGGCGCCGCCACCGCTCTCCTGTTTGCCAAAGAGAAAGCCCACCTCATCCTCCACTATTCGAGCGACCGCGCGGGCGCTGAATCTGTCGCCGCCTCCGCCACGGCCGCCGGCGCCACCGCCGAGATCCTCGGCGCCGATCTCACCACGCTCGCCGGTGTCGAATCCTTCACCGCCCAGCTCAAGGGCCGCAAGATCGATGTCCTCATCAACAACGCCGGCTCGCTGATCGGCCGCCACAAGATCCCCGACATGCCTTCCTCGCACTGGGAGGCCACCGTCATGCTCAATCTCTCGAGCGTCTTCTACATCACGCAGGCCGTTGTCCCCGCCATGCTCGAATCGAAGCAGGGCTGGATCGTCAACGTCGGCTCCGTTGCTGGCCGCAATGGTGGCGGCCCTGGCGCCAGCGCCTACGCCACCTGCAAAGCCGCCGTCTCCGGCCTCACCAAGTCGATGGCCAAAGAGCTCGCCCCCTCCGGCATCCAGGTCAACTGCGTCGCCCCCGGCGTCATCGCCACCCATTTCCATGAGGTCTTCTCCACGCCCCAGATGCTCGAGGCCTTCAAGGGCAACACGCCCGCCGGCCGCCTCGGCTCAAGTGAAGAAACCGCCGACGTCATCTACTATCTCTGCTCACCGCAGTCGGCCTACATCCACGGCCAAACCATCGAAGTCAACGGCGGAATGTATTTCGCCTAAGGAGTACCCCATGTCATCTCGTCGCTCATTTCTCGCCACCGGCGCCGTCAGCGCCCTTTCTGCCCAGCGCGCCATCGGCGCCAACGAACGCATTCGCCTCGGCATCATTGGCCCCGGCGCTCGCGGTCAGGAGATTCTGAAGGAAGCCATCGCCTGCCCCGGCGTCGAGCTCGCCTACGCCACCGACATTTACACCGCGCGCCTGCGTGAAGTCCAGGCGCTCGTCCCCGGCGTGAAGACGGCCCTCGACTACCGCCGCATGCTCGACGAAAAGGACATCGACGGCGTCCTGATCGCCACCCCGCAGCATCTCCACTGCGAACACTTCACCGCCTCCCTCGGCG
>CAZBTA010000289.1:0-5961 GCA_964494515.1 uncultured Bryobacter sp.
ACCGGGCCTTTCGTTGAGCCGATCACGACGTGGCGCGAGGCGGAGCTGCTGGCCTTTGACGTGAGCTCAAGCCCGGAGCCGATGCGCGAGCTGAGCCCGTATGACATTCATCCCGAGCACCTGAAGGGTTTTGTCCGCAGCCGGCGGGGGCAGTTTGAGCTGGTGGCGCTCGATGGCGGCAAGCGGACGCGACTGGTGGGGACGACGTGGTATCAACAGTCGATTTACCCCGATGCGTACTGGAGTCGGATCACCGATGCAATCATCCACAAGATCCATCACCGCGTGCTCGATCATATTCGCGTGTTGAGCGAGAGCACACGTTAAACTGAAAGATTCATGGCTCTCCGCCTCTACAACACCCTCACGCTTAAAGTAGAAGAGTTTCAGCCCGCAGACGGCAAGACCGTCCGCATGTATTCGTGTGGCCCGACGGTTTACAACTATGCGCACATCGGCAATCTGCGCACGTTTACGTTCAACGACACGCTGCGCCGCTGGCTGGCTTATCGCGGGTTTGTGCTCGACCATGTGATGAACATCACCGATGTTGAGGACAAGATCATCCGCAAGTCGATGGAGCTGGGCGTGCCGATGACCGAATACACGCTCAAGTACGAGAAGTTCTTTCTTGAGGACATGGCGACGATGCGGCTGGAGAAGCCGGAGCGGATTACTCGCGCCACCGAACACATCCACGAGATGGTGGAGCTGATCGAGCAGTTGCAGGACAAGGGCTTCACCTACGACAGCGAAGGCAGCGTTTACTACCGCATCAGCAAGTTCCCCGAATACGGCAAGCTTTCGCATAACGATTTCTCGGGGATCCAGGCGGGCGCCCGCGTGGACAACGACGAATACGACAAGGACGACGCGCGCGACTTTGTGTTGTGGAAGGCGCGCAAGGGCGAGGAGCCGTACTGGGACGCGCCGTTTGGCGCCGGCCGGCCGGGCTGGCATATCGAATGCTCGGCGATGGCGATGAAGTATCTGGGCTCGACGCTCGATATTCACACGGGCGGCGTGGACCTTGCCTTCCCGCACCACGAGAACGAGATCGCGCAATCGGAAGGCGCGACGGGCAAGCCGTTTGCGCGTTTCTGGATCCACTGCGAACACCTGAATGTCGACATGCAGAAGATGTCGAAGAGCCTCGGCAACATCTACACGCTGCGCGAGCTGGTGGAGATGGGCCACACGCCCGAGGCGCTGCGTTATGTGTTGATGAGCGTGCCGTATCGCAAGAAGCTGAACTTTACGCTGGATTCGCTGAAGGGCGCGCAGACGTCGATCGAGAGGCTGCGCAACTACAAGCTGCGGCTCGAGACAGACAAGCTGGCCGAGGGCGTGAATGAAGCGGTGGTGGAGCTGACGGCAAAGGCGCTCGAGAAGTTTGAAGCCTCGATGGATGATGATCTGAACACAGCCGAGGCGCTGGCGGCGGTATTTGAGTATGTGCGTGAGACGAACACGCTGCTCGATCGTGGCGAGTTTCTTGTCGGCAATCGTGACGCCGCGCTGCACCTGCTGACGCAGTTTGACAAGGTGTTTGATGTGCTGCGCGTGGCCGAGACGGCCGGTGGGCTGGATGACGCGGCAATCGAAGCGCTGGTGGCCGAACGCACGGCGGCCAAGAAAGCCAAGCAATTTGGCCGGGCTGACGAAATTCGCAACCAGTTGCTCGAGGCAGGCATCGTTCTCGAAGACACGAAAGACGGGGTGCGCTGGAAGCGCAAGTAGCGCTAGCGGGTGGCGATGAGCAACCCGATGCCGAGCACGACGGCGCCAAATACGCCGTAGCCCAGCACAGCCCCCCAACCCCAATCGTTGCCCCCGGCGCGATTGGAACGCAAACCCTGGTACGCCACAAAGATCAGGACGAGGCCGCAGGCAAGCAACGCCGCGGCATCCGTGAGGCTCTTACGGCGGAACGAACCCATCACCCGCATCAGCGCCACCAGCAACGATGCCAACGAGACGACGACCTGCGCCCAGATGGGAGCTTTCCAATCCATCAATCCCCGCATGGCGTTGACCTCAGACAGCAAGCTAGAAATGAATCTCCATTCTAAAGCCGTTCATGCGGGCGACCGCAAACGTACTCCTGGCCGTCCCGTTCCGGTCACCACTCCGATCCATACGGCGGCCAGCTTTTTCTATGACTCGCTCGAGTCGATCGACAAGGTGTTCGCCAAGGAGATGCATGGCTATGCATATTCCCGCTACGACAACCCGAGCAACGCCGCGCTGGAAGAGGCCGTAACGAGCCTTGAGAACGCGCATGGCACCCTGGCGACCGCATCGGGGATGAGCGCCCTGCAGATTGCGCTGACGGCGGCGCTGACCGATCGCCGCAAGCACATTCTGATGGCGAACGCGCTGTATGGCGCCACGGTGAAGCTGGTGCAGCAGGTATTTGAGCCCTTTGGCGTGACGAACGCGATGGTGGACATCTGTGACCTGGCCGCTGTGGAGAAGGCAATTGCCGCCGAGAAGCCGGGCGTGATCCTGATGGAGACGATCTCGAACCCGCTGCTGCGCATTGGCGACATCCCGCGCATTGCGGAGATGGCACGTGCCGTTGGGGCTTGTCTGATGGTGGACAACACGTTTGCCACGCCGGCGCTGGTGAGGCCGCTCGAGCATGGCGCGCACATCAGCGTGAGCAGCGCGACGAAGTATCTGTCGGGCCATGGCGATGTGATCGGCGGCGTGGTGAGCTGTGATGAAGAGCATTACGAGCCGGTAAGGGCGCTTTCGCGCATTTATGGGCCGATTCTGGGGCCGTTTGAGTGCTATCTGACGATGCGTGGGATCAAGACGTTCCCCTTGCGCAACGAGCGGCAGAACGAGAACGCGCTGGCGGTGGCGCAGTGGCTGGAGAAGCATGCGGCCGTTGAGGCGGTTTACTTCCCGGGCCTCGCGAACTACCCGGATCAGGAGACGGCGGCGCGGCTGTTGCCCAAGGGCAAGTATGGCGCGATGGTTTCGTTTGACATCAAGGGCGCGGGGCGCGAGCAGATCTTTGCGTTCTTTGACCGGCTGAAGATGATCGTGCCGGCCACAAGCCTGGGCGATGTGCACACGATGGCGCTGTACCCGGCCATCGCCTCGCACCGGGACATTCCGCCGAAGCAGCGGCAACGGTTGGGCATCAAGGACAACCTGGTGCGGCTGTCGGTTGGCATCGAAGGGATCGACGATATCATTGCCGATCTGGATCAGGCGCTGTCGGCCTGACATCTCACCCAAAAGCGCGGGAATACGGTTACCATAGGCGACAATGGCCATTTACGCGGCAACCGTATTCCTGAGCGCATTTCTCCTCTTTCTTGTCCAGCCTTTGATCGCCAAATTGATCCTGCCATGGTTTGGCGGATCGGCCGTGGTGTGGAACACGTGCATGCTTTTCTTCCAGATGTTGCTGCTGGCCGGCTACGGCTATGCGCACTGGACGATCCAGCGGCTTGATGCGCGGCGCCAGTTTCTGATCCACTCCTCGCTGATCGGTGTGGCGATCCTGCTGGCACCGGTGTTGCCGCCGGAATGGCTGAAGCCCGGTGGGGAGACAGCGCCGGTGCTGCCGATTCTCGCGGTGCTGGCAGTGGCGATCGGCCTGCCTTACTTTCTGCTTTCTTCGACCAGCCCGCTACTGCAGGCCTGGTATTCGCGCGTGCACAATGCCGCGCCGCCTTACCGGTTGTTTGCCTTGTCCAACCTTGCGAGCCTGATCGCACTGGTGGCGTATCCAATCGCCATTGAGCCTTTTCTTCCCGCGCGGCTGCAGGCGTACACGTGGCGGGGAGCATTTGCCGCCTTCGGCCTGTTCTGCATCTATACGGCATGGCGCGCCGCGCAGGCATCGCCGCAGGCGGAAGCCAAGACTGAGGAAGCAGTCGACATTCCGGCGCCACCGACGCGCAAGGATTATCTGATCTGGATCACGCTGGCCTCGCTGCCCTCGATGCTGTTCCTTTCGTTTACGAGCCATCTGGTACAGAACGTGGCGTCGATTCCTTTTCTGTGGGTGATTCCGCTGTCGATGTACCTGCTGAGCTTCATCCTTGTGTTTGATTCCGACAAGATCTACAAGCCGATGCTGTTCCGCATTGTGAGCGCACTGGCGCTGGGCGGGCTGCTGGCGGGGATTTACTATTCGGATGCCGATACGAAGCTGCATTACCAACTGGCGGCCGCGGCCGCTTCGCTGTTGATCTTCTGCACGTTCTGCCATGGCGAGCTCGCCAAGCGCAAGCCGCATCCGCGCTATCTGACGTCGTTCTTCCTGATGATGTCGGTGGGTGGCGCCGTGGGTGGCTTCCTGATCTCGATCGTCGCGCCGCTGGTGTTGCCCGGCTACTTCGAGTTGTACGTGGCGCTGGTGCTGTTTGGGTTTGCCTCGCTGATGCTGCTGTACCGGTCGCACTGGGCGACGGATATCTTGTGGACGGCGGCGACGGTGGGCGCGGTGGTGCTGGCAGTGATGGAGATCCGCTCGACGTCGGAAGGCAGCCGCGTGATGGTACGCAATTTTTACGGGTCGCTGCGAGTGCAGGATTCCACAGCGGGTGCGGACAAGGAGACGTGGACGCGCACCCTGATCCACGGCACGATCAATCACGGCCTGCAGTTCCTCTCCGAGCAGCGCTACCGACTGCCCACCACGTATTACGGACCGAACTCGGGCGTGGGCCTTGCCATTGCGAATACCTGGGTGATGAATCATCGCGTGGGCCTGATCGGCTTGGGCACGGGCACGTTGAGCTCGTATGCGCGCAAAGGCGACTACTACCGCATCTACGAGATCAATCCGCTGGTACTCGAGGTGGCGCGGAATGAGTTCCGTTATCTGAAGAGCTGCCGGGGCACCTGTGATGTGGTGCTCGGCGATGCCCGGCTTTCGCTTGAGCGCGAGCCAGGTAACAACTTCGATGTGCTCGCTGTGGATGCCTTCTCGGGGGACTCGATCCCAGTGCATTTGTTAACACGCGAGGCATTTGAGCTGTACTTCCGGCATCTGAAGCAACCGGATGGCGTGCTGGCCGTGCACATCTCGAACAAGCATCTGCGACTGGGCCCGGTAGTGGAGCGCATTGCGACGTCGATGGGACTGCAGACGCTTGAGGTGGACAACGAGGAGATCGAGGACGCGCAGGTGTTCAGCTCGGACTGGGTGCTCGTATACCGCAAGGGCGCGGCGATCGGAAACATTCACCTGGTGACGTCGGCCGGCCAACCGGTGGCCGCGCGACCAGAGCTGAAAACATGGACGGATGACTACTCGAACCTGTTCCAGATCTGGAAGCGGGATTAGCAGTCACAGAAATTTTCAACTTTTTTCGGGCAAGATTTCCTTCTTCTTTTCAATAGTTTGAGAGTAAGCCGTGCGCCGCGGGGTGCACGGTTTGCTTTTTGAGGCCGTACCATCGACTTGGCATTGAGGTTGTCCTAATGGAACCGGCGGTTTCCCACGAGTGGGAGCCGCCGGTTTCTTTTTGGCCTCGTAAAGAAGAAAGGAATTCGCATGTTTTCCAGTCACACTTGGGGAGCCGTACTGCGCTCCACGATAATCGCAATGGCTCTGTTGCTTTCGTTTTGTCAGCAGGGTCAAACTCAGGTCACATTAACCACCATCCTGGACACGGTTTATCTGGCGGATGGTTCGAAATTCAACGGTCTCGCGCTGATCGAATGGAAGAGTTTTGATACTCAGAATGGCTCGGTCATCGGGCGCAACAGCAAAGTGGTGCGCATTGTGGATGGCCTGCTGCAGGTGCAGCTGGCGCCGACGACCACACAGAACAACACGTACTACTCGGTGAAATACTCGAGCGGCGGGCGTGTGCTGTTCACAGAAATCTGGGCGGTATCGCCTTCATCAGCTACTCTCAAGCTGCGCGACGTGCGCGCGGTGCTTCTGCCTGGCGGGTTTGTGTCTGCTCCGGTAATCGGAGGAGGCGG
>CAZBTA010000290.1:0-5961 GCA_964494515.1 uncultured Bryobacter sp.
GGCCGCAGATGACGCCGCGCCACATGTGGGAGCTGAGCGAGCAGATCGCGAAGACGCTCGAGCGCGAGGATGTGGCCGGCGTGGTGGTGACGCATGGCACGGATACGCTCGAGGAGACGGCGTACTTTCTCGACCTGCGGCATCGGTCACCAAAGCCGGTGGTGGTGATCGGGGCGATGCGCAATGCCTCGGAGCTGTCCTATGACGGGCCGGCAAACGTGCGGGCGGCGTTGCGGGTGGCCATGGATGAAGGCTCGCGGGGGCAGGGCGTGTTTGTGATGTTGAACGAGACGATCCACGCGGCGGCTTATGCGACGAAGATGGACACGCAGGCGATCGAGACGTTTCAATCGCCGGTGTTTGGGCCGCTTGGCATTGTGGACAAGGACCGGGTGTTCTTTGCGCGGCAGTTGAAGTTTCGCCAGCGCGTGGATACGACGGCGATGGAAGAGCGCGTGGACCTGTTTCAGATGTATGCCGGAGCCGATGGGCGATTTATCGATGCGGCGCGCGAGATGGGAGCACAAGGGATTGTGATTGAGGGCACGGGACGCGGCAATGTGCCACCGATGACGTTGCCGGCGATCCAGCGGGCGATTGATGCGGGCATCCCGGTGTTGCTATCGACGCGGTGCGCGCAGGGGCGCGTGTTGGACACGTATGCGTATGAAGGCTCGGGGCGCGACCTGCGCAATCGTGGCGTGCTGTTTGCGGGCAATCTGACGGGGCCGAAGGCGCGGATCCTGCTGATCCTCGCGCTGGGCGTTACGCGGGATCCGGCGGAGTTGCGCCGGATTGTGGAAGAGGGGTTGTACTAAAGCCAGGGCAGTAGAGGACGGGCAGGCGCGGGTACTTGGTGAAGCGCGGGTCGTCCTTGGCCTTGCCACAGAGATGGAAGACGCTGCCGCGATCGTTCTCGATGCGGCGGGACCAGACGCAGGTGGCGCACAAGCCGGGATTCATAGCCTTTTGTTATGATCCCTCCACAGGGAGCCGCATGGGGACGCAAAGCTACAAGAATCATACGCGCTGGGACCCGTGGTATCACTTCGTGCTGTCGCCACTGGCGCTGCTGAACGTGTTGTACCAGGGCATGAAGCTGGTCAAGCAACCGGGCGCCGACGGGCTATGGGGCTTTGTGATGGCGGTGGCGTTTGTGATCGCGGTGATGAAGCTGCGCCTGAACCCGCTCAAGGTGCAAGACCGGCTGATCCGGCTTGAGGAGCAGGGGCGCTTTGCGCGACTGGGTGGGGTGGCGGCGGTCGGGGATCAAGTGAGTGTGGAGCAGTGGATCGCGCTGCGGTTTGCCAGTGATGCCGAAGTGGTGGCGCTGGCGGGGCGGGCGGTGGCCGAGAAGTTGTCGGCCGATCAAATCAAGGAGGCGATCCGGCAGTGGCGTCCGGACGAATATCGCGTATGACGAGACGAGCGTTGCTGGGTGTGGCTATGCTGTTGGCCGGGTGTGGTGGCGAAGCGGCCAAGGAAGAGAAGAAGGCATTTGCGCTGCCGGATCTGCCAAGGCCGATTGCGGAGGATGTGCGGTTTCCTTCCGCTGGCCGCGTGAAGGTGGAAGTGGTGGAGAAGAACCTGCTGGGGTTGCCTTATCTCGGTGGCGGCAATCTCGCCGACTATGGCAAGTACAAGCTGCTGACGATCCGGTGTCGCAATGCGACGCAGGCCGGCAGCTACATCTTCGAGATCAAGAACCAGATGGGCACGCCGAAGTTTGTGGCGAGCTATGGCGGCTACTTTGCCGCAAGCACGACGGCGGGCCCGCTGTTCGTGTTCGCCAAGGGCAGCTATATCGGCGGCATCGTGGGGCTGGGCGAAGAGGAAGCGATTCAAACGGGCAAGGAGTTTGCCGCGCGCATCCCGTACTAGTTGCTCGTGTGGTCGTGGATGAACTTCCAGCCCTCGATCGACTTCTTGGCGATGAGTGTCCAGCGGCCCGAGGCGGGGCCACCACCGGCTTCTTCACGCATGAGGATGAACTTGCCGATCAGCAGCGCATGATCGCGACCGAGCATGCGGACCTCGATCTCGTCGAACTTGAGCGTGCCCATGTGGAGCTTGTCGGGATAGTTGCGCAGGTAGCGCTCGAGCACGCCCTTGTAGCCACGCGAAACGGTCTTGCCGACGAAGGTGATGTTGGGCGACTCGTCGTAGTAGCTGACGAATTCCTTGATCTTGCCTTCGTTCCAGGCCTTCTCCTGCGCGGCGAGCATCTTGCGGAGGTCTGACTCGTCGCTGGCGCAGAGCCAGCAGGTGGAAAGCAGCAGAGCGAAGAGAAGTCTCATGGTCGAAACTATAGCTTGTGAGTGAGCTTGAAGGCAAAGTTCGCGCGCTGATTGCGCAAGAGGGGCCGATCGCGTTCTCGCGCTTTATGCGCATGGCGCTCTATGACGCGGAGCATGGCTACTACCGGCGTGATGTGTTTGGCCGCGCGGGAGACTTCTATACGGCCTCACAACTGCAGCCCGTGTTTGGCGCTTATGTGGCCACCCTGGCCGCGCAACTGGCGCCGGGCCATGAAGCCTTCGTCGATATCGGAGCGGGCAGAGGCGAGATGGCGGGGGCGTTTGCGCATGTCGAATATCGCGCCGTGGAGCAGGGCCAAAAGTTGCCGAAAACAAATTATGCCGTTTTGTTTTCGAACGAATTGATCGATGCGATGCCGGTGGATCTCATCGATGATGAGGGTCGCTTGTTGCGTGTGGCGCATGATGGCGCGAGGTTCCGCTGGCACCCGCATGAGCCCGCGCAAGGCACGGTGGAAGTACGCGATGAAGAGGTACGCGCACACCTCGTTGAGGCCTATGAATCACTCGAGCGTGGGGTGTACATCCTGATCGACTATGGCTATCGAGCGCGTGAGCGCGAGCTGCGCTTTGGGAGTGGATCGTTGATGAGCTACCGGAAGCATGTGGCGAGCGAGGATGTGTTGCTGACCCCTGGCGAGCGTGACATCACGGCACATGTGGACTGGGACCGCACGCTTGAGATGGCGCGTGAGGCGGGGTGGATGGTGAAGAGCCTTGAGAGATTGAGCGCGTCGATGCTCGCCTTGGGGCCTGATGTGCTGGAAGGCCTGAATTTATTGGGTGAAATGCAGCTGAAGACGTTGCTGTTCGGGATGGGGGAGAGCTTTGATGTGGTGGTGCTTGAGAAAAAGTAAAGGCCTCGATTGCTCGAGGCCGTTGGGTTGATATTAAAGCTTGCGCTCTGGTGAGCGCCGCCAAACTACTTCTTCTTGGCGGGCGCGGCCTTCTTGGCCGGAGCAGCCTTCTTAGCCGGAGCAGCCTTCTTGGCCGGAGCAGCCTTCTTGGCCGGAGCGGCCTTCTTGGCGGGCGCAGCCTTCTTAGCCGGAGCAGCCTTCTTGGCCGGGGCGGCCTTCTTAGCCGGAGCGGCCTTCTTGGCCGGAGCGGCCTTGGTAGCATTCTTCATTCGAATCATTCTCCCTAACATCAATTTGAGTCCTCGCGTGGAGGACTCAGTGCTTCAGATATAAAGTCTTTCGCAATTATTGTCAAGGAAAAAATGGCTTTTGAGCCCTTGTGATGCATGAAGAAGTGTCAAAACATAAACGTCTAAAATTGTTCTAGCGAGCAAGAGCCATGAGCAAGCATCTTCGCGTAGTTGTGATGAGTGTCGCGCTGGTGATGATGACCACATCATGCGCTCGCAACAAGCACGTCAAAGCAGTGCCGCAAGCACCGCGCCCACAAGCGAAGCCAGTGAAGATCGGCGATGTCGAAAGAGGCATCGCAAGCTGGTATGGGCATCCGTATCATGGACGTCGCGCGGCCAATGGCGAGGTCTACGACATGAGGCAAATGACGGCGGCGCATCGCACGATGCCATTCGGCACATGGGTGAAGGTGGACAACGAAACGAATGGCAAGAGCGTGAACGTGCGCATCACGGATCGTGGGCCTTTCGTCGATAACCGCATCATTGATCTCTCACAACGCGCGGCCGAAGAGATCGGTCTGATTGGGCCAGGCATCGGGCCGGTAAAGCTGACGGTGATCCAGCCGCCGCGTGGCGAGACACGAGAGACATATGGAGTGCAGATCGCGGCGATCGAAGAACGGGAGAGGGCCGAGCAACTGCGGCGCGAGCTGGGCGAGATGTATGGGCCCGTGCGCATCAGCGAGAAGCCGGCGAGCAATGACGAGCCAGTGATGTACCGGGTGATTGTGGGTGAGGGAACGAGGGAACAGGCCGAGGAGACATTAAGGAAATTGCGGGCAGCGGGGCGGCGCGGGTTTGTCACGCGGCAGGCTACTCTGGAGAGGACCAATTGACATTAATGCGAATCGCGTTCAAGAATTCTGTAGATTTTTCGCCCCGTCGGCGCACTACGTCGGAGGTGTAGTCTATGATGCGTTCACCCGTTGAGGAAAACCTGAAGGTTCTAATTGGCCAATCGCCACGGATGCTGCAGCTGCAGCGACTGATCGACAAGCTTGGCAAGTGCCGCTGGCCCGTGCTGATCATGGGCGAGACGGGTACGGGTAAAGAAGTGGTGGCGCGGTCGATTCACAACGTGATGAACGACGGGCCGTTTGTGACGATTGACTGTTCGGCGATGGTGGGCCCGCTGATGGAGAGCGAGCTGTTTGGGTATGTAAAGGGTGCGTTCACGGGGGCCAACAATTCAAAGGCGGGGCTGATCGAGCTGGCGAACGGGGGCACGGCTTTTCTCGATGAAATTGGCGAGCTGCCGCTCGACTTGCAGGCGAAGCTGTTGCGGGTGTTGCAGGAGAAAGAGTTTCGTCCGGTGGGTGGGCTGTCGCAGAAGCGCGCGGACTTTCGCGTGATTGCGGCGACGAACCGCGATCTGGCCAAAGAAGTGGAGAAGGGCAACTTTCGCCGTGACCTCTACTACCGCTTGAATGTGGTGACGCTGCGGCTGACGCCGCTCAAGGACCGGCGCGAAGACGTGCCTCATTTGCTGGCGCACTTTTTGAATCGCTATGGGCGCATGCAGGGCATGGACCCGGAGGTGATGGAAGCACTGCTGGGCTATGACTGGCCGGGCAACGTGCGTGAGCTCGAGAACTGCGTGCAGCACATGCTGGCGGTGAACTCGGGGCCGATGTTCCACCGGCAGGACCTGCCGTCGAGCGTATTGAACGCGACGCAGCGCAAGATCATGGCGACGGTGCCGAGCTTTGCACCGCCAGCCGTGTATGCAGAAGCGGCGCCACCGCCGACGATGCCGCCGCCGACCTATACCTACGGCTCGAATGGAACGGGCGCGGCCACCGCCACCGCGATGGCGCCAGCGCCGATGCCGACGCAGGGCCCGGTGATCCCGCTGGCGGAACTGGAGCGGCAGGCGATCCTGCGCGCGCTCGAGTATACGAAGGGCGATCGCCTGACGGCGGCCTCGTTGCTGGGCATTGGCCGGACGACGCTGTATCGCAAGCTGAAGGAATACGAACTGGGCGAAGAAGCCTGAGATAAAAGCAACCTTCGCTGCACTTTCTCCATAGAGAATGCGCAAGAAGTACACCCGAATTCTACTGCTCGAAGACAACCTGGCTGACGCTGGTTTTTTGCGCGAAGCGCTCGGCGAACTGGAAGAGCTGCAGAATGGCAACGCCTGGCTGAGCCCGTTTGAGCTCTGCGATGCCGAATGTGTTGAAGAAGCCCTGTTGCTGCTACGCGACATCAGTTTTGACGTGATCCTGGCGGACTTGTGGGTGCCTGATAGCGCGGGCATCACAACGTTCCAAAGGCTGAAGGCGGCCGCGCCCCATACCCCGATCATTGTGATGCTGGGCATGGAAGACGCGACGTTGACGGTGAGGCTGATCCAGGAAGGCGCGCAAGACGTAATGGTGAAGCACGAGGTGGATTGCACGCCACTGGGCCGCAGCCTGCGCTGCGCCATTGAGCGCACGAAGATCGCCAACGGGTTGCGCCGGATGAGCGTGCGTGATGAGCTGACGG
>CAZBTA010000291.1:0-5960 GCA_964494515.1 uncultured Bryobacter sp.
TATACCCAACTGGAACGGATTCGGGTAGAGGTACCGGAATACCGTGATCCGGGGGAACTGGTGCTGCTTGAGCAGGGGTGGAGCGGGGAGCAGCGGCAGGCATTTCATCACACGGCGCAGGGGACAAAGCTGGTGCCGTACCGGTGGTTTGTGGCGCTCGAGCAGCCGTGTGTGACCTCATGTGAGGCGTTTGCAGATGAGCGGTATCTGACGCGATTTGGGCTGATCCGGAGTGTGAAGGATGATCGGCTGAACCCGGATGGGTTGCCGATCGGGCTGGCGCGGGAGGAGAACTTTTCGGACCCGCTGACGGGGAAGAAGTATCCGGTGCTGGGGCTGACGTGTGCGGCTTGTCATACGGGCGAGTTGCAGTATGGCAAGTACGCCGTGCGGATTGAGGGTGGGGTGGCGATGTTGCAGGCGACGGCGTTTCAGAAGGCGCTGGGGACGGCGGTGATTCTGACGGCGAAGCTGCCGTGGAAGTACAGCAAGTTTGAGAAGAAGGTGTTGGGCGATCGGGCGACGGAGGCGCAGAAGGCGGAGCTGAAGGCCGAGATGGAGGACTTTGTGGCGCGGGCCGAGCATGAGGTGAAGATCGTGCTCAAGAAGGGGCTGTATCCGAACGATGCGGGGTTTGGCCGGACGGACGCGTTGACGCGGATTGGCAACCAGGTGTTTGGGGCGGATATGGACAATGAGGGCAACTATGCGCGGGCGAATGCGCCGGTGCGGTTTCCGCAGGTGTGGGATGCGTCGTGGTTTACGTGGGTGCAGTACAACTCGTCGATTGCGGATCCGCTGGTGCGCAATATTGGCGAGGCGCTGGGGGTAAGGGCGCTGGCGAAGCTGCAGGGGCCGGACGCTGGCGAGTTCAAGAACAGCGTGAATGTGGAGGGGCTGAAAAAGCTGGAGGATCTGCTGGCCGGGGAGAAGCCGTATGGTGGGTTGCGTTCGCCGAAGTGGCCGGCGGTGTTTCCGCGGCTGGATGCGGCTAAGGTGGAGATGGGCAGGAAGCTGTATGCCGAACGGTGTGCGCATTGCCATCTGGCCGAGCCGAGCGAGCTTGAGCGGGATCTCGCAAGCGCTGAGCCGCGCTACTGGGTGGGATATGGAACGGAGAGGAAGTTTCTTGATTTGAAGGAGGTGCCCGTGGAGCTGGTGGGCACCGACCCGCGGCAGGCGCTGGACTTCATGAACCGCACGGCGGAGACGGGCGACCTGGGTAAAGGGCGCGTGGGAGCGGGCGAGGGACTAAAGCTGGTGACGATGGGCATCCGGGATCAATTCTTCCGCCAGGCGGGGCTGACAGAGGAGCAGAAGATGGCGTGGAGCGGGTATCGGCCGGCGGGCATGGAGTTGGTGCGAGCGAAGGCGATCTACAAACCGCGGCCGCTGAACGGAATCTGGGCGGCGGCGCCGTATCTGCATAACGGATCGGTGCCGAGCCTTTATGAGCTGCTGGCCTCGCGCGAGCAGCGGGGCAAGCCCGAGGTATGGACGGGGACGCGGCGATTTGACCCGGTGAAGGTGGGCTATGAGCCGCAACGGATTCCGGGGGCGAGCCGGTTTGACTATTCCCTGCCCGGCAACAGTAATGAGGGCCATTACTTTGAAGACAAGCCGGTGGGCAAGGGCGTGGTGGGCAAGGCGCTGACGGAGGAGCAGCGGTGGGCGCTGGTGGAGTTTTTGAAGTCGCTGTAGCTACTTGCGGGCGATGATCTGAACGACGTCGGCGAGGCCGCTGTGGGCCGGGCCCTCGACGACGTTGCGGGTGAGCTCGGCGCGGTGGAGGAACTCGAGACCGGAGAACTCTTCCGTGAGCTGAGCAGCCGAGGGGAGCATGTCGGGATCGGAGGGGCCGCCCGTGCCGCGGGTGAGCTGGGCGACGGTGTAGCTCTCGGCGATGTAGAGGCCGCCGGGGGCGAGCGCGTCGACGATCTTGCGATTGATGGGCTGGCGGATCGCGCTGGGGAGATGGCAGAAGATGGCGATGATGGCATCCCATGCCGCGTGGCCGAAGTCCCAGTGGGTGAGGTCGGCTTCGATGGTGGTGAGGGGGAGATTGAGCGAGGCGGCGCGGGAGGCGGCCTTGGCGAGGCCGACGGGGGAGATGTCGACCATGGTGGCGATGGCGCCGTGGGAGGCGAGCCAGATGGCGTTGCGGCCTTCGCCTTCGCCGATGAGCAGGATGCGTTTGCCCGCGGGAGCCAGCAGGGAGAGCTGGGCGGCGAGGAATTCGTTGGGGTCCGTGCCGAAGCGGAAATCGGGAGAAGAGTAGCGTTTATCCCAGGCGGCTTTGAGCTCCAGATCTTGCATACGGATGTGATTCTATGATGGCGCAAGTGGGGCTTCCAATACTGGAATATGGTTTATGGAATTTAATTAAATCTTAAGGACAGGGATACCCCCATGTGGGTAATATGGCGTACAGCGAAGGTAACTTCGCTAAAGAAATAGGAGAGAACCACACAAATGAAAAAGTTTGCCTCTTTGATGCTGGCCCTGTCGCTGATGACGGGCGTTGCCACGGTCTCGTTCGCGCAGGACGCCCCGAAGAAGGAAGAGAAGAAGAAGAAGAAGGGTGAAAAGAAGGAAGGCGAAGAGAAGAAGAAGCCTGCC
This sequence comes from uncultured Bryobacter sp., assembly GCA_964494515.1. Classification (GTDB taxonomy): domain Bacteria; phylum Acidobacteriota; class Terriglobia; order Bryobacterales; family Bryobacteraceae; genus Bryobacter. Next base: position 2,620 of record CAZBTA010000291.1, read on the forward strand.
TAAGGCTTTTGCTCTTTAGCAAAGACTTCGAAACATCGAAACGCCGCGTCGGCCCTGAGGGCTGGACGCGGCGTTTCACTTTGGCTAGAGGAGCGAATCGCGGCGCTGCTTTTCGAGCAGCTTGACGAGCTGGCTGACGTTTTGGGCCTTGTCGCGATCGACGACGAGGAGGGCGTCGGGGGTGTCGACAACGACCAGATTCCTGGCGCCGACGAGGGCGACGAGCTTGCCGGGGGCGTCGACGTAGTTGCCGGTGGAATCTTCAAAGATGGCGTCACCACGGAAGGCGTTGCCCTGGGCGTCGTGCTTCTGAAGATCATAGACGGCGCTCCAGGAGCCGACGTCGTTCCAGCCGAACTCGGGGGTCTGGACGCCGAGGACGGTCTTTTCCTTTTCCAGCACCGCGTAGTCGATGGAGATGTCCTCACAGAGGGGGAAGACGCGGTTGAGCTCGGGGAAGAAATCGGGGCTCAAGAAGGGGGGCAGGCTGCGGATGAGCTTGGCCGTCTTGGGCAGGTGGGTATCGAGGGCCTCAAGCAGGCGGGAGGCCTGCCAGAAGAACATGCCGGCGTTCCAGAAGTAGTTGCCGGCCTTGACGAACTTCTTTGCGGTGGCGAGGTCGGGCTTTTCGCGGAAGCGCGCGATGGGGGTGGGCTCGAGAGGCGTGGCAACAGACTTTTTGGGGAACTCGATGTAGCCGAAGCCGGTTTCGGGATAGCGGGGCTTGATGCCGAGGACGACCATCTCGCCCTGGCTGGCGGCGCGGAAGGCCGGACGCACGGCGCGGAGATAGATGGCCGGGCGGGAGATGAGGTGATCGGCGGGGAAGATGCCGAGCACGGCGCCAGGATCGAGCGAATGGAGCATGTGGCAGGCGAGGCCGATGGCGGGCGCGGTGTTGCGCTGCGCGGGCTCGGCGATGATCTGCCGCTTGGGGACCTCGGGGAGCTGACGGGAGATTTCGTCCTTGAGGTGCTCGTTGGTGAGGATCCAGATGCGCTCGGGGGGCAGCAGGGGGCGCAGACGGTCGACCGTCTGCTGGATCAGGCTGCGTTCGCCGAAGAAATTGAGGACCTGCTTGGCGCGGGCCTTGCGGCTACGGGGCCAGAAGCGGGTGCCGCGGCCGCCGGCAAGGATGAGGCCGTAATAGTTGGTTCTGTTCGTAATGCTGGACATCGTGGTGTCTAGTGGAGCGGATAGCCGTGGATGAGCTGGAACGTGCGGTCCCAGCGGGTCTTGGAGAAAAAGTTTTGGGCGAGATCGATGAGGTGGTCAGGGGCGACCGGGCTGCCTACGAGGCGCTCGGTGGTGGACTGGTAGGACCAGTAGATGAGCACGGGTTTGCCGTAGATATTCTCGCGGGGGACGAGGCCCCAGAAGCGGCTGTCTTCGGACTCGTCGCGATTGTCACCGAGGGCGAAGTAGTGGCCGGGGGGAACGACGAGCTCGGCGCCGGAGACATGGGCGGCGAGCATCTGGCGGCCGCGCTCGAAGGTGGTGTAGCGAGGGTCGCCAGGGAAGTTGTCACGGAAGGGGAGATCGAGATCGGAGCGGTGGTGCTTATAGGGCTCGACGAGGGCCTTGCCGTTGAGGTAGACCTGCTTCGACTGAATGCGAATGCGATCGCCGGGCATGCCGATGACGCGCTTGACGTAGCTCTGCTTGATGTCGACGGGATAGCGGAAGACGATGATGTCGCCGCGCTGGACGTCCTGATAGGGCAGCAGGTGTTTGGTGAGCGGGCCCGCAGGGGAATAGGCGAGCTTGTCGACGATGACATGGTCGCCGACGAGAAGGTTGTTCTCCATCGAGCTGGTGGGGATGACGAAGGCCTGGCCGAGCGTGGTGGTGGCGAACAGCAGCACCAGCATGGTGACGACCCACTCGGCGAGAGTGCCGCGGGAGACGGTGGTGAGGTTGCGCCAGGAGGCGACAAGGCGAGCGTACATGCGATGACCTTTATTGCAGCGGATAGCCGCGGATGAGCTGGAAGGTGCGGTTCCAGCGGGTCTTGCCGAAGAAGTTCTGGGCGAGGTCGATCAGATGTTCGGGGTTGATCGGGCTGCCGGCGAGACGATCGGTGGAAGACTCGTAGGACCAGTAGATGATGAGGGGCTTGCCGATGATGTTTTCGCGGGGGACGAAGCCCCAGTAGCGCGAGTCGAGAGAGGAATCGCGATTGTCGCCCATGGCGAAGATGCAATTGTCGGGGACGACGACTTCGGAGATGTCTTCACCGTTCACGTTTGAGCGCTTGATGTGCTTGTTGAGCATGACCTCGGCGCCGGGGTAGACACGCATGTTGGGCTCGGAGGGGAAGTTGTCGCGATAGGAATCGAAGTAATCGGTCTTGTGATACTTGTACGGCTCCTGCACGGGCTTGCCGTTGAGCATGAGCTGCTTGTTGACGATACGAATGCGATCGCCGGGGACGCCGATGGCGCGCTTGACGAAGGTCTGGCGGATGTCTTCGGGATAGCGGAAGACGATGATGTCGCCACGCTGGACGTCCTGATAGGGGAGCAGGTACTTGGAGATGGGGCCCTTGGGGGAATAGGTGAGCTTGTCGACGAGGAGGTGGTCGCCGATCAAGAGGGTGTCTTCCATCGAACCGGTGGGGATGACGAAGGCCTGGACCAGAGAAGTGGTGGCGAACAGGAGCAGGAGGATGGTGACAGTCCACTCGGCAATGGTGCCGCGCTGGGTCTCAGCCAGCTGGAGGCGGGCGGTATTCCATCGCTCGAACGCACTCTTCTGGGGTGCGGGGGATTGAGGGGGAACAGCAGTAGTACTCACGTTTTCAGGCTCTCTAGTCATTATGGTGGATTTGGTCGTGGTGGGGCGAGAAGCGGCGCAGGTGGAACGCTTCGGTAATCGAGAAATAGATATTGATCAGGCCAATGCCGCTGATGGCGCCGCGGAAATAGGGGTTGACCCAGAACATGCCCCATTCGGGAGAGAAGTCGGCGAGGAAGTTAGGCTTCCAGTAATCGCTCCAGGGGAAAAAGATCAGGAAAAGGCCGATCTCAAAACAGAGAACGACGTAGAGGACACTTGCGAGCTTGTGGTACCAGCGATATTCCATCAGGCGTCGTTCCTATGAGCTTCAATTATGGCCCGAACCGGAGCAAAAGAGAGACGGTGCTGCGAAGTAGGGCCGTGCTTTTGTAACGCAGCGAGATGGGCGGGGGTTCCGTAGCCTTTGTTGGAGGCGAGGTCGTAGACGGGGTAGCGCTGGTGGAAGCGATCGAGGAGGCGGTCGCGAGCGACTTTGGCGAGGATGCTGGCGGCGGCGATGGAGCGGGATTGGGCGTCGCCCTTGATGAGATTGAGCTGGGGCA
>CAZBTA010000292.1:0-5918 GCA_964494515.1 uncultured Bryobacter sp.
GTCAGTTCAGCCGCATCAGACTTCGCACGGGTTTCAAGCAGAACGTCTTCGTGATTCCACAACGCGCCATTGTCGAGATTCAGGGCCTCCGGCAGGTGCTGGTCGTCGATGCGCAAAACAAAGTCTCACAACGCACGGTGAAAGCTACTGATCGTGTTGGTTCCAACTGGGTGATTGAGTCGGGCCTCGAGCCTGGCATGCGCGTCGTCGTCGATGGCTTGCAGAAGGCCCGGCCCGGCGCGGCGGTGAACCCTCGCGTCGTAGCCATGGCGGAGGCGAAGTAAACCATGATTTCCCGTCTGTTTATCAATCGCCCCGTATTGGCGAGCGTGATCTCGGTGGTGATCACCCTCGTCGGTCTTGTCATGGTGTTTCGCCTGCCGATCGACCGCTATCCCCCGATCACTCCGCCAACTGTGCGCGTCACAGCGCAGTACATCGGCGCCAGTGCCGAGGTGGTCGAACAAACCGTGGCCGCACCCATTGAGCAGCAACTCAATGGCGTCGAGAACATGATCTATTTCGACTCCAAGGCCACCAATGACGGGCGCTACACCTTGACTGCCACATTCGAGGTCGGCACCAATCTCGATATCGCCGCGGTGCAGGTGCAGAATCGTGTCACCCTTGCTGAACCACAGCTGCCAGAAGAAGTGCGGCGTAACGGTATCAGCGTCCGCAAGCAATCCACCTCGCTGCTCATGGTGCTTGCCCTCGAGAGCCCTGGTAATTCCTACGATCAGCTTTTTTTGTCCAACTACACCAAGATCAATGTGCGTGATGCGCTCGCCCGCATCTACGGCGTTGGCGATGTCCAGCTCCCTGGCGAACGTGAGTATGGGATGCGCATCTGGCTCGATCCGGATGCCCTCTTCAAGCTGGGCCTTACCGCAACCGACGTCACCCGCGCGATACAGGAGCAGAACGTCCAGGCCGCCGCGGGTCGCATCGGTCAGGCTCCTGTACCCGCCGGCCAGGAGAACGAGTACACGGTGCGCACCTCCGGACGACTTGCGGACCCGGAACAGTTTGGCAACATCATTCTGCGCGCAAACGCCGATGGCAGCACGGTGCGGATTCGCGATGTAGCTCGTACCGAATTGGGCGCCTTCGATTACTCCGTCTTTTCCCGCTTCAATGGCAAAGACGCCGTCAATCTCCTCATCTATCAGTTGCCAGGTTCCAATGCGGTCGATGTCGCCAATGCCGTCAGAGCGGAGATGGAGCGACTGCAGGCCTCGTTTCCCAATGATGTGCGTTATCGCTTGATCTACGATTCCACCGACTTCATTCGGGCTTCGATTGACGAAGTGCTGCACACGTTATTCGAAGCCATCGTGCTGGTCATCCTCGTCGTTTTCCTGTTTCTGCAAAGTTGGCGCGCGACATTGATTCCTCTGATCACCGTCCCCGTCTCGTTGATCGGCACGTTTATGTTCTTCCCGCTGCTGGGCTTCAGTGTGAATGTCCTCACCTTGTTCGGCTTGGTGCTCGCCATCGGCATCGTTGTTGACGACGCAATCGTTGTCGTCGAGGCGGTGGAGCAGTACATCGAACGCGGCTTAAGTCCCAAGGAAGCAGCATTCAAAGCCATGGAAGAGGTGTCCGGCGCGGTAATCGCCATTGCGCTCATCCTCGTTGCCGTCTTTGTGCCGGTTGCCTTTCTGGACGGCATCACCGGCCAGTTGTACCGGCAGTTTGCCCTGACAATCGCCCTCAGCGTTGTCCTGAGCGCGATCAACGCCCTGACGCTTTCACCCGCGTTGTGTGCGCTCTTGCTCAAGCCGCGACATGAGGGGCACGCAGACACTGGCCTTCTCGCCAGATTCTTCGCGGGGTTCAACACGATGTTCGATCGCACGCTCAACGGCTACGGCCATAGCGTGCGCGCTCTCTTGCGGCGTTCCTTGCTGGTTGCCGCCACGCTTGGGGTGGTTCTGTTCGGCATCTATGGCATGTATCGCATTACCCCGGGCGGCTTCCTGCCGAGCGAAGACGAGGGCTACTTCATCGTGGACATCTCGCTGCCAAACGCTGCCAGTCTCGAACGCACCGGGCAGGTAATGCGCGAGGTCGAGCGCATTGTTCAGGCCCAGCCCGGCGTCAAGGATGTTTTCAATCTCGGTGGTCAAAGCTTTGTCTCGGGCAACAATGCGTCCTCGGTCGGCACCTTGATCGGTGTCCTCAAGCCCTGGGATCAACGCACGGCTCCGGGTGAACATGCCATCGATATTGTCGGCGCCCTGCAGCAGAAGTTGTTCACGATTCCGGGCGCTTTCATTCTCGTTTTCAATCCGCCTCCAATTCAGGGCCTCGGTAACACCGGCGGATTCAACGTCAAGCTGCAGGATCGTTCAGGTGGAGACGTCGCCACTCTCGCTAAAGTGACCGACGACTTCTTGAATGCCGCTCGTGCCAATCCAGCCATCGCCCAGGCCGTGACCACTTTTCAGCCTGCCGAGCCCCAACTGCGACTCGAGGTGGATCGCGAACGTGCCCGCACGATGGACGTGCCAATCAATGATGTTTTTCAGACGCTACAAACCTACCTCGGTGGCTTGTACGTAAACGACTTCAATCTGTTCGGACGCACCTATCGTGTCGTCGCTCAGGCAGACCCCAACTTCCGTCGCACCCCTGAGGACATCAACCGGCTCTACGTCCGTAGCCTCGATGGGCAGATGGTGCCATTGAGTGTGCTGGTCAGAACCGTGCCAACCAATGGCCCGCTCTCGCTGGGTCGCTACAACCTCTTCCGCGCCGCGGATGTGATCGGCGGCTCGCCGCCCGGGGTATCTTCCGGTCAGGCGATCGAAGCTCTCGAGGGCGCTGCGCGCACGCTGCCCGCTGGCTTTGCCATTGAGTGGACGGGCATGTCGTTCCAGGAGAAAAAGGCCGGCTCCAGCATCGGAGTATTCGCCTTCTCACTGCTGATGGTGCTTCTCTTTCTTGCGGCGCAGTATGAAAGCTGGATCATCCCGATCGCGGTTCTCCTCGGTGTGCCGGCCGGCGTTCTCGGTGCCGTATCCACGCAGTATCTGCGCGGCATCGCGGATGATGTCTACTGTCGCATCGGCTTGATCATGCTGATCGGCCTCGCCGCCAAGAACGCCATTCTCATCGTCGAGTTTGCGCGCCAGCGCCGGGCCGAGGGTTTGTCGATTGAAGACGCCGCGCTCGAAGCCGCGCGTTTGCGCTTCCGGCCAATCTTGATGACCAGCTTCGCGTTCATCCTCGGCGTTGTGCCGTTGATGATCAGCAATGGTGCCGGTGCGGCGAGCCGCCGTAGTCTGGGCAGCGCTGTCTTTGGTGGCATGTTGCTCGCCACTATCCTCGGTGTGTTCATGGTGCCGGTCTTCTTCAAGTGGATGCAGCGGCTCAGTGAATGGCGTGGCGGAACCGTAAAGCTTGCTCCCGTGGCCGGCATCCTTGCCTTGCTCGCCATTCTGACGTCTTGCCGCATGGGTCCCGATTACCGCCGTCCCGCCGTTCCCGTTCCCACCGCCCACCGCGGCGATACCGCATCACAACCCGATCCCGCCAGCCTTGCCGATCTCAAATGGGCCGAGCTTTTCTCCGATTCCCGGCTGAAGCAGCTCATCGACCAGGCTCTGGCTGCCAACTATAACGTCCGCATCGCCGCCGAACGCATTACCGAGGCCAGGGCGACGCTGCGTGGCACACGCGCCCTGCAGTTCCCTGAGGTCAATGGCAATGCTTCGATCACCGAGCGCGAGCAGGCTCAGATCGGGTCGATCCAGTTGCCTCCCGGCGCACGCCGCGAGATCTCAACCGGTCGCATGACGTTGGATGTCGCCGTGCCTCTCGATTTCTGGGGACGTCTGGCGCGCTCTACCGAAGCTGCGCGCGCCGACCTGCTTTCCCAGGAATGGGCGCGCCAAACTGTTCGTCAATCTGTTGTTGCTGACGTCGCTTCCATTTACTTTCAGCTCATCGAGGTCGATACCGAGTATGAGATCGCCGAACGCACACTGAAGCTCCGTCGCGATTCTCTGCAGCTTGTCGAATCTCGTAAGCAGCTCGGGGTCTCGAGCGGACTCGATGTCGCCCAGGCGGAAGTGTTGGTTGCTTCCGCGGCAACTCGCATTCCCCAGCTTGCTCGCCAGCGCGAGCAACTCGAGAACGCCTTAAGCCTGTTGCTTGGTGGCGCCCCCCAGGCGATCACGGCTCGGGGTCGCCTGAACGATCAATCAATGCCCGCGACGCCGCCGGCTGGCCTGCCGTCACAACTGCTTGAGCGTCGGCCCGACCTGATGGAAGCCGAGCAACAACTGCATGGCGCCACGGCTCGCATAGGCGTGGCCATCGCGAATCGCTATCCCAATTTTTCCCTCACCGGATCTTTCGGCTTCGAGAGCTTTGCCTTGAGCGATCTGCTTACCGATCCGGCGCGGCTGCGCCAGTGGGGCCCGGCTGCCTCAATTCCGGTCTTCAATGCCGGTCGGCTCAAGGCAAATGTAGCCGCTTCTCGCGCTCGCGCGGCTCAGGCCGCCCTGCGTTACGAACAGCTCTATCAGACGGCGTTGCGCGAAACCTCCGACGCTCTGATCTCCTGGCGCCGCGTCCGTGAGCAGCGTATGGAGCAGCAACGCTTGATCGCTTCTCTCGAGAAGTCCAACTCCATTTCCAAGCTTCGCTATAACGGCGGCGTCGATAGCTACCTGCAGGTGCTCGACTCTGACCGCAATCTGTTCGAGAACCAGTTCACTCTCGCCCAACTGGTGCGCGATGAGCTGCTGGCAGTTGTAAATCTCTACCGCGCCCTTGGCGGTGGTTGGCAATAAGGAGCATCTATGTTGCGTCGCGATTTCATTCAAGGAGGTGCCGCTCTGATGGCGCTCAATCAATCCCCTGCCCAAACTCCCAAAGCCGATCTGGTGGTGCACAACGCTCGCATCACCACGCTTGGCCCCGCCGGCGAAGTGTCCGCGCTTGCTTGCCGTGGCGAACAGATCATGGCGGTTGGCTCTGACAAGGACATTCTGGCCCTTGTCGGTGACAACACCAGGGTCGTCAACGCGCAGAAGCGTCGCGTCATCCCGGGCCTCAATGACTCTCACCTTCACATCATTCGCGGTGGTCTCAACTACACGATGGAATTGCGTTGGGACGGGGTACCTTCCCTCGCTGATGCCTTGCGCATGCTGCGCGATCAGGCTCGTCGCACACCACCTGGCCAGTGGGTGCGCGTCGTTGGTGGTTGGAACGAGTTCCAGTTTGCCGAGAAACGCCTGCCCACACTTGCCGAGCTGAACGAGGCTGCACCTGATACTCCGGTCTTCATCCTCCACCTCTACGATCGCGCCCTGCTCAACAAGGCTGCCCTCAAGGCAGTTGGTTATGACAAGAACACGCCCGAACCCGCCGGCGGCATCATCGAGCGCGACAAATCCGGCAATCCCACCGGTCTGCTGATTGCCAAACCCAACGCCTACATCCTCTACGCCACGCTCGCCAAAGGGCCCAAGCTCTCCCAGGAAATGCAGGCCAATTCGACGCGCCACTTCATGCGTGAGTTGAATCGCTTTGGCCTTACCAGTTGCGCGGATGCCGGAGGCGGCTTCCAGCGTTACCCCGATGACTATCAGGTGATCGAGCAACTGCACAAGTCTGGCGATCTCACGGTCCGCATCGCCTACAATCTGTTTACCCAGAAGGCCAAAGAAGAGCTGAGTGACTTCGGCTCGTGGGTCAAGCTGCTTCGCCCGCGCCAGGGCGACAACTTCTATCGTCACAACGGCGCCGGCGAGATGCTGGTGTTTTCCGCGGCCGACTTTGAGGACTTTCTCGAGCCGCGCCCCGACATGGCTCCGGTGATGGAATCAGAACTCGAAGCCGTCATCCGCCTGCTTGCCGAACACCGCTGGCCATTCCGCCTGCATGCCACCTATAACGAG
>CAZBTA010000293.1:0-5774 GCA_964494515.1 uncultured Bryobacter sp.
GACTGAGAATCTCTCCATCCCCTACTACTTCCGTTGGCTCAACCTCGGCGGCTATGTGCAGAACGACTGGCGCGTCACGCCCAACCTCACGCTCAACATTGGCGTCCGCTATCAGTACCAGTCGCCGCGCTGGGAGAAGTTCAATCGCCAGGGCGTCGCCAACATGGATCGTCTCGAGCCCAATCCCTTTGTGCTCGATCGCAACGGCAATCCGCTGCCCGGCCCCGTGTTTGAATACGCCGGCGTCGGTGGCCGCTCGCGCTATGTTTCCCCCAGCGTCAAGGACGTCTTCGAGCCGCGCTTCGGCTTTGCCTGGACGCCCGGCGCCAGTTGGAATCGCGGCCGCAACTTCGTCGTCCGCGGCGGCTACGGCATGACGCACGGCGTGCTCATGGGCAACGACCGTGAGCCCGTGCCCAACCTCGGCTCCCAGACGGCCACCGGCTACCGCCAGATCAGCTACCTGCTCGGCGCCAATGACGTCAACTCGCCCGGCAACATCGCCACCTGCGGCCTCGCCCGTTGTAATGATCCCGCGCTGCCCATGCAGTTCGGCTTCAACAACATGGTGCTCGCCTCCGACCCCACGCTGTTCCAGATCCCGCCGGGTGGCGTCATCCGTCCCAGCGATCGCGCCGGCACCACCCAGACCGGTCAGCCCCGTCCCAACGTGCTCTACCAGTCCACCGGTGTCGTCATGAACAAGAACTTCCGCATGCCCACCGTTCACAACTTCTCGCTCCAGCTCGAGCGTGGCTTTGGCCAGAACGGTGACACGGTCGTGCGCGCCAGTTACCAGGGCTCGATCGGTCGCAATCTCTTCGGCCCCAGCAACAACATCAACCGCGTCGATCCCTTCACCGGCCAGTTGCCCTATCCGGGCTTTGCCGGGCGCCTCAGCGCGGGCATCTTCGTGCTCGACCCCACCAATACCTCGAGCAGCTACCATGCCTTCGTCACCGAGGTCGAGCGGCGCTACGCGAGCGGCCTGCAGTTCCGCGTCAACTACGCCTACTCGAAGAATATCGATGACAGCTCGGGCGGCATCCGCTTCCCCGTGCCGAACAATTCGTTCAACAACTCCTCGCTCGACGTCCCGCTGCTGCGTGCCCAGGATCCCTACAACACGCGCAACGACAAGAGCGTCTCGGCCACCAACACGCCGCACATCATGAACATCTCCGCCCTCTACGATCTGCCCTTCGGTCGCGGCAAGAAGTTCCTCTCTGGCGGTGGTTGGAAGGACCTCATCGTCGGCGGTTGGAACCTCAACGGCCTCGGCCGTCTGCGTAGCGGCTTCCCCATCGCTGTTCCGCTTGGCATCGGCAACTCGGTCGACGTCGGCACCCCTGGTGGCTCCTTGCGCCCTGACATGATCTCCGGCGTGCCGATCATCAACCCCGACTGGACGCGCGAAAACGCCTGGCGTGGTGTGCCCTACATCAACCCCCGCGCCTTTGCCATGCCCGAACCCGGCCGCATCGGCAACGCCCCGCGCAACCTCGACGCCTACTACCCGTGGGTCCGCACGCTCGACATGAGCGTCTTCAAGCGCATCGCGCCGTTTGAGAACAAGAAGCGCTTCTTCGAGTTCCGCGTCGAGATGTTCAACGCGCTCAACATCAAGCAGTACTCGCCCAATCCCAACATCACCGGCCTGCTGACGGGTGGCAATCAGAACCCCCTCGTCACCGGCACCTCGCCCAACTTCACCCCCGTCGCCGGCGTGCAGAATCGCTTTGCCAATCTCCGCGCTCCCGGCGTCTGGGACGCCATGATCGCCAAGTACAACGGCGTCTCGGTCGATTCGGCCATCGCCGGTCTGCCCGGCCCCGGCGCCGGTGGAGTTGGTTGTCCGGCGAACGCGGCCGAGCTTGGCGGCGCCAATCAGACCGGAGCTCTCAGCCCCGCCTGCGTGGCCCGCTCGCTCAGCATCACCGGCGGCTTCGGCCGTCTCAATGCCAACACCGTGCTGCCGCGCATCGTGCAGTTCGCTCTGAAGTTCTACTTCTAAAGAGAAAACACCCTCCACTTGCCTCTCGCCCCTCGTGGGCGGGAGGCTTTTTTTGTTGGCTACCCCAGCCGCGTCGTCCGGATCTCGCCCTTGCCCCACACGGTTTGCCGCCCCACCCCCGTCCACCATCCTGCCTCGAGATAAGGCAAAAACTCGCCCAGATCCCCCTCATACTCGGCTACCCCGACAAACCCGCCAATCGGATGCCGCTGCCCCGTCGCCCGGCTCGTGCGCACCCGGTCCACCTCCACCAGTTCACACCGCGTCGTCTTCACCGCCTGCGCCCGCTCGCCCATCTCACGAAACGCGATCGGCAGCGCCCCCTCCCCATACAACTGCCGCAAACTGCTCACCCGATCCCGCAGCCGCGCGAACAACACGCCAAACTCCGCCCCCTCGCCACCCTTCAGCTCCGTCGGCGTCAGGTACTCCACCCGCACCCGCGTCACCGCCTCCGCCACCGGCTTGAGCTCAAGCACCACCCGCTCACTGCCCGGCCAATCCACCCCAAACAGATGCACGGTAAACGGCACTTCCTCCCCGGCCCGAAACTGCCTGCCCGCCAGCTCCCGAGTGCGCACCACATAAGGCCGCGGCGGATCCTTGAGTCCACTCGGCCCCCCTGCCGCCACCGGCTCAAACAACCGCTCATACAGCTCCGGCTGCCCCTCATGCAGCATCCGCCCAAACTGCCCCCGCACAAAGTTCGCCGCATCATGTGCCCCAAATGAAAGCGGGCTCTTTGTCACGAGGCTGAGCCGCATGACAAAGAGCCCGAACTTGAGCAAATCTTCGTGGCTAGAAGATGAACTTGGCACCAATCTGAATTTTACGTGAGCTGCTCAGAATGGTGTCGCGAATGCGGCCAAACGTGGTCGACGTAAACGTCGCCGTCGGGAATCCGAACGTCGGCGTGTTCGTCAGGTTCGTCATGTCCGCGCGCACTTCAATCTTGTAGCGCTCGGTCAGCGCCACGCGCTTGAGGAACGAAGCGTCCATGTTGAACGACCCCGGCCCGTAGAACCGGTTGCGGCCCGAGCTGCCATTGCTGCCCGCCGCCGGCGTGCTGAACGAGGCCACTTCCTCCGGCGAGAAGTACCAGGTCAGGCCATCCTGCCGCTGGTTCACTCCGCCGAACTTGTCGCACTTGCCGCAATCCGCCGTCGCGCCGATCACGTTGCTGAACGAGTTGAAGCCCGAGTACACCGTAAACGGCCGCCCGCTCGAAAGCGTCATCAGCCCGGCCACCTGCCACTCGCCGATCACCATGTGCATCGCGCGGCCCACATTGCTGCCAAAGCGCCGGCCCTTGCCGAACGGCAGTTCGTAGATCCAGTAGCTTTGCACGACATGGCGACGGTCAAAGTCGCTCGGGGCATAGTTGCCACGGCGGTTGTTGATGTCAAACGGTGTCGACGAACCGCTCTGCGCCGTGCCCGTGCCCACCACGGTAAACGCGGGGTCGAAGCTGCGCGTATCGAGCGACTTCGCCCACGTGTAGCTCAGCTGCGCCGTCAGGCTCGACATGCGCCGCTCCACCTGCATCTGCAGGCCGTGGTAGGTCGAGAAGTCGTTCGTGTCCACCACGTTCACGCCGGTGGCGAACTGCTGGTAGGGGATGAAGAACGAGTTGCCGAGCCCCGCCGCCTGCGCGATTGGCACGCCATTCACAAGACGGCGCGACAGGTCCTGCGCGATGGCCGATACCGAGTTGCCGCGAATATCCGCCGCATACTGCGTGCGCATAAACTGGCTACCCGTTACCGCGGCGCCCTTGCGCGGATCGAGCGCAAAGATGCGGTTGATCAGATCGCTCTCACCACCCGCCACCACCGTGTTGTAGGCGTTCAGGAATCCGTTGCGCGTGATGTCCACCTGGTTGGCGTTATAGGCGCCAAACAGATTGTGCGCGCGACGGCCGATGTAGTTCACCTCAAACACCGTGTTGCGCGCCACCTGTTGCTGGATGCCAAAGCTCCACATGTGGGTCGTCGGCGTTTCAAAGTTCGGGTCGGCTACCGTGATGCTCTGCGCGCCATAAGCCGGCGGCTGGGCGAGCGCGTTCGGGTTCACCGTCGGCGGCGCCAGGTTCTGCAGGTTCCGCAGCCGGCCACCCGCCTGCCCAAACGTCTCGTTACGCACGCCCTGCGCCTGGCCCGGCAGATTCTGGAAAATGCTCGAGCTGAACAGGAACGTGTTCAGGCGGTCGTAGGCAATGCGGTAGTTGGCGCGGATGGCCGACTTGCCCTTGCCAAACGGATCATAGGCCACGCCGATGCTCGGCGCCCAGTTGTTGCGATCACTGCGATACAGCTGGCCAGCTTCCCAGCGTGCCGTATCGGTCGGCGCCGCGCCGGCCACCAGCAACTGGTTCGGCCGCCGGATGCGCCCTTCCGGATCAGAGCCCGGCGTCATCTTCATCTCAAGGCGCACGCCGAGGTCCACCGTCAACTGCCGGTTCACTTTCCACGTGTCCTGGAAGTAAAAGTCATACTCGTTGAACAACGCCTTGAAGTTATAAGGCACTGCGGCAAACGCGTCGCCCTGCGCCACAAAGCCGCGGCCGATGCCGCCCACGCGCCCGAGTAAGAAGTTGATGCTCGACTCAAGGTTCACGCGGTCATTGGCCTGCTGGATGTCGGCCGGCAAACCGAACGCCGCCGGGTTCACCGAGTTCGTCGTCCGCGAGAAGTCCACCGCCGAGGTGATGTTCGCCCCACCCACCGACCCGCGCACGTCATTGTGCGAGGCCAGGCGGAAGTTCACGCCAAACTTGAACGAGTGCGCCCCGGCAAAGTACGACATGTTGTCGACAAACTGCCAGGTGTTCAGCTTGCGCGCGTTGCCCACGCTGAAGTCCTGCGGCACATACACCGGCGCGCCCGTCAGATTGATCTGAGTGGCATCCTGCCCGGGGTTCACAAAGTCAAAGCTGAAGTAGTTGCGGCCAAACACAAACTCGTTCGTCAGCCGCGAGGTCGGGTTGCTGCGCCAGTTGAACGCGTAGTTCTTCGGGTCGCGCTTGGTGTCCACCGGGCACGGCGCGCCAGGGAAGAACGGCTGCCCACCATTGCCGCGATCGCAAAGCGTGTTCTGGTAACCCCACGAAATACGCGCAAACACCGTGTTCTTGCTGTTCAGGATGTAGTCAAACTTCAGCACGTTGTCCTGCTGCTTTTCAAACTGCAGCGCGGCAAACGTGTAGAACGCCGTGTTGAGACCATCACCGCCAAAGAAGTTGTTCGGCAGCGGCGTGCTGTCGACCAGCCCCTTCACGCGCGGGTCGGCGCCCAGTCGGTCCGGGTCGCTCGTCAGAATGTTGTAGGTGCCGACGTTAAGCCCGGCCACCACATTGCCGCTCGCGTCCACCGAGGCGCCCGCTACACCCGCCGGCAGATTACGCCCGCCACGCACATAGCGGAACAAGCCCTGTCGCGCCTGCTGCGTGTACACCGTGCGGTTCACCACCGCGCTCTCACGCGCCGACAGCCGCTGCAGGTTGCCAAAGAAGAACAACTTGTTCCTCTTGATCGGGCCACCGATCGAGCCGCCATAGATGTTCTGCACAAACTGGCGCTTGCCCACGTTGTTGATGTTGTTTTCCCACTCGTTCGCGTTCAGCCGCGGCGTGCGGTAAAACCAGAATCCCGACCCGTGAAACTCGTTCGTCCCACTCTTGGTCACCATCGCCACCTGCGCCCCCGAGTTGCGGCCATATTCGGCCGTCGCGTTCGAGGTCAACACCTTGAACTCGGCCAGC
>CAZBTA010000294.1:0-5774 GCA_964494515.1 uncultured Bryobacter sp.
TACAAAACAAACCCAAACCCGCGCGACCAGCCGCCAGCGCCCCGCGCCAGCTCTTTGACAATCTGCCCCCCAGCCAACTCGCTGTCAGTCGCGGTGTGCCTTCGGGGGCCCGTCTACAGCTTCTTGGCAAACAGCGCGTAGTCAAGGCCCCCGAAGAAACCTTCCTTCACGCTCACCGGCAACGCATTCAACTCCGGCCGCTCTTCAAACGCCGGCGCAAACCGCTCCACTTCCACCCGGCCAAACCCGGCCTCTTCCGCATAGAAGGCCAGCAACGCCGGCGGCACCGGTCGCGTATGCGAAGGATCAATATAGAAGTGCGTCGCAAAGATCGCCAGACATTCCGGATTCGGCGTCTCAAACACAATCACGCCGCCCGGCCGCAACGCCGTCGCGCACGCCTTCACCAGTTCCCACACCATTGCTGGCGCCAGATGTTCCACCACTTGCGCGCAGAAGATTCCGTCAAAACTC
Source organism: uncultured Bryobacter sp. (assembly GCA_964494515.1). Lineage (GTDB taxonomy): Bacteria > Acidobacteriota > Terriglobia > Bryobacterales > Bryobacteraceae > Bryobacter. Next base: position 475 of record CAZBTA010000294.1, read on the forward strand.
GCCGGCCCCTGCTCCGCCAGATACTGGAACACATCCGCCTGCACGGCCTCAAGCCCGCGCTCACGCAACACGCTCAGATTCTCGGCATGCAGGTCCACGCCCACGCCGCCGATCCCGCGCTCCTTGAGCAACGTCAGGAACTCCCCGCGCCCACATCCAATGTCGAGCACTCGCTGACACTCCGCAAAGCGCTCCACATACTTCTCAAAATGCTTCTGGATCTTCGCGTCATCCCCGCGGAACTTATTGGCGAAATGAACCCAATCAATATCCAGTTGCGGCTCGCCACCCGATGCCACCGGCGCCGTCTGGGCCATCATCGCGCCCTGCTTGCGCACACTGCGCAACTCGGCATAGATGATCCGCTCATACTCGAGCCTTACCTTCTCCAGCTCTTTCCAGAAGCGTTCCTGCATCCCGTGGTTCGCCCGCTCAAGCGCCCCTTCAAAATCACGATGCTGCCCCGCCACCCGCTCTTCAAACCGCTGCTCCATCACGGCCGTCCGCTGCGCATACGCCGCCTGCAGATCCGCCACCGCGCGCAGAAACTGCACTTCATTCCGCGCCACTTTCTCTTCCCATTCGCGCCGCCACACAATCCAGTTCGCCCGGATGTCCTTCAGCTCGGCCGCTTCCTGCCGCAAGGCTTCAATCGGCGGCTCAAACCGCGGCGGTATCGTCTTCAGCGTCCGGTTCACCCCGTTCAACCCTTCAAGGATCGAATCCAGCGACCGGATCACCGCGTAGTTAAACTCCACCTGATCCCGCACAAACCAACCCAGCGCCCGCGCGATCATGCCCTTCACGCCCTGGATCAGGCTGTTCACCAGCCCGCCCGGACGCGGATTCACGCGGCCAATCGCCGCCACCTTTGCATTCGCCTGATCCCGCGCCTCAAGCACCGGCGTAAAATCCGGCAACTCCAGCCCGTGCCACATCCCACTCGGATACCGCGCCAGCACGCGCTCCCGGATCTCCCGGATCGCCCGCTCCAGTTCCTCCTCGTGGGTCAACTGGCTAGTCTTTTCGCTCATAGCTTGCCGTGATCTTCGAATAGATCCCGCCACGCGGCGTGAAGTCCCCGATCACCGTCGCCTTGCGCGGCTTTGTCGCCCGCACAATGTCCTCCAGCACCCGGTTCACGATGTTCTCCTGGAAGATACCCAGATTGCGATAAGCCAGCAGATACATCTTGTAGCTCTTCAGCTCCAGACAGTCATTCTCCGGCGAATAACGCACCGTCAACGTCCCATGGTCCGGCAACCCCGTCTTCGGGCACACGCTCGTAAACTCGGGACTCGAAATCTCGATCTCATACTCGCGGCCCGGAAACTGGTTCGGCCACGTTTCAATCTCAGGCAGCTCTGCCGTTACGCCACTCGCGGCGTGATCATCCGTATATTGCTTCATTGCTGTTCCTTGATCTTCCGGATCAACAGATCCAGAAACAAACCCACATCCGTCACCACACCCACCGTCTGCGAACTCCCGCGATCGCTCACCTTCGTCGCCACCGCCGGATTGATGTCCACGCACACCATCTTCACCCAGCTCGGCAACATGTTTCCAGTCGCGATCGAGTGCAGCATCGAGCTCAGGCATAACACCACGCCCGCGTTCTCCAGATGCTTCGAATACTGGTTCTGCGCCTCGTTCATGTCCGTCACCGTATCCGGCAACGGCCCATCATCACGCAGGCTGCCCGCCAGCACAAACGGCACGTTATGCTTCACACACTCATACATCACGCCTGTCTTCAGCCGCCCGGCTTCCACCGCGCCCGCGATATTGCCGCAGTTGTAAATCGCGTTGATCGCCCGCATGTGGTTGCGATGCCCGTGCTCTTCCTGCCGGCCATCCTTCTGCCGGATGCCAAGGCTCGTGCCCAGCAGCGCCGCCTCAATGTCGTGCACCGCCAGCGCGTTACCCGCCAGCAACGCGTCCACCCAGCCCATGCGGATCAAATCGGCCAGCGGATTGCCGCCGCCCGTATGCACCACCACCGGCCCGGCCACCACTACAATCTTCTTGCCCGCCTCACGCACCGATTTCAGAATCGCCAGCGTCTGCGCCACAGCGGTTTCCACCTGCCGCTCGCTCGACACCTCGTTCGACATAAAGCTGAAGCTCAACCGGTCGCGATCCTTCGTATCCGGCACGACGCGGATCCCGCGCATGCCCACCACCACGCGGTCTCCCGCGCGCAGGTCGCGCAGCTTGCGGCATTCCGCCGTCTTGCCGTTCACCACCACCGTGGCGTCCATGCGCTGCTTGCCCACTTCAATCCACTCGCCATCAATGCGCACCTGCGTGCGATGGTTCGTTGTCGAATAGAAGTCTTCCGGCGCGCACTTGTCCCGCGTGATCAGCTCAAGCGTCGCATCACCCGCGTCCATCGGCACACAGCCCAGCCCCAGCAACTGCGTCAGCAACTGGTCCATCTGCTCGCGCGACGGCGTTTCAATCCGCATCCGCAATTGCGACGGATCACTGTTCGTGCGCCCAATATGGAATCTTTCCACTTCAAAGCGGCCCTGATATTCGACGACGGTGTCGAAGATTCGCTCCATGATGTGCGAATCGATCAGGTGTCCTTCGGCTTCGACGATTTCCGAAATGCCCATTAATCTAGGATAACTGTGACGATAGAATCTAAGCAGATTTTCATGCTTAGGCTTTGGTTCCTCTGGCCCGCGCTGCTCGGCGCCGCGGACCTCTCATTCAATCGCGACATCCGCCCCATCCTGTCCGAACAGTGCTTCCACTGCCACGGCCCCGACAGCGGCAACCGCAAAGCCAACCTGCGCCTCGACGTACCAAACGAAGCCATCACCTCCGGCAAAGTCCTCGCTCGCGTCACTCACTCCAACCGCAACCTCCGCATGCCGCCCGCCTACTCGGGCAAGGATGCCCTGCCCGCCGCCGACGTCGAAAAGCTCAAGACCTGGATCGCCCAGGGCGCCAAATACGAAAAGCACTGGGCTTTCATCCCTCCGGTACGCACCCCCAACGCCACCATCGACTCGCTCGTCCGCGCCCGCCTCACCGCCAGCGGCCTCGCCCCTTCGCCCCGCGCCTCTCGCGCCACCCTGCTGCGCCGCCTCAGCTTCGATCTCACCGGCCTGCCGCCCACGCCTGCTGAAGTCGCCGCCTTCGAGGCCGACCGCTCCCCCAACGCCTGGCAAAAGCAGGTCGATCGCCTCCTCGCCTCGCCGCGCTATGCCGAACGCATGACCTGGCGCTGGCTCGAAGCCGCCCGCTATTCCGACACCAACGGCTACCAGTCCGATGGCGTTCGCGACATGTACCGCTGGCGCGATTGGGTCATCGAAGCCTTCGCGAACAACATGCCCTTCGACCGCTTTGTTGTCGAACAGCTCGCCGGCGACCTGCTGCCCAACGCCACGCTCGAACAAAAAATGGCCACCGCCTTCCACCGCAACCACCGCACCAGCGCCGAAGGCGGCATCGTCCCCGAAGAGTTCCGTGTCGAATACGTCGCCGACCGCGCCGAGACCACCTCCACCGTCTTCCTCGGCCTCACCATGGGCTGCTCCCGCTGCCACGACCACAAGTACGACCCCATCACCCAGCGCGACTTCTACTCGATGTTCGCCTTCTTCAACAACCTTGAGGAAAAAGGTCTGGTCTACAACTGGGGCAACGACGAGCCGCTCATGAAAGCGCCCACCCGCGAGCAGCAGGCCCGTCTTGCCACCCTCGAAGCCAAACTGGCCGCCGCTCGCCGTGCCGTCGACAAGGTCGACCCGCGCTGGCAAAAGCAAATCAACTCCTGGAACGCCCCCGCCTCCTGGCTGCCTCACGAAGGCCTGGCCTATGAGAACAAGCTCTCGGGCGACGCCTCCCGCTTCGATGGCAAGCGCGTCGTCGAAGAAGAGAAAGGCAAGGTCGTCTACGACTACCTCACGCCCTTCACCTTCTCCGCCTGGGTCAAGCCCGAGTCCACCACCGGCGCGATTCTCTCCATCGCCGAGGACTACGCCGAAGGCAATGGCCACGGCTTCTACCTCCGCGATGGCCACATCCGTCTCAATGTCGTCTTCCGCTGGACCGACATCGGTATGCGTATCGAGAGCGCGTCCAAAGTCACCCCCGGCAAATGGCAACACCTCGTCGCCACCTACGACGGCAGCCGCTACGCCAAAGGCGTCCAGCTCTACATCGATGGCAAGCCCCAGCAGCTCAACATCCTGTTCGACGAGCTCAACTGGCCCATGAACTTCAAGTACCCGCTCCGCATCGGCGCCGGCAATGGCATGAACTTCATCGGTGAGATCCGCGACGTCCGCGTCTACAAGCGCGAGCTCTCCGCCGCCGAAGTCATCGCCCTCTCGCCCGAGCTCACCCCCGAGAAACGCCGCCTCGCCTGGCTCGACCAGTTCCAGCCCAAAGAGATGGCCGACCTCCGTGCCGCCGAGCGCGAGTACAACGACTATCTGAAGACGCTGCCCTCGCTCATGATCATGAAGGACGGCCCCAAGCGCCAGGCCTACATCCTCAAGCGCGGCGCCTATGATGCCCATGGCGATCCAGTCGAACCCAACACGCCCGGCGCCCTGCCCCCCTTGCCGCCCGATGCCCCGCGCAATCGCCTCGGCCTCGCGCAGTGGCTCGTCTCGCGCGATAATCCGCTGCTCGCCCGCGTCACCGTCAATCGCATCTGGCAGATGCTCTTCGGCATCGGCATCGTCAAAACCGTCGAAGACTTCGGCAGCCAGGGCGAATGGCCGCTCCATCAGGAGTTGCTCGATACGCTCGCCGTCGACTTCATGGATTCCGGTTGGAATCTGAAACAGCTCATCCGCCAGATCGTGCTCTCCGACACCTACCAGCAGACCTCAAAGGTCTCGCCTGAGCTGCTCCAGAAAGACCCTGAGAATCGCCTCTTCGCCCGCGCCCCGCGCTACCGCCTCGCCCCCGAGATGATCCGCGACAACGCCCTGTTCGTCTCCGGTCTGCTCGTCGAAAAGACCGGTGGCCCCAGCGTCAAGCCCTACCAGCCCGCCGGCCTCTGGCAAGAGCTCTCAAGCGGTAGCTACCCGCAGGACCATGGCGACGCGCTCTACCGCCGCAGCCTCTACACGTTCTGGAAACGCACCATCGCTCCACCCTCGATGATGAACTTCGATTCGCCCAGCCGCGAAGCCTGTACCGTCCGCGAGACTCGCACCAACACCCCGCTGCAGGCTCTCAATCTGATGAACGATGTCACCTATCTTGAGGCCGCCCGCAAGCTTGCCGAACGTATCCTGCGCGAATCACCCCAGGCGCCTCTCTAC
>CAZBTA010000295.1:0-2826 GCA_964494515.1 uncultured Bryobacter sp.
GAAGGTAAGCGTGCAGCAGGCACGGGCGGCGGTGATGCAGGCCGAAAGCCTGGTGAGGGCGGCGGCGGTGAATGTGCCGCTGACGCGCGAGACCTCAGACAGCCGCATTGCGAGCGCGGCGGCCATGGTGGCCTCGAGCGAGGCCGAGTTTGAACGGGCCAAGGCGGGCCTTGAGCAGGCACGGAAGGCCGAGATCAGCTTTGCCCGCGCGAACGTGGACAACAAGCGCGCCGCCCAGGAGCGGGCGCAGGCCGACCTGAAGCGCATGAAGGAACTGGTGGACAAAGAAGAGATCTCGCGGCTGCAGTATGACAGCTACGTGGCGGCGGCGCGGATGGCCGAGAGCGAACTGAAGGCCGCGCTCGAGCGCGTGCAAAGCGCTGAGAAGGGCGCCGAGATCGCCGATGCGCAACTGGCGGCGGCGCGGGCTCGCATTGAGCAATCGCGCGCGGCGCTGGTGGAGGCCAAGGCCGGCACGAGGCAGGTGGCCGTGCGCGTGGCTGATACCGGGGCGCAGGAAGCGAGCCTCGAGGTGGCGAAGGCGAATCTGGCGGCGGCCGAGTTGCAGCTGAGCTACACGGAGATTGTCGCGCCGGTGGACGGCGTGGTGACCAAGAAGATGGTGGAAAACGGCATGTACGTGAACGCGGGCCAGACGATGCTGACGCTGATCCCGACCAATGAAATCTGGGTGACGGCGAACTTCAAGGAAAGCCAGTTGCGTGAGATGAAGGCCGGGCAGCGGGCGGAGATCGAGTTTGACCTCTCGGGGCTGCGGCTTGAGGGCAAGGTGGACTCGGTGGCGAGCGCGACGGGCGCGCGGACGAGCCTGCTGCCGCCGGAGAACGCGACGGGCAACTTTGTGAAGGTGGTGCAGCGGGTGCCGGTGAAGATTCTGATTGAGGCTTCGGCCGAACAGATGCAACGGCTGCCGGTGGGCACGAACGTGGAAGCAACGGTGTTTGTCCGCTAAGAGAGGTGCGTCATGAATGAGAAACCGGCCACGAACCCGTGGTTGATAGCAATGACGGTATCGATGGTGACGTTTATGGAAATCCTGGACGGCACCATTGTGAATGTGGCGCTAAGGCATATCGCGGGCGACCTGTCGGCCGGTGTGGAGGAAAGCACCTGGGTGTTGACCTCCTACCTGGTATCGAACGCAATTGTGCTGCCGCTGGCGGGGTGGTTTTACCTGCTGATGGGGCGCAAGCGTTTTTATCTGATGGGGGCGGCGATCTTTACGGTGAGCTCGCTGCTGTGTGGCCTCGCGCCGAGCCTGGGGATGCTGATCCTGATGCGCGTGATCCAGGGGTTGGGCGGCGGTGGCCTGCAGCCCAGCTCGCAGGCGATTCTGGTGGATACGTTTCCTGTAGAGAAACGCAACATGGCGATGGCCTTCTATGGCATGACGGTGGTGTGCGCGCCGGCGCTGGGGCCGACGCTGGGTGGATGGATCACGGATAACTTCTCGTGGCGCTGGATCTTCTTCATCAATGTACCGGTGGGGCTGATCGCATCGTTTCTGACGTGGCGGCTGGTCTATGACCCGCCAACGATGGAACGCAAGAAATTGAGCGAGATGAAGGTGGATGGCTGGGGGCTGGGCCTGCTGGCCGTGGGCCTGGGCTTTCTGCAGGTGGCGCTCGACAAGGGACAGAATGAGGGCTGGTTCCAGTCGAATTTCATCATCACGCTGAGCTTTATCAGTGTGGTGGCGCTGGTGCTGTTTGTGGTGGTGGAGTGGTATCACGAGAACCCGGTGGTGGACCTGTCACTGCTGAAGAGCGGATCGTTTGTGCTGGCGAACGTGGCGATGTTTTCACTCGGATTCATCCTGTATGGCAGCAGCGTGCTGCTGCCGATGATGACGCAGCAACTGATGGGTTACACGGCGACGCTGGCGGGGCTGCTGCTTTCGCCCGGGGCGCTGGTGGTGGTGTTTATCATGCCGCTGATTGGCAAAGCGTTGGGATCGGTGCAGGCGAAGTATCTGGCGACAGGGGGAATGATGATCAACGCTGTGGCCATGTATGCGATGGCGCACCTGAATCTTGAGACCGACATGACGACGCTGGTGACGGTGAGACTGCTGCAGGGTGTGGGCCTCGCGATGTTGTTTGTGCCGATCAACTCGATGGCGTTTGCGCATGCGCCACGCGGGCGAGTGAACGCGGCGACGGGGCTGGTAAACCTGAGCCGTAATCTCGGCGCGAGCTTTGGCATCTCGCTGGTGACGGCGCTGCTCGCCAATCGGGGGCAGGTGCACCAGACGCAATTGGTGAGCCATCTGACGCCGGGTGATCCGCAGTATCTGTCGTGGATGGACCGCGTGACGCACATGCTGGTGGGCCGCGGATTTACGTTGGCCGATGCGGCGGATAAGGCGCGCGGCATGGTGGGGATGGTGCTGGGACAGCAATCGAGCCTGCTGGCCTTCAGCGAGGCATTCTTGCTGCTGGCGTTTCTGAGTCTGCTGGCGGTGCCGGTGGTGCTGCTCACCAAGCGAACAACGGCCGGTGGGCCGCCGCCGGCGGCGCACTAGCTAGCGCTTGAGCAGATCGTTGAGCCGTTCGGTGACTTGCGGGATGCGACTCGGGTTGCGCAGCAGTTGCCGGACGGCTTCGCTGCCTTCGTTGGCGAGCAGGACTTCAGCCGCCCAGAGCGAATAGGCATAAGCCGTGTTGGCCTGATCGCCACTAAGCGACATCCAGCCACCGGCGAGGCGCTCGAGGCCCGGGAGCTTGCCTTGCGCCAGGGCCTGACGATACTGGCGGCGGATGTCCTCAGTGAGGCGATCGCCGCTGAGGTATTGGGCGAGGCCTT
>CAZBTA010000295.1:2836-5257 GCA_964494515.1 uncultured Bryobacter sp.
GGAGCCAGGTGGGGAAGTTGCCAAAGCGCGAGATGCAGGCATGAACCATCTCATGGGCAAACACGCGGCGCATCTGGGGGCCAACGCGGCTGCGCTCGTAGACGAGCGGCACCACGATGCGGCCATCGAACATGGCGCCGGCCCACGGGGAGTGGCCCATCTGCTGCCAGGTGTCGAGCGGGATGACGACGGTGGTGACCTTCTGGCCGATGACGCAGCCGAGCTCGTGGCGGATGCGGGCGTATTCTTCGTCGAGGGCGTCGAGCATGTCGCGGGCGACCTGCTGGGAGACCTGGGCGCTGGGATAGTGGAGCGTGAGATCGGGCGAGGACGTGGTGGCGTCCTGCGCGAGCAGAGCGATGGCGGCGGCAAGCCAGAGCATGCCCGCTTATCGACAGAAACGCGGCGCGGGGTTAGAGCACGCCGTATTTGGCGTAGACGTCGCGGAGGTAGGCGCCTTTTTTGAGCTCGTCGCGGGAGTTGTTCTCGCCGGTGACCTTGGCGGTGGCGACCTCGATGGTGCGCTCGATCAGGGCGGTGGGGATGACGACAATGCCGTCGAAATCCGCGACGACGAGATCGCCGGGGGTGACGGGCACCTCGCCGCAGGTGATGGGTTTGCCCCAGGCGGTGAGGCGGCCGCGGCCGTTTGAATCGACGGGCTTCATGCCGGTGGCGAAGACGGGGTAGCCGAGGGATTCGATCATGCGGACGTCGCGGACGAAGCCATCCATGATGGCGCCGCGGGAGCCGCGGGCGACGGCGGCGGTGGAGAGGAGCTCGCCCCAGGGCGCGTTCTGAATGGAGAGGCCGGTGGAGATGACGACCATGTCGTGGGGCTGGATGGCGTCGACGGCTTCGATCTCGGCGTCGAAGGGATTGGCGAGGATCTCGTCGCTATCGACGAACTCGATGGTGTGGGCGTAGCCGGCGACGACCTGATAGCGGGAATGGACGGGGCGAATGTACTCGCGCATAACCTGACGGCGGTGTCCCAGACTGTCGAGAGAGTCTGAGAGCACCGCCGTGTAGAGGTTGTTTGCGATGTAATCGAGAAGGGCTGCGTCGCGCGGCATCCTTCGAGTTTAGCTTTAGCCCGCGCCGACTTCCGCCGAGGGCGGACGGTGAGCGAAGCTGGCTTCGAAGAAGTGGCGGTTCATGATCGCGATGTTCTCGATCGAGATGCCCTTGGGGCAGGTAGCTTCGCATTCCTGCATGTTGGTGCAGGAACCGAACATCTCGGCGTTCATCTGGGTGACCATGTTGAGGGCGCGCTCGAGCTTTTCGGGCTGGCCCTGCGGCAGCAGGTTGAGGTGCGAAATCTTGGCGCCGGTAAAGAGGCTGGCCGAGGCATTCGGGCAACTGGCGACACAGGCACCGCAGCCGATGCAGGCGGCGGCGTCCATGGCGCGGTCGGCGTTGGATTTGGGGATCGGAATCGCGTTGCCATCGGGCGCGGAACCCGTGGGCACGGAGATGTAACCGCCGGCCTGGATGATGCGATCGAAGGCCGAGCGATCGACCATGAGGTCCTTGACGATGGGGAAGGCGGTGGCGCGCCAGGGCTCGAGGACGAGGTCGTCGCCGTCTTTGAAGTGGCGCATGTGCAACTGGCAAACCGTGGTGCGGGGGAAGCCGCCGTGGGCCTTGCCGTTGATCATAAAGCCGCAGGAGCCACAGATGCCTTCGCGGCAATCGTGCTCAAAGGTGACCGGCTCTTCGCCCTTGGCGATGAGGCCTTCGTTCAGCACGTCGAGCATTTCGAGGAACGACATGTCGGCGTTGACGTCGGGCATCTCGTAGCGAACCATCTTGCCAGGCGCGTTCGGCCCGGATTGACGCCATACGTTGAGAGTGAGCTTCATGGGTGTCGTTGTTCCTTTACTTGTAGCTGCGCTGGGCGGGCTTGACGTATTCGAAGCTTAGCGGTTCCTTGTGAAGGACGGGCGCGGCTCCGGAGCCCTTGTATTCCCAGGCGGAGACGTAAGAGTAGTTTTCGTCGTCACGCTGCGCTTCGCCGTCGGGAGTCTGGTATTCCTCACGGAAGTGGCCGCCGCAGCTTTCCTGGCGGTTGAGCGCGTCGATGCACATCAGCTCGCCAAGCTCGAGGAAGTCGGCAACGCGACCGGCGTTCTCAAGCTGCTGATTGAGCTCAGAGCCCGAGCCGGGGACGTTGACGTTGGTCCAGTATTCTTCCTTCAGCTCCTGGATCTTGCTGATGGCGTGCTTGAGGCCGGCCTCGTTGCGCGCCATGCCGCAGTAATCCCACATGTAGTGGCCGAGCTCGCGATGGAACTGGGTGACGGTCTTCTTGCCCTTGGCGTTGAGCAGGCGCTTGGTGATGTTTTCGACATTCTCAAGCGCGCCCTTGGCTTCGAGGTGATCGGCGGCTACCTTTTCGAGCTTCGTCTCGGCAAGGTA
>CAZBTA010000295.1:5267-5758 GCA_964494515.1 uncultured Bryobacter sp.
TTTGTGATCGTGTAGGGGGCGATGAAATAGCCATCGGCCAAGCCCTGCATCAGGGCGCTGGCGCCGAGACGATTGGCGCCGTGATCGGAGAAGTTGGCTTCGCCGAGCACGAACAGGCCGGGGATGGTGGACTGGAGATGGTAGTCGACCCAGACGCCACCCATGGTGTAGTGGACGGCGGGGTAGATGCGCATCGGAACCTTGTAGGGGTTCTCACCGGTGATGCGTTCGTAGATTTCGAAGAGGTTGCCGTAGCGCTCGCGAATCGTGTTTTCGCCGAGGCGGTTGATCGAATCGCGGAAGTCGAGGTAGACGCCGAGGCCGGTCTCGCCGACGCCACGGCCTTCGTCACACACGCGCTTGGCGGCGCGGGAGGAGATGTCGCGGGGGGAGAGATTGCCGAAGCTCGGGTACATGCGCTCGAGGTAGTAGTCGCGATCCGCATCAGGAATCTGATCGGGAGTGCGCTTGTCGCCGGCGTTCTTGGGAAC
>CAZBTA010000296.1:0-5754 GCA_964494515.1 uncultured Bryobacter sp.
AGTGAAGCCTCTCCTCCTGCTGTCTGTTCTGCTGGCCGGCTGCAGCCAAAAGCCCTCGAATGTCATCGTTGACCCCGCCACCATCAGCGGTGTCGTCACCTTCACCGGCACAATCGCCAAGCCGGCGCATATCGACATGGATCAGGACCCCGCCTGCAGCAAGCTCTACCCTGGTGGGGGTCGTGACGAAGAAGAGGTTGTGGTTGCCGACAATCAGGCCCTTGCCAATGCCTTCGTCTATATCAAAACCGGCCTTGAGGGCAGGCAGTTTACTCCGCCCGCCCAGCCCGCTCGTATCGATCAAAAGGGCTGCTGGTTTGGCCCTCGTGTAACCGGCGTCATGACGGGGCAGTCGCTTGAAGTCACCAACTCCGACCCCGTCACCCACAACATCCACCCCCAGCCGAAGGCCAACCGCGAGTGGAACCAGAGCATGGCCCCCGAAGACGGCCCCATCCGCCGCAAGTTTGCCACCCCCGAGGTCATGATCCGCGTTAAATGCAACGTCCATAAGTGGATGCGCGCCTGGATCGGTGTGCTGCCTCACCCCTACTACGCGGTCACTGGCCCGGATGGCAAGTTCACCATCCCCAACCTGCCGCCCGGCCGCTATACGCTCGTCGCCTGGCATGAGAAGCTCGGCACCCTCGAGCAAGTCATTGATGTCGCCCCGAAAGCTACAGTCCAGTTGCCACTGAGTTTCAAGGGACAGTGACATAATGACAGCCATGCGCTGTTTGCTCGTGTCCCTGCTCGCCGTGTTTCTGGTGGGCTGCTCCCAGCCCAAGGCCGGCGGGTACCGCGTCTACGTCACCAATGAAGTCAGTGGCGACTTGACGATCATTGATTCCGACAAGCTTGAGACAATTGCCAGGGTTCCCCTGGGCAAGCGTCCTCGCGGCATCCATGCCAGCCCCGATGGCAAGACGATCTACATCGCCCTCAGCGGTTCGCCAATCGGTGGCCCGGGCGTTGACGAGTCGACCCTGCCCCCGCCGGACAAGAACGCCGATGGCATTGGCGTCTTCGATGTCGAGCAGCAAAAGCTGGTCAAGGTGATCCATGGCGGCTCCGACCCCGAAGAGTTTGCCCTCACCAAAGACGGCAAGCAGCTCTACATCGCCAATGAAGACGTGGGCGGGGCCTCGATCCTCGATCTCGCCCAGGGCAAGATCATCAAGGAATTCAAGACGGGTGAAGAACCCGAAGGCGTCGAGCTCAGCCCCGATGGCAAGTGGATCCTGGTCACCAGTGAGGACGCCGGCACCGTTGCCGTCGTCGACACCGAGAAACAGGAGTTGATCAAGAACATCAAGGTCGGTCGCCGGCCTCGCTCGATGGCCTTTCTGCCCGATGGCACAAGGGCCTGGGTGAACGCCGAGAACGATGGCACCATCGTCATGTTCGACGTGCTCAAGGGCGCCGTGCTCGAAACGGTGCCGCTCGGTGAGGCCGGGGTGATCAAGCCGATGAAGGTGATCCTCGCCCCCGACAAGAAGACCCTGATCGTCAGCACCGGCCGCGGCAAGCTGGTCAAGTTTGTCGATGCCGAGTCGGGCAAGACGCTGGGCGAAGTTGAAGCCGGTCGCCGCCCGTGGGGGCTTGGGCTCTCGCCTGATGGCAAGACGCTGTTCACCGCCAACGGCCCCGGAAACGATGTCAGCATCATCGATGTCGAACAGCGGAAGGTAATCAAGCGCGTGGATTCTCCTGGTTCTCCCTGGGGTGTTTTGGTGTTGCCGCGCTAGAATCGAAAGACTCATGTTAGAAGTCCAGAGCCTCACACGGGTCTTTGATGACCCCAAACGAGGCGCGTTCAAGGCCGTCGACAACGTCAGCTTTCGCGTTGGCAAAGGCGAAATCTTTGGTTTGCTCGGTCCCAACGGGGCCGGCAAATCTACGACCCTGCGCCTGATCTCGACGCTGCTCAAGCCCACCAGTGGCACGGCGACGGTAAATGGCTTCGATATCAATTCGAACCCATCCGAGGTGCGCAAGCAGATTGGCTTTCTTACGGGCGATATGGGCCTGTATCCGCGCATGACCCCGCGCGAAGTGCTGTACTTCTTTGGGCGCCTGGCCGAGGTGCCCGAGGCCGAGCTTGGCGCCCGCGCCAACCAGTTGATCGAGCGGCTGGCGATGACCGAGTTTGCCGACACCCGCTGTGACAAGCTCTCGAGCGGCATGAAGCAGAAGACGGCGATCGCGCGTACGTTTATCCATAACCCGCCCGTGCTGATCCTCGATGAGCCGACGGCTACCCTCGACCTGCCGACGGCGCGCGTGATCGAGTCGAGCATCCTCGACGCCAAACGCGAAGGCAAGTGCATCGTCTACTCGACGCACATCATGGAAGAAGCCGAGTACCTGTGTGACCGCATCGCGGTGATCAACCACGGGCAGCTCAAGATCTGTGGAACGATGGACGAGTTGCGCGCCGCCACCGGCAAGCAGCGACTCCGTGAGATTTTTCTCGAATTGCTGGAGTTGCCGAGCGTCGCATGAGCTTCCGAATCGCCCTGACCGTCTTTCGCAAAGAGATCAACGATCTGCTGCGTGACCGCCGCACGCTGCTGAGCATGGTGGTGTTGCCCGTTGTGGTCTTCCCGCTGGTGTTTGCGGCCATGAACAAGTTTATGGGTGAGGCCGAAAAGAAGGCCGAGCTTGAGGCTTCCACGGTGGCCGTGCTCAAGAACGGCATCCCGCCGCGCTTTGCCCCGGCGATCGCCAAGAGTGGGCTCAAGGCTATCGAAGTCGAGAATGTCCAAGAGGCAGTGAAAGAGAAGAAAGCCGCCACGGGCGTGGTGGTTTCTCCCGACGAGCAACTGATCATGGTCTACGCCGAGGGCACGCGCCAGTCGAGCGGTATCGCCACCGAGAAGCTGCGCGCGGTGCTGATGGAGCTCAAGGACGCAATGGTGCTTGAGAAGCTGCAGTCGGTAAACCTGGACGCGACGGTGCTGCGGCCGTTTACGGTCAAGCGCGAGAACGTCGCGAGCGAGCGGCGCATGGGTGGGTTTGTTTTGGGCAGCATGCTCGGCTATGTCGTGATCCTGCTGATGTTCTCTGGTGGCATGTACCCGGCGATCGACATGGCGGCCGGTGAGAAGGAGCGCAAGACGCTGGAGTCGATTCTGGCGAGCCCCGCTCGCCGGACGGAGATTGCGCTGGGCAAGGTGCTCGCCTGCATGACGGCCACCTATGCGACGGCGTTGCTGACGACGAGCAGCCTCTTTATCTCGCTCAAGAACGGGGCGGCGACTATGAAGGGCATGGAAAAGCTGGTGGGAAATGTGCCGAACGACCCGCAGACGATCTTGCTCGTGCTGATTACGCTGCTGCCGATTGCGATCATGGCCGGGGCGCTGATGTTGTCGATTGCCCTGGTGGCGCGTGGCTTCAAAGAGGCGCAGAGCTACCTGACGCCGCTGATCATGCTGGTGATCTTCCCCTCGCTGCTGGGTGGGTTGCCGGGCATGGAGCTGACGCCGGTGCTGAGCCTGATCCCGATCTTCAACTCGAGCCAGTTGCTCAAGAGCATTCTGCAGGGCGATGTGCCAATGACTTCGTTTGCCATTACCAACCTGGCCAATATCGCCTATGCCGCGCTGTGCTTTATGTGGAGCGTGCGCAGCTTTAATGACGAGAAAGTATTGTTTCGCACCTAGCGGCGCGTGATCTTGAGATTGCGGAATTGCGCGGTCTCAAAGAACGAACCCAAACCGATTTTGCCTTTGGTGAGTGAGACGTCGACGGCGTCGAGAGAAGGGAACTTCTGCCCGCCTACCTCGGCGATCATGCGGCCCGAGGTGGCGTCATAGGTGAGTTTGACCGGTGTCCACTCGGTGGTGGGCAGGCTCCCGGCGCCGATGCCCTTGGAGATGCGCGAGCGGTCGGAGCCGTAGACGTGGAAGATGCCGTTGTGGACGATTTGCTTCTCGGGCGAGTCGACGCTGAGGTGCACGTAGTTGAAGTGCGAGGCGTCTTGCCAGTTGTAGAGCAGGATGAGGCTGCCCGAGTCCCGCTTGACTTCGCATTCTAGAATGAAAGAATCATAAGATTCGCCCTCAAGCAGGGCATATTGAACGGGGTAACGCGGGTTTGCTTCCTGGGGGCGGGCCGCGAGCATGGTGAGAGTGCCGTTGGAGAAGGCCCACTCGCCGGCTTTCGGGACGCGCCACTTCTGACCAAAGGCGTCGATCATGTCGGCTTCGAGCAGGAGGAGTAGGAGAATCGGAAGCATCCCTACTAAAATAAGTGATTTGATGGACCTTGAACAGCAATTGGCCAAAATGCGTGAGGACTGGGACGCCCGTGCTCGCGAGAACGCCAAACATTACGTACAAACCGCGCAAACGGAATGGTCGGACGAGGAGTTTTATGCCTCGGGCGAGCAGACGGTAAGCGAGGAGATTCGCACGGACATGACGAACATCTGTCAGGGTAAGGACCCGAAGCAGATGCGCGTGCTCGAGATCGGATGTGGCGCCGGACGTGTCACGCGGGCGCTCGCCAACCTGTTTGGCGAAGTCTACGCGGTGGACATCTCCGAGGAGATGGTGGCGCAGGCCCGGCGCGGGCTCGTCAATCACCCAAACGCCCATGTGTTTGTGAACAACGGCAAGGACCTCAGCGTGCTACCGGAGATCGGCTACGACTTTGCGTTTTCGACGATCGTGTTTCAGCACATCCCGTCGAAGGAAGTGATCGAGACTTATGTGCGCGAAGTGAGCCGGCTGCTCAAGCCGGGGGCGCTGTTCAAGTTTCAGGTGCAGGGCTATACCGGCTGTGACGCGAACCCGGACGATACCTGGGTGGGCGCAAGCTACAGCGATGAGGAAGCCAGGGAGTTGGGCGAGCGCTGCGGGTTTGAACCGCGCTATCGCCATGGCGCCGGGCAACAGTACTTCTGGCTCTGGTTCTTCAAGAACTCATGAGCCGCGCACTGCCCAATGTGACTTGGCCGGATGGCGAGGAGTTTGACGCAAACCGGCATCTCTTCGTTGATCCGCCCGCTGAGATTGGGCATGTGCGGATAGCGACATCGACGCTTTTTCAATCCGACCTGTGGCGGCGGCACCTGGCGCTGGTGGGCATGCCGTTTCGGCATCTGCTCGGCTATATCGGCGACAAGGGCCTCGCGCTCTACCGCTGCGAGAAGTCGCCCGAAAACATTGTCGCCAAAGAGATCCTGCTGTTTGAAGACGCCGAAGATCTGTTCTCGGCCGTGGGGCGGGAAGGGTTTGAATACTACTGGAAGGACCCGCTGGGGCGGGTACTGTTCCGCTACCAGGACGAGCTGCCTTCGAATGTGCCGCAGGACCATGCATTTCACTTCATGCGGGCGGCCGAGATGGAATGGACGCACTGGCTGCTGAACCGCGCGGTGGTGCATCTGGAGAACGGCGGTTCGATGAAATTCAAGGTGTTGGGGGGGCAGGACATTGCGATCAACCTGAATGGCCTGCTGCTCGATGGCAAGGTGGTTTACCGGATGGACATCGAGTGTTTTGCGTGGGATGTGGCGCGCATCGAGCTGGTGCCGAGCCACGCGGGGTACTCAAAAGGAATGGGGCCGGTGACGTTGCACCGGCCCCAGATTGCCAATTCAGAAGCGCTGGTTCAGTTGATGGCCAAGGGCCTGCACATTGAGGTGCGCCGGCCCGCCTAGCGAGTCAGATACGGCCAGTGGTCGATCAGCTTGAAGCCGTACTTGTTGATCATCACCCAGCCGATACCCGCCGCCGTGGCGGC
>CAZBTA010000297.1:0-3222 GCA_964494515.1 uncultured Bryobacter sp.
TTTGCGCAGTTGTTGCGCCGCAACTTCCCGGATTACAGCGTGGGCTTCACGCTGAACGTACCGATCCGCAATCGCGCTGCCCAGGCCGACTACGCGAACGATACGCTGCGCCTGCGCCAGCAGGAATTGCAGGAACAGCGCCAGTTGAACCAGTTGCGCCTCGACATCACCAATGCCGTGATCGCGCTGCAACAGGCGCGCGCCCGTCATGAATCCGCCGTAAAGAGCCGTCGCCTGCAGGAGCAGACGCTCGAGGCCGAGCAGAAGAAGTATGCGCTCGGCAGCTCGACGATCTTCCTTGTCATTCAGGCACAGCGTGACCTGGCCACCGCGCAGGGTACGGAAGTGACCGCGCTGGCCAACTACAGCCGCGCCAAGAACAACCTGGACGTGGCAACGGGACGCCTGCTCGATGTGAACTCGGTGAGCATCGAAGAGGCGAGCAAGGGCCAGGTGGCGCGCGGACCTTCGGCAGTTCAGTAAAGTTTTGTAAATTCCGCGTAAAAGGGGCCCTTCGGGGCCCCTTCGTTGTTTCCGAATGCGAGTGGCGTGCGTCTGTCGTCCTAAGTTCTCGCACGATGAAGCTGTTACTGATTGACGACGACCAGGACCTCTCGGAGATGATGTCCGGATTTTTAGGACGCCACGGGTATGAGGTGGAGCGGTCCGCCGATGGGCCCACGGGGCTGGCGCGCGCCCTGAATGAGCCGTATTCGATGGTGCTACTGGATGGCATGTTGCCGGGGCTGGATGGCATTGAGGTATTGCGGCAGATCCGCCGACGATCCTCGATGGCGGTGATCATGCTGACGGCGCGGGCGGCCCCTGAATCGCTGATTGAAGGGCTGGACACGGGCGCCGATGATTACCTGACAAAGCCGTTTACCCCAGGCGAATTACTGGCGCGCATCCGCGCCGTGACGCGGCGGGTCAAATCCGCCATTGAAGTGAAGCACGAGGTGATTGAGGTGGGTGGCGTGCGCCTCGACGCGACGCAGCGTGAAGGTTGGCTCGACGGGCAGTGCTGCCATCTGACGAGCCTGCAGTTTGAGATTCTCGACCACATGATGCGCAACGCGGGCCGGGCCGTGTCGCGCGATGAGCTGACGGCGTTACTGCACCAGCGCGAGGCAACACCGTTTGAGCGTTGGCTCGACGTGCACGTGAGCCAGTTGCGCAAAAAGATCGAGGCCGATGGCAGGCAGCGGATCCGGACGCTGCGCGGAGTGGGTTATATGTTTGCCCCGCCCCAGGCCGAGCCGGCATGAGAAGCCTGTTCTTCAAGCTGAGTCTCTGGTCGATCCTGACGCTGGCCGTATGTGTGGGAGCAGTGGTTTTTCTGGCGGGAACGCTGAATCGCAACCTGCAGCGCGGGGGCCCGTTGGGCCGTACCATCTCAGTGCAAACACGTGAGGCGGTGCGCGCCTTTGAATCCGGTGGACGGGTCGGACTGAACGAGTATCTGAGCCGGCTGCAGGAGTTCTTTCCCGAGCGCCACTTTCTGCTAACAGCGAGCGGTACGGACCTCGCCGATGGCATAGACCGGCGCGAGATGCTGAAGCGGGTGGAAGCTGGCTCGCGCATACCACCAACGCCGGGAAGACATGTCTGGATCGTGAATGCCTCAGACAATGGCCAATACCGCTTCGTCGTCGAACTGCTGACCCCGGTTGAGGCGAACAGCCCGGTGCCCTACATCACGGTAATCCTGATTGCGATTTCGGGGTTTAGCTATGCGCTGTTTCGCTACCTGGTAAAGCCTGTGCGGGAGTTGCGCGGCGTGCTTGAGCAGTTTGGCAACGGGGATCTGGCGGCGCGGGCCACCGTACACCGGAGGGATGAGTTTGGCGAGTTATCGCGGCAGTTCAACGATATGGCCGCGCGCATTGAGACGCTGCTTGGCGCCGAACGGCGGCTGCTCGAAGACATCAGCCACGAGTTGCGATCGCCGCTGGCGCGGATGCAGTTTGCCATTGAGGGATTGCCGCTGGATGGGCAGACGGCCACGGGTGTGATGCGGCTGCAGCGCGAAGTGAACCGGCTCTCAGAGCTCGTCGGGCACCTGCTGGAGGTGACACGCGCCGAGGGTGACCCCAACGCGCGGCAGCGTGAGATGTTTGACCTCAAAACGCTGACGCTGCAGATTCTCGAGGATTGCCGCATTGAGGCCGACGCCAAGCAATGCGAGCTCGAGTTTGAAATGCGCGGACCGATCACAATCATCGGCGACCGCGAGTTGCTGCGACGGGCGATCGAGAATCTGCTGCGCAACGCAATTCGCCACTCGCCGGAGGATGGACGGGTAGAGATCAAGCTCGACCGTCTGGAGGATATCGCCATCCTCGAGGTGCGCGACCATGGGCCGGGCGTGCCGCAAGGGTTGGAACACAAGATCTTTGAGCCGTTCTTTCGTGTGGATTCCAGTCGCACGACGAGCTCTGGCGGGGTGGGGTTGGGATTGTCGATCGTCAAGCGCGCAGTGCGGCTACACCGGGGCGAGATCAAGGCGGTGAATGCCGGGCCGGGTCTGCGAGTGGAGATGAGCCTGCCGCTCTAGAAGATGAAGCTGAGGCCGCCGCGCACCTGCTTGGGCGTGGGCAGCAACCACATGGTGCGACCGTCGGGGGTAACGATTGGCAAGTAGCCTTGCGCCAGCATGTTGCGCATCTCGGCGCTGAACTCGAGCCGCCCCGGCATGCCGAGGAACCCGGGCACCGGCTGCTTGATACCGATGTTGAGACCTGCCTCGGGCAAGCCGGGCGTGGTGAGTGAAGTGTGGAACGGGGTGAGCGCGCGGTAATCGGTCCAGAGATAGCTGCTGTAGACGCGCGTGCCGATGGTGGGGATCGTGCCAGTGAACTTCATACTGGCGAAGTGCTTCTGACTGCTGTAGATGCCACTGCGGATGGCGGCGGCTTCCCCGCCCGCGGCCGGATTGATGACGCGCTGATCGGTGCGCAAGACACCACCCGAGCCATAAGCAGTGGTGAGCTTGAAGTCGCGGAAGAGATTCTGCGTCCAACCCGCGACCACACCCTGGCGACGGTAATTGCCGATGTTGAAGATGTTGGCGTTGGTGGACAGATCGGGCACCAGATCGTCGCCCATCATCGACTCGGGGGCGCCAATGGTGGCAAGGCTCGCGTTGGCCACCTGCTCGCGGTAGCCGGAGACAAAAGCTTCGCCAAACTTGAAGCGCTTGCCGTAGCCGAGCTCGTAGTT
>CAZBTA010000297.1:3322-5739 GCA_964494515.1 uncultured Bryobacter sp.
CGCCAGTCTTCGCTCATCAGGAACGAGCCCGGCGGCGGCGCATAGAAGACCTCAATGCTGCTGAACAGGCTGGCCAACTGGATGGCGAGGTAGCGCTCGGTGCCGGGGCCGATGGCAATGTTGCCCCGCAGGGCGGGCACAAAACTCGAAAGGCTGACGCGTACCGAATAGGTCTCGGGGCCCAGCGAATCAAAGACAAACGCGCCACGATCATCAGTCATGGCGCGCAGAATGGGTTTGCCGAAGCGATTGAGCAACTGCACGGTAGCGCCCATCTGGGCCGCGCCGCCATTGCCCTTGACGATGCCAACAATGCGACCGGTGAAACGAGTTTCACCGGCTCCCAGCAGTGAACCCGCACACAGAGCGAGCATCCCCATCGACAGGATGGGCATGCGCAACGCGTAGCGATGGATCACTCGAGACCACATAGGGTCGTGCTCGTTACTCCTTGAGGCTGGCGCGGGTGTTGGGGTCGGCCATGACGGTGAAGTTCGCCGTCTGGGTCAGGGTCTGGTTGCTGTTCTGATCCGTAACTTTCAGCTTGAGAGTATATCTGCCCGGAGCAAAATTCTGAAGGGGCAGCAGCTTCTCGATCGTCACCTGGTTGGCCGAAGCGCCGGGGATGTCGGCGAGAGCTTCGGTGAACTCGATGATCTTGTCGGTGCCATCGGCCTTGGTGATCTCGTAGGAGACCGAACCGGCGGGCTTCTGGGTCTTTTCGTCGGGCGTGAAGTTGTAAAGAGCCTGGTAGATGCCCATCTTCTCGCCGGTGGTGAAGCTGTCGTTGAGGCGCGGGCGGACCTTCGAGGTACCGATGACGAACTGGCCGGCGCCGATGCTCTTGGTGGGCACCTTTTCAATCAGGTCGGCGAGGATGAGGCTCGAGGCGCCAAGGCGCTCGTCTTCAAAGCGCGGCACGGTGATCGCCATTTCGTAGTTGTTCATGTTGCCGCCAACGACATCTTTGGCAACAACGTTCACGCGATAGGTGCCCGGGGGCAGCGGTACGGCGTTCTGGTAAATGGCCTTGCCCTTGGAGGCTTCAGCCAGCATGATCGAGGGAGTTTCGATTACGACGGGGGTTTCCCACACGTTGACCACGCGACGCGTCATCGAAGTGATGCGAGCGTAGATGTTGACCATCGCCTTCGAGATGTTGTCGGTCGACTTGAACTGCAGGTCGCTCTTGTTCATCTGGATGGTGACGTAGGTCATCACCGTCGAGTTGGTGAGCTTGACGAAGTCGGTGCGCACCTGAATGGGCAGCACGTTAAAGGTAACCTTCGAATTGACGCTGGCTTCGAGATCCTTGAACTTCACCGCCGGGGGCTTCTGAAGGAGAGCGAACTGCTGCAGACGCTCAAACTGGTTCATGCGCTGGGGCAGCGGCTGGTTGCCGGTGCCGAGGCGCGTGCCGTCGGTACGAGTGAAGCGGTCGGTCTTGCTCGACATGCCCATTTGTTCGTAGAGCGTGAGGCCGGCGTTGGGCACGTAGAGGAGGGCGTCCTTTTCAGACGGGTCCATCGTCATGCGGAACTCGCCCGTCATCGTGGTGTCGACGAATTCGATGATGACGTCGTTGCCGATGCCATCGATGTAGCGGTAACGCCACTTCTGGAACGGGAAGGTGGAGGTGGTGCCGCCGCCCTCTTCGATCGGGCGCTGGTAGGTGCCGCCACTCGGGTGATCTTCGATTTCATCCGGCGGGCCGAAGGTGATGTAGATACGGCCACGATCGGTCTTCCAGCCGGGGATGCCGCTCGCGAAGCGTTCGTTGGAGTAAGCGATGCGGCGGTAGTGTTCTTCTTTGTACTCGTTTTCCTGTGTGTCAGGGGTGGGGTCGCGACGCAGCCAGAACTGCTCGATGAACTGTTCGCGTTCTTCGTCCGTATTCAAGCGCTTGAAGGAGGTCTTCTCTTCGTCGGTGATGATGTAGAACACGTCTTCGTTCAGCCACTTGCGGAAGGGGGTTTCGAGTTCCTTGCGCAGTTTGTCTTCACGACGCTTGCGTTCTTTATCGGTCAGGGGCTTGGCGATGGTTTCGCGTTCGGCCTGGGCCGCGTCTTCCTTCTTCTTGGCCTTCTGGGCGAGGGCCGGGGAAGAAGTGAGTGAGGCGACGAGGACCGGACCGGCAAGATATTGAATTAAGCGCTTTGCTTTCATACTGTTTTCCCTTACAAACACAGACTACGGGAGCTACCTAGATGATAGTCCCCCGTGCAACCTCAGTCAATGCCACCTAGGACGGGTTGGCGGGTGGGGGAGGTTTCAAAAAATCTCGTTCAAAATCAAAGACAAAGCGCTCGCGATCGCGCCGCCAGATCACACCTGTGCGGGTAACGGCCAGGTACCAGGTTTCGCGGGTGATCGGCTCGGCGGGGCGGACGGCACGAGGGTCGAGCACGGCAAGGCAG
>CAZBTA010000298.1:0-5731 GCA_964494515.1 uncultured Bryobacter sp.
CGCGCACCAGCACCTCGGCCAGATGCCCGCTGATGCGCGGCGCCACATTCACCAGCCGCCCGTCCACCTGCGCGTCATCGGTCGATTCTTTGCCGAGGCCGTTCAGGTAAAAAGTCCCCGCCGCGGCGCTCGCCGCCAGCAGAATTCCCACAATGATGATGTTCTTCTTTTGCATAACTCCTCACTTGGCAAACGTTTGTTCCATGCGGCCCAGTGCCCGGGCCAGATCGGCGCGCGCCACGCTCACGCGGTACAGCGCCTGGATTTGACTTTCATTGGCCCGCGCCAGCGTATCCTGCGCCGTGACCACTTCGATGTTGTTGGTTACCCCGGCTTCAAACCGGTCCCGCGATTGGCTCACTTCCTCTCGCGCCAGTTTCACCGTCACCTCCGCCAGCGCCACTTCATCCCGTGCCGCGGCCAGTTGTTCCCCCGCCGCCTTCACCTCGTAAATGATCTGGTTGCGGGTATCGGCGATCTCGCGATCCACCTTCTCGATCTCGATCTTCGCCTTGGCAATCTCGGCCTCGATGCGCCCACCGGTAAACACCGGCACGCTCACCGTGCCCCCCAGTTGATACGCCGGGATCAGATTGCTGTAGCTCGTCCCTTGCTGCCCCCAGTTGCCGTCAAAGCGCACCTTCGGCAGCCGCTCCTTGCGCGCCGCGTTCTCCTCGAGCGCGAGCGCCGCCTTGCGGCTTTGCAGCACTTTCATCTCCGGCCGCGTTGTCAGCGCCACGCCCACTTCGCTATCGGCCAGCGCTGGCGCCTCGCCACTGCTAAAGAAGCTCTGCGCGTCGGCCAGTTCCACCTCGGCCGTCTCCGGCAACGCAAGCAGCCGCGCCAGATTCAGCAGCGTCACTTTGCTTTGCGTCTGCTGCACGATCAGGTTCTGCTTCTCGGCCTGCATGCGCTGGTTGGCGCGCAACGTATCAAGCCCCGTGCCCACCCCTGCTTTTTGCAGATTGCCCGCCTGCCGGTACAAGGCCTCGGCCAGCTCCACCCGCGACTTCGCCGCCTGCACTGCTGCATCCTGCCGCAGCGCCGCCAGGTATTGGCCCACCACCAGCGCCGTCATCTGCTCCCGCACACTCAGCTGCTGATACCCGGCCGTCTTTTGCATTTCCTTGGCCGCGCGCCAGCGGTTCAGCAGCGTCAGATCAAACACCGGCATCGATCCCACCGGCCCCGCATTCACCACCTGAAACGGCCCCACATGCCCCGGCACGCCCGCGATCGGAAAACCCACATTCGCCTCCACGCTGCCGCGCCGCACCACATCACTCAGCGCCAGGCTCACCTGCGGCAACAACGCGCTCTTGCTGATCGCCGTGTTCTGTGCCGCCGTCGCCTGATCAAGTACCGCAATCTGCACCCGTGGATTCTGCTTCAGCGCCGTCCGCACCGCGTCTTCCAGCGTCAGCTTCACCGTCTCGCCCAGCATCGGGCTCACCACCAGCAACGCCAGCACGAGCACCGTCGCTCCCTGCGTCTTCAGCAACTCCAGCAGATACCGCCCCGCCGTATCCACATAACGCAACTGCCGGGTATCAATCTCAAGCGGCCGCCCCGCCTTGCGTGCTGCGTCCTCCAGTTCCTCTACCCACGGCCCCACCAGCTTGCCGCTCAGCTCCAGCCTGGTTCCTTGCGCGCCCCGTTCGATCTCGATTCGCATCATCGTGGCTCAAATCCTTTCGCCACTCTCTAATGCAAATCGGCAACCACTCTTAAATCATTGATTTTATTGAACAATAGAGCAAGCTGTCGAACTGTCGACGTCGAACCGCCGACAATCTGTCGAAATATCGACTCTTCAGCCCGCCCGCCGGATCCCCAGCTTCTCCATCCGCGAGATCAGCGTCGTGCGCTTCAGCCCCAGCAGTTCCGCGGCCCCTTTTGCTCCGCCGATCTTGCCCCCGCTCTTCTCTAGGGCTCGCTCGATTGCCTCGCGCTCGATCGCCTCCAGGCTCTTGACGCCACCCACCGGCTGCGCCACTTCCCTCGGCTGCAACGATTCGATGTCCACCCGCAATACCCCCGCCCCGCTCAGCAGAACACTGCGCTCGATCACGTTCTGCAGCTCTCGCACATTCCCCGGCCAGTCATACCGCTCCAGCGCCTCAATCGCCGCCGACGGAATCTCCGTGATCACCCTTCCCATCCGCCGGCTGTACTCGCGCACATAATGCCTCACCAGCAGCGCCACATCCTCGCGCCGGGCCCGCAGCGGCGGCAGCTCGATCGGCACAATGTTCAACCGGTAGTACAGATCCAGCCGAAACGCGCCCCTTTCCACCATCGCCTTCAAGTCCCGGTTCGTCGCCGCGATCAGCCGCGCATCACTGCGAATCGTCCGCGTCGCCCCCAGCCGTTCAAATTCCTGCTCCTGCAACACCCGCAGCAGCTTCGGCTGAAATTCGAGCGACACCTCGCCAATCTCATCGAGAAACAAACTGCCCCCATCGGCCAGCTCAAAGCGCCCGATCTTCGTCTGGATCGCCCCGGTAAACGCCCCCCGCTCATGCCCAAAAATCTCGCTCTCGATCAGCCCCGTCGGTATCGCCGCGCAGTTCAACTTCACAAACGTCCGCGCCGCCCGCTTGCTGCGGTTGTGGATCGCCCGCGCCACGAGTTCCTTACCCGTCCCCGATTCCCCCAGCAGCAGCACGGTCGAATCTGTCGGCGCCACCAATTCCACCTGCTGCAACACCCGCCGTATCGCCGGGCTGCCGCCAATGATCTCGTCAAACGGATGCTCGCTGCGGATCTCCTCCACCAGATACGTCTTCTCCCGCTCGAGCCGCGCATTCAGCTCCGCAATGCGGTCATAGGCCAGCGCATTCTCCACCGCAATCGCCACCTGCCCCGCCTTCGCCTCAAGCAACTCCAGCACCTCGCGCGGAAACGCGTTCTCCCGCCGGCTGCCCAGATTGATCGTCCCCAGCTTGCCCCGCGCCGTCACCAGCGGAATCACCGCCACCGTCCGGATCTCCTCCGTCTCGGCAATCCGCGCAAATTCCGGCGAGCGCTCGAGCAAGTCCGCCGCCGCGTAGATCATCATCTCTCCGCGATCAAACGCTTCCGTCGCAATCGACTGCTCCCGCGGAATCCGCTTTCCCGTCACCCGGCACGAGGGACAATACGCCTCCGGAAAATCGATCACCGTTGGCACCATCGCCCCCGTCGCCTCTTCCCACAGCGTGATGCCAAAGTAGTCCTGCCCGATCATCGGTCGCACGCTCTGCGCAATCTTCTTGAGCAGCGGCTCCATCTTGAGCTCGCTCGCGATCGCGTTGTTCATCGCGAGAATCACCTTCAACCGGTCCCGATCCGCCGCCAGCCGCTCCTGCGCCAGCGCATTCTCCACCGCCACCCCGATATGCCGCGCCGCCAGATCGAGAAACTCCCGCTCCTCCTCACTAAAGGCATCCACCTCGCGATGCCCCACCCCCAGCATCCCGATAATCCCCCGCCCTGTTACCAGTGGCAACATCACCACCGATTCAATCCCCGCCCCTTCCATCACACCGCGCATCCGCGGATGCGGAATCAGTTCCCGCCGCTCCCAGTACACCGCCGCCCCGCTTTCCACCACATACTTCGCCGGGCTGTCATCGAGATCAAACGTCTGCCCGATCGGCACCTGGTGGCTGGCATCGGTATCGATCAGCCGCAGGTGAATCTTTCGCTTCTCGGCGTCATACAGCGTCAGTTGCACATACTCCACCCACACATAGCTCCGCACGATCATCCGCAGATCAGCAAACAGCCGCGCCAGCTCACTCCGCTCCGCCACCGCCCGGCTCAACTCCGCCAGGGCCCGAAATTTCTGCGCCACATCCATCGGCATAGCTACTTCTGAGTTTCGCAGGCTTGGTGAGCTTTTCCGCAAAGCCCCTTCGCGTGATGGAGAGATGAAACACTTCGCAATTCTCTTCCTCGCGGCTTTATCTCTCAGTGCCGCACCGGTGATGATCTCCTCCTCGAGCCCCTGCGGCCCGGTCACCAACAATCTCTCGGTCACCGGCCTGCCCTACTCCGCCATCAAAGTCTCCGGCTCGATCTCAGCCGCCGTCTCGGTCAACAGCGAAGGCTGCGACCTCGCCTTCGCCGTCACCGCGCCCATCTCCAACCCCGGCGCCGACTTCGACCTGCAGCTATTCAACTCCGTCCAGTGGAACATCGATGTCGACAGGACCAACTACCAGCTATTCGGCACCCTCAGTTCCTGGTATGCGCTCGACGACTCTACCGGCGCCGCCATTGCCATTACCGAATCACCCCTGTTTGCCGAAAACAAAAACGTGTCTGCCGCCTCGCCCTTGTTCCGCTGGCCCCTTGCCGGCGATCAAAGCGTTCTCACGCTCTACTTCACCATGAGCATCGTCGCCAGCGGCGACGGCGAACCCCTCGCGCTCCCCTTCACCATCGACTTCGGCAACAACTCCGTCGACGGCTACACCAATCTCGGCCCGGCCCAAAACCTCGTGCCCGAGCCGCACACCTATGCTCTCGCTACCCTCGGCCTCGGCCTGTGCTGGCTCAATCGCCGCCGGCGCTAGTCGCTGACGGACATCGTTGGTCCGGCGACCGTGTTCACCTCTTTGGTGCGCTCCTCCACTCGCCGGGCCACTTCGTAGAAACCCGCCGCGTTCTCGCTCGCCGGCCCTTCAAGCGCCACCGGTCGCCCGCTGTCACCACCCTTGCGGATATCCGGAATCAGCGCCAGTTCCCCAAGAAAGTGTATGCCCATCACCTCGGCCGTCTTCTTGCCCGCCCCATGGCCAAACACATCGATGCGTTCCTTGCTCTGCGGCGCGATCAGGTAGCTCATGTTCTCCACAAGGCCCAGCACCGGCACCTTCACCTGATGGAACATGTTCACGGCCTTGCGAGCATCCTCAAGACTCACATCGCTCGGCGTGGTCACCACCACGGCCCCATTCAGCTTCGTCGTCTGCATCAGGCTCAACTGCACATCGCCCGTACCCGGCGGCAAATCGATGATCAGATAATCGAGCTCGCCCCATTCCACCTGCCGCAGAAACTGCTGCATCACGTTATGCAGCATCGGCCCACGCCACACCAGCGGCTTATCACCCGGGTTCAGAAAGCCCATGGACATCACGCGCAAGCCTTCTTTGATGATCGGCTTGATCTTCTGCCCATCGGTCAGCGGCGCTTCACTCACGCCCATCATCAGCGGCACATTCGGCCCATACACATCGGCATCGAGCAATCCCACCCGATTGCCCAGCCGCGACAGCGCAATGGCGAGGTTAACGCTCATCGTGGTCTTACCCACGCCGCCCTTGCCCGAACCAACCGCAACAATGTTGTGAATCCCCGGAATTTCCTGCATCAATTTGAGTCTACCAACCCACCCCACTAGTACTTCCACGCCCCAAATCTGGTACTCCCTCGTGATCGATTCTCCCGCCTCCCATCGCAACGCTCGTGAGGCCCAAATATGAATCGCTCACTCTTACTCACCCTCATCCTCGCGGTTGGCTCCATCCACGCCGCACAAGTAACCACCGAAACCTTCTCCACCGATCTCGGCGGCTTCACCGGCACCACCGGCACCGTGCTGGCCCGCATCACCAGCGGCGGCAATCCCGACGCCTACATGGCCCTCCGCCGCGATCTTGGCGCGCAGTTCTTCGACATGTTCGCTATCAACACCAACGCTGCCTACACCGGCAACTACATCACCGACGGCATCGGTGGC
>CAZBTA010000299.1:0-5613 GCA_964494515.1 uncultured Bryobacter sp.
TACGCCACCGACATTTACACCGCGCGCCTGCGTGAAGTCCAGGCCCTCGTCCCCGGCGTCAAGACGGCCCTTGATTACCGTCGCATGCTCGACGAAAAGGATATCGACGGCGTCCTGATCGCCACCCCGCAGCATCTTCACTGCGAACACTTCACTGCCTCGCTCGGCGCCGGCAAGCACGTCTATCAGGAAAAGACGATGGCCTTCACCGTCGATCACGCCAAGCGCATGCGCAAGGCTCGCCTCGCCGCCCCCAAGCTCACCGTCCAGATCGGCCATCAGAGCTGCAGCTTCGGCCAGGCCACCGACGCCGCCACCTTCCTCGCCGGTAACAAGATTGGCAAGATCACCATGATCAACGCCAACATGTATCGCAACACGCCCCACGGCAAGCCCCAGTGGTCCCGCCCCGTCAAGGACGACATGACCCCCGAGAACATCCTCTGGAAGAGCTTCCTCGGTGAATCCCCCAACAAGCCCTTCGACGCCAACCGCTACATCAACTGGCGCTTCTTCTGGGAATACAGCGGCGGCAACGTCTACGAGAACATGTGCCACCAGCTCAGCTTCTGGTACAAGGCCATGAACCTCCAGATCCCCACCGCCGTCACCATGCGCGGTGGCATCTACCTCTGGAAGGACGGTCGCGAAGTCCCCGACACCATGTCCGTCGCCATGGAACACCCCGAAGAAATCCTCTTCGCCTGGAATTCCGGCTTCGGCAACGACCACCTCGGCGCCTCCGAGGCCATCCTCGGCACCGACGGCACCATCTTCAAGGACGGCCGCTCCGTGCGCCTCATCCCCCAGAAGGTCAACAACCCCAACTTCGCCGAGCAAACCGGCGCCACCCCCAACGTCCGCGGCGCTCACATGCAGAACTTCATCGACTGCATCCGCTCCGCGAAGGAAACCAATTGCCCCTTCGACGTCGGCTTCCGCGTCTCCATCGCCTGCCGCATGGCCGTTGATAGCTACCTCAAGGGCAAGACCCTCCGCTGGGATGCCGCAAAGGAAGAAGTAATCGGCTAAAGCTACCGCCTGCCGCTGCCGATACCGAAAGATATGGGATCAGCAGCGGCAGGCAAGTTTCAGGATCACTACAAGCTTCTCGGGGTGGACCCCAAGGCCACTCTCGACGTCATCCAGCTCGCCTACAATGCCCTCAAGGCGACGGCCACCACACCGGAGCAAATCGCCGAGTTCGACCTCGCCCTTGAGGTCCTCTCCGACCCCATGTCCCGCAAGATGTTCGACGCCGTTCGCGGCGGTGAGGACGATCGCGAGTTCATCTTCTCGGGTCTCGATTTCTTCCACTCGATGGTCCACGATCGCGATCGCCGCATGACGATGCTCTGCGTCCTTTATGACGTCCGCCGTCAGAATCCGCGCGTTCCCATGCTCACGCTGCGCCAGTTTGAAAAGGTCGTCAACATGACCGAAGAGCAGATCCAGATGGCGCTCTGGTACGTCAAGACGCTGGGCCTGGTCTCCGTCGACGACAAGAGCAAGATGCAGATCACCGCGCAGGGCATGGACTTTTTGCAGAACAACACGCCCGACCCGGCCTCCATCTGGCCCCATCTCAAGAATCCTGCCGGCCCTGCTCCCGCGGGCGCTGCCACCACCGATCTCGCTCACCTTGCCACGGCTCTCGAGCCCGCTCCGCAGCCTGCTGCCACCCCCACATCAACGCCCGCACCAACACCAGTAGCTCCCACACCAGCCACCCCAGCGCAAGAAGACCCCCCCAAGCCCCGCATGATCTCCATGCTGCGTCGCACGCAGATCTCGATTACCGAAGCCTGAGGCTGTTCAACACCACGCTCACGCTGCTCAGCGCCATCGCCGCTGCGGCCATCACCGGGCTCAGCATCCCCAGCGCCGCCACCGGGATCCCGATCGCGTTATAGAGAAACGCCCAGAACAGATTCTGCCGCATCACGCGCATCGTCCGGCGCGACAGCTCAATCGCCTCCACCACGCCCCCCAGCTCACCCCGCAGCAACGCCACATCTCCGGCCTCGATCGCCAGATCCGAACCACTCGCCATCGCCACGCCCACATCCGCCCGCTCCAGCGCCGGCGCATCGTTCAGCCCATCGCCCACCATCAACACGCGCGCGCCGCCGCTCTGCAGCCGCCCCACCACATCTGCCTTCCCGGCCGGCAACACGCCCGCGATCACCTCGCTAATGCCCACCTGCGCGGCGATGGCCCGCGCCGCCTTTTCCTTGTCACCGCTCAGCAGCACCACCCGCAGCCCCATCTCTTGCATCCGCGCAATCGCCGCCTGCGATCCCGGCTTCAGCACATCCGCCACCACAATGCTGCCCGCCTGCCCGCCATCCACCCACACCGCGATCTCGCCGGCCTCTTCACCGGCCTTCATTTCCACCAAACGTCCATCCACCACACCACGCACGCCCACTCCCGGCGTTGCCAAAAACTCCCTCACCTCGCGCAACGCCACCCCCCGCTCCCGCGCCTCGTCCACCACCGCGCGCGCCAGCGGGTGCTCGCTCAGCGCCTCAACACTCGCGGCCAGCTGCAGCACCTCTCCCTCCACGCGCACCACCTTCGGCTTACCCGCCGTGATCGTCCCCGTCTTGTCGAGCACAGCCACGCTCACCTCGCCCAGCCGCTCCAGCGCCTCACCGCTGCGGATCAGAATGCCCATCCTTGCCGCTCTGCCAGTCGCTGCCAGAATCGCCGTCGGCACCGCCAGCCCCATCGCACACGGGCAACTGATCACCAGCACCGCCACTGCCACCACCGCCGCCCGCACAGTATCCGCCCCACCCCAGATCATCCACGCCGCCGCGGCCACCAGCGCCGCCATTACCACCGCTGGCACAAACACCGCGCTCACGCGGTCCGCCAGCGCCTGCACGGGCGCCTTGTCCGTCTGCGCCTCGCGCAACACGCGCACAATACCCGCCAGCAAACTCTCGCCGCCCTCGGCCCCCACGCGCACCACGATCGCCCCGTGCAGGTTCGTCGTCCCCCCATAAACACGTGCCCCTTGGCCCTTTTCCACTGGCAGGCTTTCGCCCGTCAGCATGCTTTCATCCACGCTGCTCGCGCCTTCCACCACCTCGCCATCGGCCCCCACGCGCTCGCCCGGCTTCACCAACATCAGGTCGCCCCGCCGCACGGCATCGGCGGCAATTTCCATCTCCTCTTCACCCCGCCTTACCACCACCCGCTTCGGCTGCAGCGCCACCAGTTGCTCCAGCGCAATGGACGTTTGCCGCTTGGCGCGTGCCTCCAGCATCTTGCCCACCAGCACCAGCGCGATGATAAACACCACCGCCTCAAAGTAGATCTGCGGCATCATGCCATGCGTGTGAAACCAGTGCGGCCAGAGCAGGGAAGCGAGCGAGATCACAAACGCCGCCCCCGTGCCGAGCGCCACCAGCACGTTCATATCTGCGGCCCGGTGCCGCACCGCGCTCCACGCCTTCACATAAAAGCTGCGCCCCGCCCCGATCGCCACCGCCAGCGCGAGCAACATCTGCACCCACGCCCACCATCCCACCTCGTGTCCCGCCAGCGGCATCGCCGCCATCATCACCGCGCCTGTTGCCAGGCTTGGCAGCGCGCGCCGTCGCAGCGCCACATACTCGGCCTCGAGCGCCTGTCCCCGCGCGTCTTCCTGCGCGAATACGTCCACCCCCGGCGCCTCAATCCGCGCGCCGTATCCTGTTTCTTCCACCGCCGCCCGCAATTGCTCCGGGCTCACCACTTCGGGGTCAAACTCCACCACCGCCTGATTCAGCATCAGGTTCACACTTGCGTGCGCCACCCCCGGCTGTTCCCGCAACGTTTTCTCCACAAAGTTCTGACATGCCGCGCATGTCATCCCTTCAATTTCGAGCTCAACGCGCGATTGTGAATCCACCACTTTCCACCGCTTTCTCTACCTCCGCCCGCACCACGCCCTCCGGCAACACCACCGTCGCGCTCCCCACATCCACCTTCTCCACGCTCACGCCTTCTACCTTGCCCAGTAGCAGGCCCACCCGTCTCACACACGCCTGGCAATGCATGCCATCAATCTTCAGTTCAATGCGTTCACTCATACACATACCAGTCCGAATGTGCCGAAAACTGGTGGCACGCAAAGCATTGCGTTTCCATCCATTGCAACAGGCACGCCGGACAAACGCCTCCTGTATCAAACGTATGCCACATGTGGCCACACGTACAACTCCACAAATCGGCAGGTTGCGGCCTCCAGTCACAACGCGGACACCGGATCCGCGGCCCCGTGACGCTACTGCCTTCCGTCGTCTCTTCCGGCGCAACAATCGGCTGCATGACACCTCAAATCTAGCACTCCACAAAACTTTACAATTCGTCCGAAATCCCCCTGCCCTCCACCCCCGTCCCACCACTTGGTCATGGTTGTCTCTACACTTCTACTGCTCGCCCAGCTCACCCCCTATCGTCTCGAGCCCCTCCTCAGTCGCCCCGGCAATGGCGATGGCGGCCCGGCCACTGAGGCGCTGCTCTTTCAGCCCTCCGGCCTTGCCGAGGATGCCGCGGGCAATGTCTACATCAGTGAGGAACGCTCCAATCGCATCCGCCGCGTCACGCCCGCTGGCGTCATCTCCACCTACGCCACCGTTGATGCGCCCACCGCGCTGCTGATTGCTCCCGATCAGTCGCTGCTCTACTTCGACAACAAGATCTGCATGATCCGCAAGATCGCCACCACTGGCGCTATCACCGATCTGGTGGGCGGCGGCAGTTGCGCCACCGCGCAGGGTGGCTTTGGCATCGGCGCCTCCAACAATCGCGACGGCAAAGCGCTCGAGACCACCATCGGCAACGTCGGCGCCATGATCTACGATTCCGAAGGCCGCCTCACCTTTACCGAGACCAGCCTCCACATCATCCGTCGTCTTAATTCCGATGGCACCATCGAAACCATCGCCGGCCAGCGCACTTCCGGCTATGCGGGTGACAATCTCAAGGCCATCGACGCCACGCTCTCCTACCCCGTTGGCCTCGCCATCGATGCCGAGAACAATCTCTACGTCGCCGACTCTGGCAACTGCCGCGTCCGCCGCATCGACGTCACCACCTACATCGAAACCTGGATCGGCGGCTCCTCCTGCGCCACCACGTCGGCCAACTACAGCGGCACCCGCTCCACCCTCATCGAGCAGCCCGGCTACCTCTACTACGACCGCACCTCCAACGCCCTGCTCATTGGCTTGCCACGCGTCTATCGCGTGCTGCGTTTCAACATCGGTGAGAACCGCGTGCTGCCTTACCTCGGCAATGGCGCCCTCGGCACCACTCTCACGCCCGCTGCACCCACGGCCTCCAACATCAACACCCCCGGCGCACTCCTCATCACCTCTCGCCAGCAGGTGCTGGTCGCCTCGAGCGATTCCTATCAGGTCTTCAGCTACGCCGCGGCCCGCCTTGATCGCTATGCCGGCAAGTGGCCCTCCGACCTCAACCAGCTCCTCGACCTCCGCTCCCTCCTCACCCTCGAAGACGGCTCCGTGCTGCTGCTCGATGCCGGCACCAATCGCCTCATTCGTCGCGATCGCGCCGGCGCGCTCACGCTGGTCGCCGGCTCCACTGGCCCCAGCG
>CAZBTA010000300.1:0-5594 GCA_964494515.1 uncultured Bryobacter sp.
CGATGCTGCCCGAAAGCGCCAAGTCAGTCATTGGCGTGCCGCATCCATCTGGCCGCGCAGCGATGCGGATGCTGGAAAATGAGGGCTCCGTGGCTGCTGGGCTGGCCGGATCAGGGCATTGATTTCGATATCGCTATGCATATCGGCACGCTGATCGCCGTGCTCATCTATTTCGCTAAAGACTGGTTGCAAATCACTGGCCAGGCCTTTGGTCTCAACTATGGCAACGATCCCGAGCTCCGCCAGACTCCCCGCCTGCTCTGGTATCTCGTGGCCGCCTCCCTGCCTGCCGGCCTCGTTGGCCTCAAGTTCAAAGACCAGATCGAGACCAACCTCCGCAGCCCCTACGTCATGGGCACCATGCTCATCCTCATTGGCATCTTGTTGTTCATCGCCGAGCGGGTTACGCGTCGCGTCAAACACATCGGCGAGATGTCAGTGGCCGATGCGCTCATCATCGGCACCTCCCAAACGCTTGCCCTCGTGCCCGGCACCTCGCGCAGCGGCATCACCATTTCCACCGGTCTTTTCCGCGGCCTCACCCATTCCGCCGCCGCGCGCTTTTCGTTCCTGCTCTCCACGCCCATCATTGCCGCCTCGGGCCTCAAGTCCGTCTACGACCTGTCCAAACACGGCCTCGGCGCCGGCATGGCTGCCCCCTTTGCCATCGGCATCGGCGTCAGCGCGCTCGTGGGCATTGGCGTCATCGCTTTCTTTTTGAAGGTGATACGGCGCTACGGTCTCACCCCCTTCATCGCCTACCGCATCATTTTTGGCATAATAGTGATCGCTCTGGCATTTGTCCGTTCACGCGGATGAAGCTTTTAGGTCCAACCACGCACAAGCGCCTCAACGAGGTGCTCGCATTCCTGTTCCTTTTCGCCGGTCTGGCTGTGATGCTCAGCCTGATCTCGTACTCGGCGGTCGACCCCAGTTGGAATACGGCGACAGGCGTGGTGCGTCCCTCCAACCTCGTGGGCCGTTTCGGCTCCTACTTCAGCGACGTCTGCTTCCAGTTGTTTGGCCTCTCGAGCTTCGTCATCCCGGCGCTCATCCTCCTGCTCGCCTGGAAGTGGATGCAGTCCAAGCCGATCGAGGCGGCGGGCATCAAGGTCGCCGGCGCCATCATGTTTGTCCTCGGCGCTTGCACCAGCTTCTCGCTCGCCCCGGGTGCGCGTGCGTTCTCCGGCTCCATCCCCGCTGGTGGCCTGCTCGGCATGATCCTCGCCGATCAGATGATCTTCTACTTCAACTTCACCGGCGCCGCGCTCGCCACGGCCACCGTGCTCGTGGTTTCGCTTTATCTCATCTCCACGTTCTCGATCGCTATCCTGCTCGAGTGGATCGCCATCCCCACCGCCATCCTCAAGGCCGTTGGCCGCGCCTTCCAGAGCCTCAAGCTGCCGAAGTTCTCCCTGCCCAAGATCGAGAAGCGCCCGGCCAAAGCGAAGAGCTCACGCGCCGACGATAGCGAAGAAGACATCCCGCCCGCCGTCGCCACGCGCCGCCGTATGCCGCCGCGCCCGGCCGAAGACGAGCTTGCCGATCTCCCCCCGTGGGAAACCAAAACCGTCGCCTCCACCATGCCGGCCTTTGAGGCCGCCGCCGAGGCATCCGACACCACCGATACCGACGAAGGCTACATCCCCATCAAGACGCTCGAGGAGATGCCGCCTGCTCCTGATCCGATTCCGCCGCCTGCCCCGGCCCCGCCCGCTCGCGGCAAGAAAGACGCCCCCCTGCCCACGCTCTACAAGTTGCCGCCCACCGGCATCCTCAACGAGCCGCAGGCCCGCAACGTCTTCGATTCCCAGGAGCTCCGCGACACCGCCTCGCGCATCAAGGAACGCTTTGAAGAGTTTGGCGTTCTCGGCAACGTCGTTCAGATCAATCCCGGCCCCGTCGTCACCACCTTCGAGTTCAAGCCCGAAGCCGGCATCAAGTATTCCAAGATCACCAACCTCACCGAAGACCTTTGCCTTGGCCTCCAGGCCGAATCGATCCTGATCGAGCGCATCCCCGGCAAACCCACCATCGGCATCGAGGTGCCCAACAAAAACAGCGAGGTTATCGCCCTGCGCGAGATCCTCGAGGGCGAAGACTTCCAGAACGCCTCCTCGCGTCTCGCCATGTCCCTCGGCAAGGACATCAACGGCCGCATCAAGATCTTCACGCTCGACACCATGCCCCACTTGCTCGTCGCTGGATCCACCGGTTCGGGCAAGTCGGTCATGCTCAACTCCATGATCATGTCGGTGCTGTATAAGTCGACGCCCGACGAAGTCCGCATGATCATGATCGACCCCAAGCGCGTCGAGCTCGGCATCTACGAGGACATCCCCCACCTGCTCACCCCGGTCATCACCGACCCCAAGAAAGCCTCCAACGCCCTGCGCAATGCCGTGCTCGAGATGGAGCGCCGCTATAAGCTGCTCGCCTCCCACGGTGTGCGTAACATTGAGCAGTTCAATCGCAAAATGCGCCAGCTCGCCAACGAGCCGCGCAATCTCTTCGACGAAGATGCACCCGAGGCCATGCTTGAGGAAGATCTCCGTCCTCTTCCCTACATCCTGATCATCATCGACGAGCTCGCCGACCTCATGATGCTCGAGCGCAACAACGTCGAAACTTCCGTCGCCCGCCTCGCCCAGATGGCCCGCGCCGTCGGCATGCACCTCGTGCTTGCCACGCAGCGCCCGTCGGTGGACGTCATCACTGGCGTCATCAAGGCCAACTTCCCCGCCCGCATCAGCTTCCGCGTCGCCACCCGCGTCGACTCGCGCACGATTCTCGACACCATGGGCGCCGAGCAGCTGCTCGGCAAGGGCGACATGCTCTTCCTGCCCCCGGCCAGCTCCCGCCTGCATCGCGTGCATGGCGCCTATGTCGGCGAGTCCGAGATCAACACGGTCGTCGAGTTCTGGAAGAAACAGGCCAAGCCCGAATACGATCAGAGCTTCCTCGTCGCTCCGCCCAGCGAGGACGGTGACGATCCTATGGACGAGATGGAAGAAGAGGGTGATGCCGATCCGATGTACGGCGACGCCGTCAAGGTGGTCTGCGAGATGGGCAAGGCCTCAACCTCCATCCTGCAGCGTCGTCTGCGCCTCGGCTACGGCCGCGCCGCCCGCATCCTCGATCGCATGCAGAAGGAAGGCATCATCGGCCCGCCCGACGGCAGCCGCCCCCGCGAAGTCCTCCGCCGCCCCGATTGGCTCGATCGCGATCTGAGCCTCGAGGTGGTCGAAGAAGACTAACTCTTTCGCCTGCTAACATACTGGCATGTTTGCCACTGGCCGCTTACTTCTATTTATGCTGATGTTAGTGAGCGGCCTCGCGGCGCAATGCCTCACCACCATCGCTAATCCCTCTATCATCGAAGGGCCTTACGTTCTCCCACCCGCGGAAATCAATGCTCCTTATAGCTACCAGTTCCGCGCTACCAGCTCCGCCCCAACCCCCTACAGTTTCTTCCTCCTCAATACCTCTCGCCTTCCCGACGGTCTCGAGATCACCCAATCTGGCGAGTTAGCCGGACGCCCAACTCGCCTGGTTAATTTCAATCCCTTTACCGTTCTGGCGCGCAGCGCCACCGGCGAGCTCGTCGCCTTTTGCGAGTTTCGGATCTCCGTCATCGCCTCCCGCCTCGCCATCACCACCACCGACCTCCCCACCGCTCGCGTCGGCCAGTTTTACTCCGCGACCGTCCGCGCCGCCAACGGCACTGAGCCCTACCGCTTTGAGCTCGCCAGCAGCGCCTTCGTTCCCGGCGTCCTCACCTTCGGCAATGGCCTCGTGCAGGGCACGCCCACCACCGCTGGTAGCTTCACCCTCCGCTTGCGGGTCATTGACGCAAATAACAATCGCGCCGAAGCTGACGTTCGCCTCCGGGTCGATCCCGCTGGCTTCACCTTCTCCACAACCTCTCTCCCCACCGGCGAAGTTGGCACGCCCTACAGCGCATCGATCGGCACTTCCGCGCCCGCTACACTTCAGCTGCAATCCGGAGCCCTCCCTCCCGGCCTGAGTCTCGCGCCTACTGGCGAGCTTACCGGCACACCGCTGCTTCAGGGCACCTACTCGTTTACGCTCCGCGCCACCTCCGGCGCCACCACTCTCGACGCCCCCTTCACTCTCACCATCAATCCCAGCTCCCGCGTCCTTGGCCTCGACCCTCTCCCCACCTCCCGCTTTCCCGTCGGCCTCCCCCTCTCGTTGCAACTGCCCGCCGTCGGTGGCAGCGCTCCTCTCCGCTTCTCGCTCCTCGAAGGCATTCTCCCAGCCGGCCTAAGTGTTTCCGCGAGTGGCCTTCTCACCGGTACCCCCCGCCGCGTGGGCAGCTATGACCATCGCTGGCGCGTCACCGATGCCACAGGCGCCACCGCCGAGCGCGTCTACCGCCTCACCATCGACGCCCCACTCGCCCTGCCCGACGCCATCTCTGGCCAACGTTACACCCACCGCGACTCCACCTTCACCGCCCTCGCCCCCAATAGCAAGCTCCCCCTCGGCCTCCGCCTCGATCCCGATGGCACCCTCACCGGCACCCCCTTTGCCGCCGGCCTCTACCAGTTCGCGGTCCGCACCGGCTCCACCACCCAATCTCTCCAGCTCCGTGTCGTCGCCCCCGCCTCAGACCTTCCCATCGAGACAATCGACCTCCCCGCCGCGCAACGCTCCCGCCCCTACCGCCAGTCTTTCTTCGTCGCCTCACCCATCGACCGCATCAACGTGATCGACGGTCAACTTCCCCCGGGTCTGACTCTCACCGCCTCCACCATCGAAGGCACGCCCACTCAGGACGGCTTCTTTGAATTCCTCCTCGATCTCCGCTCTGGTTCTCGCTCCACCTCCCGCCGCTATGCCATCAACGTCGCTCCCTTTGGCCCACCCGTGCTCGACGCAGTAGTCAGCTCCGCCAGCTACCGCGCCGGCGCCGCCTCTCCCGGCGAAATCATCACTCTCTTTGGAGAATCTCTCGATGGCGCTCGCCTCCGCGTCAGCGGCGTGGCGGCGCCTCTCCTCTACGTTCTTCCCCGCCAGGCGAGTTTCGTTTTGCCCTTCGGCGTCTCAGGCGAGGTGGAGCTGTGGCTCGAGCGCAACGGCATGGAGTCCTTCCCCTTCCGCCTCCCCATCGTCGACACTCGCCCGGCCCTCTACACTCTTGACGGCAGTGGCCAGGGCCCAGCCGCTGCGCTCTATCCCGCTCCGCGCATCGTTGTCCTGTTCGGCACTGGCCTTGGCTCCTACAGCACCACCGTTACCGATGGCGCCGCAGCCGCTGCTGCCTTGCCGGCTAGTGTCTTTTCAAGGGGCGATCTTCGCGCCATTATCAATGGCAATCTACCCGCCCGCATCCTCTACGCTGGCACTGCGCCCGGTCTCATCCACGGCGTTTCCCAGGTCAACGTGGAACTGCCCGAAGGTCTCCCTCCGGGCAGGCACAAGCTCCAACTCATTACGCCTTCAAGCACCAGCCTTGAAGTCGAAATCGACAACTAGGGCGCGCTCGAGATCTCGGTCGTCTTCTGCGGCGCGGGCAAGCTCAACGCCATAGCCGCCCACGCCGTTCCGCTGGCCGAGATCCACTGGTC
>CAZBTA010000301.1:0-5590 GCA_964494515.1 uncultured Bryobacter sp.
AGTACCACTCGTCGCGATCCACGTCGACGAGAAACTCTACCGTCCCCGCGTTCACATAATCGGCCGTCCTGGCCAGCGCCACCGCCGCATCGCAGAGTTCCTTGCGGATGCGCGGCGAGAGGTTCACCGCCGGCGCGACTTCCACGACCTTCTGGTGTCGCCGCTGCACGCTGCAATCCCGCTCATACAGGTGCAGCACGTTGCCGTGCGTATCGGCGATGATCTGGATCTCGATGTGCTTGGCGCGCCGGATAAACCGCTCGAGAAATACGGCATCGTTGCCAAACGCCGCGCCGGCTTCGCGCCGGGCTTCTTCGAGCTTTGACTTGAATTCAGCGGCGTCGTTCACCACGCGCATGCCGCGCCCGCCGCCGCCAAAGGCCGCCTTGATGATCAGCGGAAAGCCAATGGCCTTGGCCGCGCGCTCCACGTCCGCCGTCTTGCTCAGCGCCTCGGGCGTGCCGGGCACCACGGGGATCTTCGCCTTCTCGGCCAACTGCCGCGCCGCCGTCTTGTCGCCCAGGCTTTCGAGCATCTTCACGCTCGGGCCAATGAACGTAATGCCCGCCTTCTGACAGGCACGGGGCAAAGCGGGGTTCTCCGACAGAAAACCGTAGCCGGGATGGATCGCATCCACGCCGATCGATGCGGCCAGCGCCACAATGCCTTCGGCATCGAGGTATGCTTCCACCGGACCCTTATTCTCACCAATCTGGTAAGCCTCGTCCGCCTTGAATCGGTGCAGACTGAGCCGGTCTTCCTTCGAGTAAACAGCTACTGTGCGCAGGCCAAGCTCGTTGGCCGCGCGAAAGATTCGGATGGCGATTTCGCCGCGATTGAGTGCTAAAAGTTTCTTCACGCCAGGTTTCAATCAGGATAGCTTGCTCACCACGGCAACGCCGCAAGCTTCACCCAATTGCCGCGCGATCTGTTCGGCCTTCGCCTGGGATTCGAGCTGCTCGAGCACACGCGTCACCTTGCCGTTCCGGCGGCGGATCACCACGCTAAAGCGCACCGCGTCATGGCGCCGGCGGCGCACCATTTCCCCATAGCCCACCCACTCGATTTCCTCAATCCGGTAGCGTCTGCCGCGCTTGAGCGGAAGTGGCCGCTCCACCCAGCGCAGCCACTTGTCGTCGATCGTAAACTCGTGCCGGTTCATCACCGCTCCGCCGGTCAGGTACAGCACAAACGGCGCCGCCCAGAGCACAAGCTCCCACCCACCGATAAACCACAACGGCATGCTGAAGAATGCCCAGATACCGCCGAGCAGCGGCAGCTTGTAAGGAGTGTCGATGTTGGGTACGCTCAGACGGCGTTTACTCATAACGCAGGGCTTCGATCGGGTTCAGCTGGCTGGCTCGATTGGCTGGCAACATGCCGAACACCAACCCTACCGCGAACGAAACCACAAAAGCCACCACGACACTCACCGGCGAGATCGCCACGCCAAACTCCGGCACCAACCACTGCGCCGCCAGCGGACCACTCACCCCCACGAGAATCCCGATCAAGCCCCCACCCGTCGAGATCAACACCGCTTCCATCAAAAACTGCGCCAGAATCACCCGCCGCGACGCCCCCACCGCCATTCGCGTGCCGATCTCCTTGGTGCGCTCGGTCACCGTCACCAGCATGATGTTCATGATGCCAATGCCGCTGATGATCAACGCAATCGCCGCCACCAGAATCAGCACAAACGTCAGGATCAGGCTGATGTTCTTCGCCGTATCGAGAATCGCCCCAAGATTGTCCACAAAGTAGCGCGCGCCCTTGCGATGGCGGCCTTCGAGAATGCGCTTCACCTCACCGGTAAGCGCCTCCACGTCCTCGGCCCGCCGGGCCTGCACGTACATCGGGTCAATGCGCTCCACGCGGTTGTAATAGCGGATCACCGTGATCGGCACCACCATCGCGCGGTCGGCCAGCTCGCTCAATCCAAAGCTCTGCACGCGCTCCCGAAACACCCCGATCACCACAAACTGGTGATCCTTGATCTTGAGCATCTTGCCGAGCGCCGCTTCACTTGTGCCGTAAAGCAGCTTGGCAAGCGGCTCGGTCAGCATTGTCACCTTCGCCCGCTGCTTGACTTCATTGCCATCAAAGTAGCGCCCAGCCAGCAGAATCAGATTGCGCACCTTCGGGTAGTATTCATCGACGCCCAGCACGCTCGTGTCCTGCGGCTTGCCGTTGATTACCAGGCTGCTGTTGGACGACATCGTCGCTGTGACGGCAACGACGCGGTCCGCCAGTTGCCCGCGTATGGCCTCCACATCGGCCAGCTTTACAAAGTCGGCCTCGCTCTGCTCGCTCTCGCGGCTGCCCGACTCAAAGTAAGCCC
This sequence comes from uncultured Bryobacter sp., assembly GCA_964494515.1. Classification (GTDB taxonomy): domain Bacteria; phylum Acidobacteriota; class Terriglobia; order Bryobacterales; family Bryobacteraceae; genus Bryobacter. Next base: position 2,342 of record CAZBTA010000301.1, read on the forward strand.
ACACCACGTTCGAGCCAATACCGCGGATCTGGTCGAGGATAAACTCCGTGCTGGTGAGCGAAATCGTCACCACCAGAATCACGCTCGCATTGCCAATCACCAGGCCGAGCGCCGTCAGCAGCGTCCGGATGCGATTCGCCTTCAGCGCCTCGATGCTCGACTTGAGGACATCCCGCAGCCCCAAGCTTTAAGCTCCCTGAATCTTGGCGAGCAACTTGCGCGCTTCGCTCTTGTGATCTTCGTCCGGCTTGACGTTCGTGCTCATGTACTGCTCGAGCAGCTTGCGCGCCTCACCCAGATTGCGCTTCTGCTCAATCAACAGATTCGCGCGCTCCCACAGGTAGGTGGGGTTATTGGGCCCGAGCTTGCGAGCGCTTTCAAACACGGCTTCGCTTTCCTGCGTCTTGCCGCGCTTGGCGAGAAACTTCGCCAGGTCCACCACGCGGCCAATCTGCTTGGGCGCGAGCTCAAGGCTACGGCGCAGCTGCGCCTCGGCCGTGTTGAAATCCTTCTTCTCTTCGGCAATCCGCGCCAGCGCCCAGTGCCGTTCGGCCGGGTCCACCGCCGCGATCTTGTCTACCAGCGCCTGGGCCTTGTCGAGCCCGCCACCGAGAAATCCCGGCGCCTGCAGGTAGTATTCGAAAAGGTCATCCAGTGCTTCTACGTTACGCGCGTCCAGTTCGACGGCGCGCTCAAAGTTCTGCCGGGCCTTCGATGCATAACCGGGCGCGGTGATAAACGGCGCCAGTTCCGCCCGCCGGCCGTAAGTGCGGCCGAGCCAGTGCCAGTGGCCACTGTTCCGCGGATCGAGGCTCGTGGCTTTCTCAAAGCTCTCCGTTGCCTTCTTGTAATCACCCATCATGAACTGATTGCGACCCAGCAAATTCCAGTCCGCCGCCGTCTTGTTCTGCGTGCCTTCGAGCACGGCCGAGCTAGCCGGGTAATCAGTCTTTTCAAACAGCACGCGCGCCTTCTCGTAGCCGGCCGACTGGGCAAATGCAGCCACAGCCAGGGCCAACCCCATGAAAAAGCGAAGTTTAATAGCGGACGTCAAGATGCTCCCCTAACCAGTTAGTATACGCTAACTTCACAACTGCCTTCACTCCTTGGACGTAGCCCCACCCCTTTGTGGATTCAAAATCCTCACCGCCACTTGCTACACTCAGGGTTCAACCCCATGCGTCGCACATTCTTAGCCTTGGCCGTGCTCGCCCTGTTGCTGCCCGCGCAGGATAAAAAGGGCAAAACACCCGAGCTCGAGTTCAGCCAGGTTCAGGTCCACCGCATCGACGATCAGTTGATCGCCGTCGACGGTAGCGTGCGCAACACCGGCACCAAGACCCTCAAAGAAGTCACCATCGTTTTCGAATTCTTCGCGCCGGGTCATCAGTCGATCACCATCCAGCGTGGCGCTCCCGAGCCGAACACCATCGTTGCTGGCGATCTCGTCGAGTTCCATCTCCAGTTGCGTGCCCCCGCGCGCGCCGTCCAGGTGGAATTGGGCGCCGAGGACCACAGTGGCCGCGAGCTGCGCGTGGGCAAACCGGGCCCCTACCCGGTCGAATAACATCCCCATGATTGAAACCATCCAACCCGCCAAGTCTCTCTCTGGCGCCATTCGCCTGCCGGGCGACAAGTCGATTTCCCACCGTTGGGCCATGATCTCGGCTCTCGCCGAAGGCAAGACCACCATTGAGGGCTACGCCACCGGTGAAGATTGCCATTCCACTCTCGGCATTCTGCGCGACCTCGGTATTGAAGTCGACGATCGCGGCAGCGAAGTCTCCATCACCGGCAAGGGCCTCGACGGCTTGAGCGCTCCCACCAAAGATCTCGACGCCGGCAACTCCGGGTCCACCATCCGCATGATGAGTGGCATCCTCGCCGCCCAGCCCTTTACCAGCCGCATCTTCGGTGATGAATCACTCTCCAAACGCCCCATGCAGCGCGTCATGACGCCGCTGGCTGAAATGGGCGCCCGCATCACCGCCACCAATGGCAAGTTCCCCCCGCTTGAGATCCACGGCGGCAAGCTCAACGCCATCGACTACTCAACACCCGTCGCCAGCGCCCAGGTGAAGACCTGCGTGCTGTTCGCCGGCCTGTTCTGCGATGGCACCACCATCGTCCGCGAACCCGTTCGCACGCGCGATCACTCCGAGCTCGCCCTGCGCATGTTTGGCGCCGATGTCCGCTCGGCCGGCAACGTCATCTCGATCGTTGGCCGCCCCAGGCTTGAAGCCAAGACTCTCACCGTCCCCGGCGATATCAGCAGCTCGGCGTTCTTCCTGTCGGCGGCGTTGATGATCCCCGATTCGAACCTCGTCATCGGTGGCGTCGGCCTCAACCCCACGCGCACCGCCCTCCTCGATTACCTCGCTGGCCTTGGCGCCGAGATCAAGGTGCTCAATGTTTCTGAACAATGCGGCGAGCTCGTTGGCGAGATCCTCGTCCGTGGTCGCGTCAAGAACCCCGGCGTGATCTCGGGCGCCCTCACGGCTTCGCTGATTGATGAGATCCCCACGCTCGCCGTCCTCGGCGCCGCCACGCAGGGCCTCGATGTTCGCGATGCCGCCGAGTTGCGCGTCAAGGAAACGGACCGCATCGCCACCGTTGCCGAAAACTTCAAGCGCGCCGGCATCCAGATCGAAGTGCGCGAAGACGGCTTCACCGTCCCCGGCAATCAGAAGTTCAAGGCTTCGCAGTTTGACAGCTTCGGCGATCACCGCATCGCCATGGCCTTTGCCGTCGGCAGCCTTGTCGCCGATGGCCCGAGCGAGATCCACCGCGCCGAGGCCGCCAGCGTCAGCTTCCCCGAGTTCTACTCGACCCTGCGCAAAATCACCGAGTAAGCGATCATGCCGGACAGACTACCCAACCTCACGCTGGCCGGCCTGATTCACGATCTCAACAACGTCTTCGAAACCCTCTTTGAGGCCCACGACATCCTCAAAGAGGATTCGAAGCATGCCCGCCTGGCCGCCACCATGAAGCGCACGCTCAAGCACGGCGTCCGGATCGTCAAAAGCCTCGAAGAACAAGGCGGCCTTACCGATGCCAATCGCCTGGTCGAACAGGTCGAGGCGCTCCTCACCGATTACCTCGTCTCCTCCCGCGGCCCTTCCATTGAAGTCATCCGCGAGCTCGACCCGGCAGACTTGCAGATCCCCGGCCAGCGTGGCGCCTGGGAACGTGTGCTGCTCAATCTCTTCCTCAACGCTGCTCGCATGATGCCCCAGGGTGGGTCGA
>CAZBTA010000302.1:0-5582 GCA_964494515.1 uncultured Bryobacter sp.
TCATAAGCACTGGGCGTCAGGTTGTTGATCAGCGGACCAGTCACCTTGCCGACATAACCCCAGTGGATGGGCAGCCCCACGTGGTACGTCTTCTGGCCCTTCACCTCCAGCGTGCGCAATCGCTTCGTCACCAGCGCCGGGCCCTCCAGTGAGCCCCGCGCCGAGCTTACGCGCACCCGGTCTCCATTGGCAATCTTCTTCTCCGCTGCCAGCTCTGCTGGCACTTCGACAAAGAAGTTCGACTGCAGCTCCGCGCTCGAGCTCGTGTGCTTCGTCCAGTAATGAAAGTGCTCCGTCAGCCGGTAGGTGATCGCTACATACGGATAATCCTTCGCCTTGCCAAACGGCTGCGCATCGCGCGAATACGTCTTCAGCAGTGGGTTCGCGCTCGCCTGCGGATGCAGTGAGTTCTCCACCGGCGATTCCGCCGGCTCATAATGCTCGGGAAACGGTCCTTCCACCAGGTCTGGCGCAAACAGCCGCGCCACACCCTCGGGCAACATGATAAACGCCGGCAGCGAGCCCGGCTCGGCATCTCCCTTGTAATCCGGCACATCCCCGCGCCATCTTTCGCCATCCCACTTCAGCGGCGCCCGCGTCGCATCCCACGGCTGCCCCGCCTCATCGGTCGAAGCCCGGTTGTACAGAATGCGCCGGTTCGCCGGCCAGCTCCATGCCCACTGCGGATACAGCCCCAGTCCCGTCGGGTCCACTTGTCCCCGTCGCGACATCTGGTTGCCCGCCTCGGTCCACGATCCGCTGTAGATCCAGTTGCCGCACGCCGTCGTGCCGTCGTCCTTCAACTCGCCAAATCCGTTCACCTGCTTGATCGTCGTGAGGTCCACGCCATTCACTTCGCGCGCCACTTCGCTCAACAGCGGCCGCTCGGGCTTGGCGTAATCCCAGCTCATGCGCAATACCTGCTCGGGGTTCGCCCCGCCATCCTTGGCGTACATCTCGCGCAGCTTCAGAAACAGTTGCGCAATGATCTCCTGATCACGCCGCGCCTCGCCCGGCGGGTCCGCCGCGGCTTCTTTCCATTGCAGCCAGCGCGACGAATTCACAAACGCCCCATCCTTCTCGGCAAAGTTCGCCGCTGGCAGCAGAAACACTTCCGTGCCGATCGCGCTCGCCTCGGCCACCTCTGGATAATCCTTGCCCGCCAGCGATTTCGCTCTCCAGAATGCCGCCGTCTCCGTCTCAAAATTCTCGGCCACGATCATCCACTTCAGCTTGCCGAGCGCATTCAGCATCTTCTTCGTATTCGGCCCGTTGGCCACCGGGTTCATGCCAAAGCTGATCAGCCCGTCGATCTTGCCGTGCAGCATATCGTCAAAGAACGCGCCCCACGAGTGATCGCCCTTCTCATCAATCTTCGGCAGCCAGTCATACCCGTAGCCATTCGCCTTCGTCGCCTGCTTGCCGTAATAAGCCTTCAGCAGACTCGTCATGAACTTCGGCGTGTTGCCCCAGTAGTTCAGACTCTTCGCCGACAGTGGCTTCGGCGTGTTCACCTTCAAATACTCATCAAGCGTCGTCAGGTTTGCCCGCGGAATCTTCAGATACCCCGGCAACATGTTCCACGCGCCCATGTCCGTCGAGCCTTGAATATTGGCATGGCCGCGCTGCGCATTCACCCCGCCACCCGGCATGCCAATATTACCCATCAACAACTGCACCATCGCCGCCGCGTGAATCAGCTGCACCGCAAACGAGTGATGCGTCCAGCCCAGCGCATATAGCACCGTGCCCGACTTGTCCTCCGCCGCGGCCACCGTGATCAACTCGGCCGCTTTCAAAAACTCTTCCTTCTTGCACCCGCAAATCTCGGCCACCATCTCCGGCGTGTACCGGCTATAGTGCGTCTTCATCAGCTGAAACACACACCGCGGATGCTCGAGCTTCGGGTCCGTCTTCGCATGGCCGTTGCCGTCGAGCTCATACTGCCACGTCGACTTGTCGTACTTGCCGTCCTGCCACCCGCTGAAGTGCCCGTCTTTGAATCCAAATCCCTCGGCGATCAAAAAGCTCGCGTTCGTGTGCTGCTCGACATACTTGCGCTGGTAGCGCCCCGTCTCGAGCGCATACCGGATCAACCCGCCGAGAAAAGCAATATCCGTTCCCGACCGAATCGGCACATAGCAATCCGACACCGCCGCCGTCCGCGTAAACCGCGGGTCCACGCACACGATCTTCGCCTTGCGCAGCCGCTTGGCTTCCATCACAAAGCGGAATCCCACCGGATGATTCTCTGCCGGGTTCCCGCCCATCACCAACACCACATCGGCGTTAGCGACGTCGGTCCAGCCATTCGTCATTGCCCCTCTTCCAAACGTGGCGGCCAAACTGGTCACCGTGGGGCCGTGTCAAAGCCGGCTTTGGTTCTCGTAGGCCAATATGCCAAGCCCAAACCGGAATTTACTCAGCAGATAGTTGATCTCGTTGGTGTCCGTACACCCGCCGATCATCGCGATGTTCTCGCACCGGTTCACCGTGCGCCCTTGCGCATCCCGTTCCACATAGCCCCGGTCCCGCGATTGCTTGATGCGCGCCGCCATCATCGGCATCGCCTCTTCCCAGCTCAGGTCCTTCCAATCCGTGGCCCCCGCCGCACGATAGCGAATCTTCGTCAGCCGCCGGTCGCTCTGCACAAACTCCTCAAGCGACGCCCCCTTCGGACATAGCGTCCCCCGGTTCACCGGGCTCTCCGGGTCGCCCTCAATGTGCACAATCGCCGGCTTCACATTGCGCGCCTTGTCGCCCACCGTGTGGATCGTCAGGCTGCATCCCACCGCGCAATACGGGCAGATCGAATTCGTCTTCGTCGTGTTCGCGGTCTTCAGCGGTGGAATATGCGACGCCGATGCCGACGCATTACCGGCCCCTGCCGCAAGGCCCGTGGCCCCCGTGGCTGCCGAGCGCGTCAGAAAGTCGCGGCGTGAAGAATTCTTGCGCATAACGTGCTGAGCATTTCATCACATTTTGAGCAAGTAATCGATACATCGCTCCACATATCCCTGACTTCTTGCCGGCTCGCTCTTGTTGCTCTTCGGCAACGCCGCAATGCGCTCGCGATATGGCTTCACTTTCGCCGCCCCAATCTCGGTCAGCGCATTCAGCGCCGCCGTCGCCAGATAGTTCGATCCCCTGCTTGCATCCGCCGCCGCCAGCAACACCTCCATCGCCGGCTTCAAGTCGCTCTCGGCCCCATACCGTGCCAGCGCCTCAGCCGCCACCACCCTTACATTCGGCGCCGCATCCCGCAACGATTCCCGAAGCGCATCCGCGGCCGCCTCTACGCCCGCCTTGCCCTGCCGCAGCAGTCCCGTCGCCGCCCAATACCTTACGCCGCTCTCGCCATCCGCGAGATAAGTGGCAAAGACTTCCGGCTGCATCGGCGTCGGCCCCGTTGCCAGTTCCGCCGCGTTAAACACCCGCGTAAACTCATACCGCCCCGGGTCCTGCCCCATCGTGTAAGGCGCATCCCCCTTGGCTCGCGCATGCATCTCGTGCTCCGGCAAAAAGCCCACATCGTGGATCCGCGCCGCCAGCGCAATCTGCGCCGCCCGCAGTCGCGCCATCTCCGCTTTCTGCTCGCCCGTCACCTTCGTCGCCAGATTGCGCACCTCATCCGGATCCGTCTCAAGGTCATAAAACTCCTCGGCCGGCTTCGTCTTCCAGAACGCGCTCTGCGCATCGGTCGTCTTGCCTTCTTCAAACGCCTTCTGCCACGCCGTGGTCGTCGGCATCTTCCACATGTATTCGAGGTTCTGCCCGTAGATCCGATGCGGCATGTAGTTGCGGATATACACATACCGGTGCGACCTCACCGACCGCACCATATCAATCCGCTCATCCATCCGCCCTCTGAACCCAAACACATAATCCTGTTCTGGCGCCATATGCTCACCAAGAAACGCGTGCCCCTGGTGATACTCTTCCTTCTGCTTGCCGATTAGGCTCAACACCGTCGGCGCCAGATCCACAAAACTCACCAGCCGCTCCGTCCAATCCCCCGCCTCATAATCCTTCGGCCGCAGATGTTTGAAGGCCTCCGGAATATGCACCATCATCGGCACCCGCAACCCCGAGTTGTAAGGCCACCGCTTCGATCGCGGCATCCCCGCCCCATGATCCGAATAGAAGAACACAATCGTCGAATCCTCAAGCCCATCCGCTTTCAATTCATCGAGCGTCTTCTTCACCATGCCGTCCATCGTCGCGATGTTGTCGTAATACTGCGCCCAGTCCCGTCTCACCTCGGGCAGATCCGGCATGTAGGCGGGCACGCGCACCTCCCGCGGCGAATGCTTCACCGCCTGCTGCCGCGGCCACAGTTGGCTCTCGTGCGTAACGATGTAGTTGAACACGCTAAAGAACGGCTGCTTCGCGTCCCGGTTCCGCCAGTGCGCCTTGTTCGAGCTCTCATCCCACACCTTGCCCGTGTGCACCAGGTTGTAGTCTTCCTTGCTGTTGTTCGTCGTGTAGTAGCCCGCCTCACGCAACAGCTGCGGAAACATCTTCTGCCCCGGCGCTAGCTTCGTCTCGCTGCGCATATGCTCGGCCCCCGTTGAGGGCGGATACATCCCACTGATGATCGTCGTCCGCGCCGGCGCGCACACCGGCGCGTTCGACCAGCAATGCCGGTAGCGCAGGCTCCGCTGAGCCAGCGCATCAATCGCCGGGCTGCTCGCGTTCTTGTCCCCATAGCACCCCAGGTTCGGGCTCATGTCTTCACACGTCACCCACAGGATATTCGGCAATGGCTTGCGCTGCACCATCATGGGCGCGGCGGTGGTGGCTAAGAATTCACGACGCTTCATATCAGCGTCAGCGTATCAGTCCTTCGGGATACGAGTCACAATCAACGCCCCGGCCACCACCATGATCGCTCCCGTCCAGTACGGCGCCCCGCTGCCCAGCGCATCAAACGTGATCCCCGCCATCAATGGCCCCACAATACGCGTCGCGCTCAGAATCGACTGCGACGACCCAAGCACCGTTCCCTGTTCCCTCTCGCCCACCCGTCGCGAGATCAGCCCCGTCAGCATCGGCGCCGCCACCCCGTTGCCAAACGCCATCACCGCAATCGCCGGAAACAGATGCCACTCCGCCTGCGCAAAGCTGATGCCGAGAAAACCGAGCGCCATCCCACTCAGCCCCACCACACACGTCTTCACCGGGTCGAGCGTCTTCGGCAGCCGCCGCACCACCACCCCCTGCATGAAGATGCTCAGGCACCCGATGTACACAAAGATCCACGCATTATCCTGCGGCCCCATGCCAAAGCGCTTCAGCGTAAACAGCGCAAAGTTCGACTGCAATCCCCCAAACGCCACGTTCACCACAAACATCGCGATCAGCACCGCCCGGATCGAATCCCTCGACAACGCCTGCGCAATCTTCTTTATCGGGTTCGCGTCCCCGATCTCGAGCTTGCCCGTCGCCCTCTTCTCAAGACTCAGGCTCTCCGGCAACATGAAGTACCCAAACACTGCCGCGAGCAGACACAGCGTCCCCGCCGCATACGCCGGCACCGGCAATCCATACTCGCTCAGAAATCCGCCAAACGCCGGTCCGAT
>CAZBTA010000303.1:0-5520 GCA_964494515.1 uncultured Bryobacter sp.
CGCACGGTGATCGAGTTTATCCCGCCGGCTGGGTTCTGCCATCTGGAGATTGGACCGGATGGGCGGCTTGAAACCGGTGAGAGCCCGGCTGCCTGAAGATACACTGGTGGCGTGAAGTGGTTGCTTGTACTGGTGGGGCTGCTGCCGCTGGCGGCGGATACTGAGCCTACTCTCCAACAATTGAGCCGGACCTTGCGCGAGGCGACACTCGATGCCGAGGCGTGCTTTCGTGTGCGTGACTTTACCTACCGGCGCAATGAGGTGCGGCTGTTCTTGACCGAGGGCGTGCTGATCTTTCGCAAGCCCGTGAACGGGGTGCGCACGGGCGCGGTGTTTGTGGCCACCGAGCCGACCGAGGATGCCGAAATCCTCATGATTCCGCCGAACCGGATGGAGCGGCGATCGCTGGCGAGCTTTACGGGGGCGGCGAATCTCGAAGAACACTTTCAATCGGCGATCTTTCTGTTTACCGATGGCACGGGCGACCGGTGGTACGAGCAACTGCGGCAGAGCGAGACGGCGCGCCGCGTGCCCGAGCGGGGCGTGCTGATCGCCGAGCAGTGGAACGACGTGATGCGGAACCTGAGCGAGAGCCTGGAGACGCGGTTGATCGAGGATGTGAGCAATGGCGTGAGCCCGGAGCGGGGGTGCTTTTTTGCGGCAATCTCGGGGCGGCAATTGGGTAATTTTGATGTGTTCTTTGACCCGCGTGGCCGTGAGGAACTGCTGGTGGGGAAGCTTGAGAATGTGGATGGGCGCAACCGGTATCACTTCTGGTCGCACTTTGAGCCGAAGCGGCCACAGCCGCGAGTGGTGCCGCCGCCGGTGGCGAAGATTGAACGCTTTGCGGTGAATGCGAAGCTTGATAGCGAGTTGCGATTTGGGGCGACGGTGAAGCTGACACTGACGGCGAGTGTGAAGGATCTGCGCGTGTTGCCGCTTGATCTGACGCCGCGACTGCGGGTAAAGGCGGCGCGATGGAATGGCGAGGCGGTGGAGTTCTACCAGCGCGAGGCGCTGCGGGCGAATCTGTTGCGGAATGGGGACTCGGAGGCGTTCAGTGTGCGGCTGCCGAAGGCGCTGGCCGAGGGCGAGAGCGGCGTGCTCGAAATTGAGGAAGAGGGCGAGCTGTTCTTCCGCGCAGGCAATGGCGTGCTGTATCTGGCGAACCGGGCGAGCTGGTTTCCGCAACTGCAGTTTCAGGCGGCGCCGTTTGAGGCGACCTTTGAGCATCCGAAGGCGTTGACGCTGGTCTGCCCTGGGGCGCGCAGCGAGACAACCATGGGCGAGGTAAAGCAGACGACGTGCAAGGTGGAGCAGCCGCTGCGGCTGTTCGGGTTTAACCTGGGGGACTTTCAGTCAAGCGCGGTGAAGCGTGGTGGCTATGAGGTGGAAGTGTATGCGAACCGGACGCTCGAGTCGGCGCTTGAGGCGCGACCGGTGGCTCCGATGTTTGTGCCGCCGCCGAATGTGCCCGGCCAGCGGAGGCGGCAGATGGAGGCGCCGATGGTGCTTGCGCCACCGCCGCGACCGTCACCGGCGGCACGCATGCCGCAGATGGCCGAGGAGTTGGCCGGAGGCCTCGAGTATTTTGCCGGATTGTTTGGGCCGCCGCCGCTGAAGCGGATTGTGGCGGCACCGATCCCGGGGCAGTTTGGACAGGGTTTTCCGGGATTCCTGTATCTGTCGACGCTGGCTTATCTGGAGGACCGGCATCTGCCGGCGAGCGAGCGCGCGGAGTGGCAGGGGCGGAACTTTCGCGACATCATGCAGGCGCACGAGCTGGCGCACCAGTGGTGGGGCAACCAGGTGACGTTCGACAACTACCGGGATGAGTGGTTGGCCGAGGCGCTGGCGAATTATTCGGCGTTTCTGTTTCTCGAGAAAAAGAGCGGGCCGAAGGCGCTCGAACCGGTGCTTGAGGAATACAAGAAAAGGCTGGTGGCCGAGAACAAGGATGGCAAGACGGCCGACGGGATGGGGCCGATCGTGTTTGGCATGCGCCTGCGGATGGCTGATCCGGTGGCGTGGCACGCGGTGATGTATGGCAAGAGCACGTGGGTGCTGCATATGTTGCGCGCGCGGATGGGTGATGCGGCTTTTCTCAAGATGCTGGGGCAGTTGACGCGTGAGTTTGCCAACAAGCCACTGCGCACCGAGGACCTGCGGCTGGCCGCGACGGCCGGGATGCCGAAGGATGTGCCGGATCGTGATCTGACGAACTTTTTTGAGACATGGGTGTATGGCACGGGGATTCCGCAGCTGGACATGACGTGGACGGCCAAGGGGCTGGCGGGCAAGAAGATCGTCGAGATCAAGCTGAAGCAGACGCAGGTGGCTGAGGATTTTGAGATCGATGTGCCGGTGGAGATCACGCTGCCGGGTAACCGGAAGATGGTGAAGTGGTTGCGCACCGGGGGCGGTGAGGATTCGATTGAGGTGAAGACGGGCGTGATGCCGACCAGGGTGGTGCTCGATCCACGCGGAACCGTACTGAAGCGCTAGTGCGCGGGTTATCCTTGATCTTGGATGGAAAGCCCTCAAACGGATAATCAAGCGCCAAAGCCGGTGCGTGTTTCGGTTCTCGTGGTATCGCAGCATCAGGTGCAGTTGTTGCGGCCGACGCTTGCGGCGCTGGCGGCGCGCAACAACGCAGATGAAAGTGAAGTGATCGTAGTTGACTGTGGCAGCCGGGATGGCAGCGCGCGGATCGATGAGGAGTTTGAAGGGATCACGGTGCTGCGGCTGCCGCGGAACTTTGGCTGGACGAAGGCGATCAATATCGCCACGCGTACGGCGAAGGGTGAGTATCTGTTTGTGGTGCCGAATGGGGTGGAGATTGCGCCGGATACGATCGACCGGCTGCTGACCGCCATTGAAAGCAATCCACAGGCGGGAGCGGTTTGCCCCGCCGCCGAACTCTATGCGCTGCCCAAGCCGGGAGATGTGGAACTGACGCGGGGGAGCGAGTATCCGTTTGACCAGCCGGTGCTGTATCCGAAATTGGCGCTGGTGAGTATGAACTACCTGCCGGAAACCTACGGGCAGTATTACGCCGATCTCGAGTTGTTTTACAAGATCCGTGAGGCTGGCAAGCAGGTGGTGGTTTTGAGCGATCTGGTGCTGAAGCGCGAGCGGGCGCGGCAGGAAATGATCGACGGAGAGATGGACGCGGCTGACCGGCTGAATGGGTTGGGGGCGTTCTATTCGAAGAACTACGGGTTTGGAGCGGGGTTCAGCTTCTGGCTGGGGCAGACGCTGAAGGCTGCGGTATCTTTCCGATTGGGTCTTGCAGGGAAACTCTTAAGCAGCTCTAAGGTGGATGGACTATAAAGTCTCGCCGCGTTCGACCGATTCTCATTGTGAGGTCGAATCATGGACGCAATGCTTTGGTTGTTTCTGCCGTTGTTTGTAGCCGCGGGGTCCGCGCTGATGGCGTACTTCATCATGCAGTCGAAGCTCGAAGTCGCGGTGGCGAAAGAGCGCGAGGCGACGGCTGAAGCACGGGCGCTGGTGAATACGCACCAGAAGACGCTCGAGGAGACGATCAAGGCTGTTGAAGAGCGCGTGCGGCGGCAGGCGTTTGACGAGTTTCTCGCCGAGTTCCGCGTTGAAGAGCGCAGCTACACCCGTGAGAGCAAGAGCCTGTTCCTGAATCGCAAGTCGATGGTGATGCAGGAGCGGCTGTTCTTCCGCAACATCCCGTTGAGCAACTGGATTGAGCACGAGATGGTGGTGGAGGACGGCGGTGATCTGCAGAAGCTGGCCAAGGCGTGCAGCGTGTTCAGCGCGAAGACGATGACGACCGAGACGCCGATGGCGCTGCCGCAGCTGAGCGATGCGGATCCGGTGGGTGTGGGTGGATCGCCGAAGCTGATCACGATGGACACGCCGAAGCCGCGCCGCAAGGGTATCGCGGGCTAGCCCTTACGCTACACTGAAGGTGCGTGAGACTGGTTGGTCGCTCGCATTCTTTCCATGTCAGCCGTATTAGCCCACACTTCCATTTCCGAAGAAATTCTGGCACTCAAGCGGGAGCGCAAAGCGATTCTGCTTGCGCACCACTACCAGGAATCCGAAATCCAGGAACTGGCCGACGTCATCGGCGACAGCCTTGAGCTGGCGCGGAAGGCCAAGCAGTTTGAAGGCGAAGTGATCGTCTTCTGCGGCGTCTGGTTTATGGCCGAGACGGCGAAGTTGCTGAACCCGGATCGCATTGTTGTCGTGCCTGACGCCAATGCGGGGTGCAGCCTGGTGGACAGCTGCCCGGCCGATCAATTGCGGGCGTTCAAGCAGCGTTATCCGGATCATGTGGTGGTGAGCTACATCAATACGTCGGCGGCGGTGAAGGCCGAGAGCGACATCATTTGCACCTCGCGCAATGCGGTGGATGTGGTGAATTCGATTCCGGCGGAGAAGCCGATTCTGTTCTGCCCGGATATCAACCTTGGCAATTATGTGAAACAGCAGACGGGTCGCCAGAACATGAAGATCTGGCAGGGGGCGTGCATTGTACATGCGACGTTTGCCGCGCGGCGGCTGACGGCGTTGCGCTTGCAGCATCCGACGGCGCTCGTGGCGGCGCATCCGGAATGTCCGGCGGAAGTGCTGGCGATGTCCGACTACATTGGCTCGACATCGGCAATCATTGAGCATTGCGTCAAGAGCGATGCCGCCGAATGGATTGTCGTAACGGAAAGTGGCGTGCGCCACTCTCTTGAAAAGGGCGCCCCGGACAAGAAGTTTTACTTCGTGCCGAACGAGAACTGCAACTGCAGTGAATGCCCGTATATGCGCATGAATACGCTCGAGAAGGTGAAGCACTGCCTTGAGACTTTGACGCCGCGGGTGGAATTGCCGGCGGAGATCATGGAGAGGGCGCGCTTGCCGATCGAGCGCATGCTCGCACTGTAGGCCGGACATGCAAGCGCCACTTGTTGACCGCTTTGGACGTTTGCATGACAACTTGCGGATCAGTGTCACGGATCGCTGCAACATCCGTTGCTTTTACTGCATGCCCGAAGAGGGCGGGCAGTATGCGCCGAAACCCGAAATTCTGAGCTTTGAAGAGATGGCGCGCTTTACGCGGATTGCCGCCGGGTTGGGGGTGCGCAAGTTGCGCATCACGGGTGGAGAGCCGCTGGCGCGCAAGGATCTGCACAAGCTGATCGCGCAGCTGAATGCGATTGAGGGCATCGAGGATATTGCGCTGACGACGAACGCGGTGCTGCTGGGGGCGCAGGCTGAGGCGCTGTATGAGGCGGGATTGCGGCGGTTGAACATTCATCTGGATACGCTCGACCGGGCGCGATTTGCCGAGATCACGCGGCGCGATGAATTGCCGCGGGTGCTCGAAAGTATTGATGTGGTGCAGCGGATGGGGTTTGGCCCGATCAAGCTGAATGTGGTGGCGGTGAAGGGCGTGACTGAGCAGGATGTGATCCCGATGGCGCGGTTTGGGCGGGAGCGGGGGATTGAGATTCGGTACATCGAGTTCATGCCGCTGGATAGCCAGGGGCT
>CAZBTA010000304.1:0-5469 GCA_964494515.1 uncultured Bryobacter sp.
ATTGTTCATCATAGGGTGAAACAGCCAAATGAATTTTGCGAGAGGGGATATCGAGGACGCAAAAGGAACTGAGCCAGTCGCCCAGCAATCTTGTGTCGTCATTTGGACGACTCACAAAGACCTCACGCAATTTGGCAAGGTCCGCAACGTGATCCAGGCTCGAGAGAATAGCTGGGCCATTTATGAGCACTCCCGGGAGGGAGAAATCAATCGCGTAGTGCGGACATTTATTCTCATTATGGCGGACAGTCAATAATGCGCAGCAGCAATAGTTGGCGAGGTTATCGCCAAGCCTGTCGGGAGAGATTGGAGCAGGGCCAGTTGGAGCTGATGTGACGATTGCAGGATCCACGCCAACCGAAGCGGCAAGGGCCTGCCAAGTTGGAGCGCGATTGACTGTCCAACCTGAAGTTTGCCAGTTTTCGGCCAGAAGCTTTTCGTAAGCCGACAGGATATCCGGCTCATCTGGCCATTCTTGAGTGAGCCAAGTGAGGCAGTGATTGTCTTTGTCCAAGGCGACGCCCCCCTCTGCCCAAAGGTCATCCAGCCATTCGGTTGTTGGCTCGTTGCGCCGGATGAAATCTTCAGTGTTTTGCAGCCCCCAGAAGATATCTTCGGCAACGGTTACCGCACCCCAATGAGAGTAAAAGAGCTCGACTTTGCCGTTTGTCCGTATGGCGTAATTGGCCCGGCCACCCATAATGCTCAAGCTTAGAAGGAAATTGGAAGCTGTGGCAATGAGAGAGTTACTGAAAAAATGTTTCCATTTCCGCCTGCGAGATGCTTGATGCTAGCGGGCCCACTGCTCGATGCAAAAGCGACGGAACTTTGGGCGACAGAACGGAGATGCGGTTACGCCTTGTTGGATCAGCTTCAAGGTGGTGGGAGGACATGGATCACGGGGAAGCGCGAGGCTGGCGGCGATTTCAGCCTGAAGTCGCTTTGCATCGACTATCATCGCGTCGCCGTAGAAGATCGTGGACGCGTGACGAATGAAAGGATGATCCCCGACATTGAGCAACACGGTTTGGTCTTTGCTGTTGCGCAATGTGGTAACACTCACAATGCCGCACAGGTTTGTTGCGGGATCAGGCTCGGTGATAACAATCCAAAGGTGTGGTGTTGCGGCGCCGCCAGGGGCGGGCATCAGAAAGGTATCGCCGCAGCGCATCAGACTGGTTGGAGCATGCCTTCGGCGGCAGCCAAGGCTTCGAGCTCTGATTCGATTGCCGCAATCTCGGCTTCGGATCTGTTGGCGGCGCGGAGGATATCGCGGTACTCGATGGGGATGGCGCTGCCTTTGGGGTCTTGCCACTCGGCAAGCTCGTGGGAGAGTTGGACCAAGTCCCAACGGCCCATGGCGCCGTAGCGCGAGAAGATTTCTTCGATGAGGGATTCTTCGGCCGGTGAGAGTTCGTCGATCTCTGGTTCCTGGGTGAGCGAGACCTCGTAGTTGACCGGCGGAGAAATGAACTGACGCCAAACGGGATCTGTGCCTGGAGTCGGCTCTTCACGGATAAGAGTGTAGATGCGGCTGACGACTGGGCCGTTGTCCATCGATACGTAGCGATCGGTAGTGACCGGGCGGCTCCAGCGGAGGAGCGCTTCGCGATCGAGGAAATAGAGCAACTTGATGAGCTTGAGATAGCTCATCCGGCCGCCACGCAGCTTGAGAAACTTAGCAGCGGCTTCGGTCGCTCTCCGTTCATTGAAGCGCAGAACCATAGATGGCAATTTCAGTTTATAGCAGGGGAAGAAGGAAACGGAATGGTGGGGGAGTGGAGCCACCCGCCGGAATCGAACCGGCGACCTACTGATTACGAATCAGTCGCTCTACCGACTGAGCTAGGGTGGCTCACTTCTTTTGAGTTTACCACTGCCGAATGGGGGTTCTCAATTGGGGAGCGCATTTTCGCTCGGGGCTAGTGGGCGGCGGGGGTTTTGAGCCATTTTTCGAGCTTGGGGAAAAGCAGATCTCTGACGTCGGGTTTGGTGAGGTCCGCAGGGAGGATAAGGCGGGCGGGGAGATCCATGCGGGGGGCGGGCGGGGCGCCTTTGCGGGATTCCGCAATGGCCTTGACGGACTCGTAGCCCATGCGGAAGGGGTCCTGGACGACGAGGGAGTCGATCCAGCCTTGTTCGAGGTCTTTGATGAGCTGTTCGCTTGCGTCAATGCCGACGAGCTTGACTGATTTGGCGTTGCGGCCCTTGAGGGCCTGGACGGCGCCGGCGAGGGAAGACTCGTTGTCGGCGAAGACGCCGGCGAGATCGGTGTGGGCGGAGAGGGCGTTCTCGGTGACGGCCATGGCCTTGGCGCGGTTGGCCATGCCGAATTGGACTTCGAGGAGGGTGATGGCGGGGAAGGACTGCTTTGTCTCTTCGATGAAGCCCTCTTCGCGCTCCATGGTGGAGGCGCTGCCGGGCATGAAGCCAACGATGAGGACCTTGCCTTTGCCGCCGAGGATCTGGCCCATGCGGCGGGCGGCGATGCGGCCGGCTTCGCGATTGTCGGTGGCGATGTAGGTGAGGCGTTTGGTGGTGTCGACGTCGGAATCGTAGACGGCGACGGGGATGGATTCGGCAGCGGCGCGTTCGATGACGCCGACCATGGCCTGGCGATCGACGGGGGCGATGGCGATGCCGGCGAGTTTGCGGGTGATCATGGACTGCATGATGTCGATCTGGCGGGAGCGATCGATCTCGAGGGCGGGGGCGTTCCATTCGATCTCGTAGCCGTACTGGCGGGCGGCTTCGATGGCGCCGGCCTGGACGGTGAGCCAGAACTGGTGGCTGGCGCCTTTGGGGATGACGCCGATGGTGGGGAGCGTGTTTTTCTGGCAGCCGAGGAGCGTGAGCAGCAGCAGGGGGAGCGCAAAAGGACGCATGATAGCGTTAATCATATGCCGCTTTTGGAAGTGGCCCGGGTAGAGGAACTGCCGCCGGGCAAGAGCGTGGAAGTGATTGATGGGGTGGAGACGTATGTGGTGTGTAACCACGGGGGCGAGATCCATGCGTTGCACGGGTTGTGTCCGCACCGGAACGGGCCGCTGGGGGCGGGAAACTTTGCCGATGGGATGTTGATCTGCCCGTATCACGGGTGGGAATTCAGCTGTGTGACGGGGGAATATGACCGGAACCCGGACGTGAAGCTGAAGAAGTTTGATGTGGAAGTGAGAGACGGGGTGATTTTTCTGAGTGCCTGAGCTGCCTGAAGTAGAGACCGTGGTGCGGGGCCTTGCGCCGGTGCTGGTGGGACGGCGCGTGGAGGCAGTGGAGGGCGTGGCGCCGGAGACGATTGTGGGCCGGGAGATCCGCGCGGTAAGGCGGTATGGGAAGTACATCGTGATGGAGCTTGATCGGGGGATGCTGCTGGTGCATCTGCGGATGACGGGGCAGCTGATGCTGGATGAGGCGCGGGGGAAGTTTACGCGGGGGCGGATTGTGCTGGATGAGGGGGTGTTGCGGTATGACGATGTGCGGCGGTTTGGGCGGCTGACGCATGTGG
This sequence comes from uncultured Bryobacter sp., assembly GCA_964494515.1. GTDB lineage: Bacteria > Acidobacteriota > Terriglobia > Bryobacterales > Bryobacteraceae > Bryobacter. Next base: position 3,506 of record CAZBTA010000304.1, read on the forward strand.
AGGAGTTGCCCGAGCAGGGGCCGGATCCGCTCGAGATGACGGCGGGGGAATTTGCCGCGCATGCGGGCAAGAGGCGGGCGCGGGTGAAGGCGCTGCTGCTGGATCAGAAGTTTCTGCGGGGGATGGGGAACATCTATGCGGATGAGGCGCTGTTTGCGGCGGGGGTGCACCCGTGTGCGGAGGCGGCCGCGCTGTCGCGGGGGAGGCTGGAGCGATTGCATGGGGCGATTGTGGCGGTGCTCAAGGCGGCGATTGCGGCGGGGGGATCGTCGATCTCGGATTATGTGAACGCGCGGGGCGAGAGGGGCGGATATCAGGAGCAGCACCAGGTGTATGGCAAGGACGGGGAGGCGTGCCCGCGGTGTGGGGGTGTGCTTGAGAGGATGCTGGTGGTGCAGCGCGGGACAACGTTTTGCCCGCGCTGCCAGAAGCGTTAGCGGAGCTGGGTGAGCAGCTCGGTGACGGCGCGGGCGATCTGGGAGTCGCCTTCTTCGCCGAGGGGGCGTTCGACGGGGATGTCGACGGGGCGGGGGTTGAGTTCCATGTTCTGGCCGCGGGTGTCGCGGATGGCCATGCGGGGGAGACGGAGCTGGGAGCCGTCGAAGAGGGGCTGATTCCAGGTGAAGATGATCCAGCCGGCGGTGGGTTCGCCGACGGTCTTGCCGAGCTTGAGGAAGCGATAGCCTTCGGTGAAGTCTTCGGCGTCGGAGAGGGAGTGCTGGTTGGTGAGGAGGATGGTGGGGAGATCGAGGGAGCGCTGGCCGAGCATGGTGCGATTGGGGACGGGGACGGTATCGCCGCGCTCGGTCATGGAGAAGTAGCTCTTGCGGGCGAGGACGTCGATGGCGTAGACGTTGACGAAGCCGCCGTTGTTGTTGCGGACGTCGATGACGACGCCTTTGCGCTTGTGGGCGGTTTCGTCGAGGTCGAGGTAGAAGCGCTGGAGCGACTCTTCGCTCATGTCGGGGATGTGGACGTAGGCGAGCTTGCCGCCGGAGAGCTTGTCGACGAGGGCGCGGGAGGAATCGACCCAGGCTTCGTAGCGGAGGGCTTTTTCGGCGCCGATGGAGATGGGCTGCAGGGTGAACGTCTTGCCATCGAGCGTGAGGGTGGTCTTGCGGCCGGAGGAGAACTCGAGGAGCTCGTCGATGTTGGTGGTGGCGGTGACCGGAGTGCCATTGATGGCACTGAGTGTCATGCCAGTGGTGATGCCGCCCGCGAGCGCGGCGGGGCCGAGGGGGATGACGCGGGAGATCTTGAGGCCGTCGAAGTCGAGACCGAGGCGACCGGTGGGCAGCGGAGCGGTGAGCTGGAAGCTGAAGCCGAGGTGGCTTGCGTTGAGCTCGCCGATCATGAGGTTGATGGTGCGGCGGAGCTCATCGGGAGTCTGGCTCGACATGGCGGCGCGCTCGAAGCGCTCGCGGGTGGCGGCCCAATCGACGCCGTGGAACTTGTCGTCGTAGAAGTGGTTGTTGAGGTAGGACCAGGCTTCGGAGAAGAGCTCGGCGCGATCGGAGGCGAAGTCGGTGATGAGCTCGGCGGTGGTGGTGATGGAGCGGGGGGTGCGGGTGGTGACGTCGATGGCGGCGAGGCGGCCCATTTCGGAGAAGTAGACTTCCTTTGAGTCGGAGGAGAACTGGGGGTTGGACTTGTTGCCGGGGGTGGAGGTGAGCTGGCGGGGGATGGCGGGGCCGGTGGCGGCGCGATCGATGGAGAGCGTATAGAGCTGGACCTGACCGGCGGCGGAGGCGGTGAAGACGAGGGTCTTGCCATCGGGACTGATGGCGAACTGGCCGGCATCGAGATCGAGGGGCAGCAGGGAGGAACGGCGGCGGATATCGGCCCAGTCGATGGTGACAGGTTTGGGGGTGGTGTCGGGTTTGGCGGGGGCGGCAAAGAGGGCATCGAAGCGATCTTCGCGGAGAGGCTTGCCGGCGATGCGGAGATCGATGCGGACGATCTGG
>CAZBTA010000305.1:0-5444 GCA_964494515.1 uncultured Bryobacter sp.
CGCCCCATACTCCGATCATCGTGATGCTGGGCATGGAAGATGCGACGCTGACGGTGAGGTTGATCCAGGAAGGCGCGCAAGATGTGATGGTGAAGCACGAGGTGGATTGCACGCCGCTGGGGCGGAGCCTGCGGTGCGCCATCGAGCGCAGCAAGATCGCCAACGGATTGCGCCGCATGAGCGTTCGCGACGAGCTGACGGGGCTGCTGAACTTTACCGGATTTGTGCAACTGGGCGAGCCGTATTGCCGGCTGATGCGCAAGCGAACGATGGCGGCCTCGTGCGCGTTTCTGCAGTTGACCAACCTTGCGGCGTTTGGCGAGATCGGCGGACGGCACGAAGAGGAATGGCTGCTGGTGGAAATGGGCGAGATGTTGCGCGGCTTTTCAAGCGACGTGGACCTGGTGGCGTATCTCGGAGGGGGGCGCTTTGCGGTGTTGAGCCCGGAGCGTTGCAGCATCAGCCTGCATACGGCGCTGTGGAACGTGGCGCGCGACATCAAGGTAAAGGCGCTGGCACGCGGCACGACGGTGGAACTGCAAAGCCAGATTGCGGCGGTGGACCTGAGCGAGGACAACGGCTGGCAACTGGATACGGTTCTCGATCAGGTGGAAGAAGGGCTGTGGGAGAATAAGCCCTTCGAGAAGCCGTGCGAACCGGAAGCCCAATCGACGATCCAATAATCGGGCTGGATGCCACCTATGCGGTGGGCAAACAGCTCAGCGGCGTGGGCAAGTATTCGCTGCAGCTGATGGCGGGGCTCGAGGGCAAGGCGCGCATCCGGCGCTACTACCGGCCTCACCGCTGGCTGCGGGCCCCGTGGCCGAAGCGCGTGCTGTGGAAGGGCGCCCCCGGGGTGGATGTTTTTCACGGGTTGAACCAGCGACTGCCCGAGCGCGGGCGGGCGCGGATGGTGAGTACATTTCACGACCTTTTTGTTTTGAGCGCGGAATACTCGTCGGCGGAGTTTCGCGAGCGGTTTGCGGCGCAGGCGCGCGAGGCGGCCGAGCGGAGCGACCGGATCATTGCCGTCTCGGCCTTTACGGCGCGGCAAGTGGTGGAACTGCTCGGCTATCCGGCTGAACGGGTGCGTGTGGTGCCCCATGGGGTGGACCTGCCACAGCGCATCCGGCCCGTCGAGGCGCGCGAGAAGATCGTGCTGACCGTAGGGGCCGTGCAGAAGCGCAAGAACACCAAGCGGCTGATCGAGGCCTTTGCCGCGATGCCCGAGGGGTGGCAGTTGTGGATTGCCGGTAGCGCCGGGTTTGAGGCGGGCGAGATGCTGCGCGATCTGCCGGAGCGCGTGAAAGTGCTCGGCTATGTGAGCGATGAGGAATTGCCAAGGCTCTACGAGCGGGCGGCGGTTTTTGCGTTTCCGAGTCTGGATGAAGGGTTTGGCATCCCGGTGCTTGAGGCGATGGCATACGGCGTGCCGGTGGTGACCTCAAACGTGTCGGCGCTGCCGGAGGTGGCCGGGGAGGCGGCGACACTGGTGGACCCGCTGGATGTGGAGGCAATCGGGACGGCGCTGCGAGGGTTAAGCACCATCGAAGCGCGTGAGCCGTGGATCGAGCTGGGACGCAAACGCGCCGCCAGTTTTGGGTGGCAGCGCGCAGCAGATCTGACGTTAGAGGTTTATCGGGAGATGATCCGTTAGCGCGGATCGTCGTCGAGAGATATTTTGAGGGCTTTGAGGAACTTGGTGTCCTGGCTGTTCCAGGTCAAGTGGCCGGTTGCATCAAAGGCTTCAGGCATTTCGGTGACAGGTTCGCCTTCTTCTTCGCGCTTGTTGAAGCCGATGGTGGCTTCCAGAACAAGGAAGACATCGTAACCAGCACGTTTGATATCGCCAATGGCCGCCGCAATGCGGTCGGAGTCTGACAAAGACTCGTTAATGGCATTGCCGAGTTCTTGCATTAATTCTTTCAGGTTCTCGTCCATGCGATTTCCCAACTACAGGGTAGCACTCACTCTTATCGTGCGCTTGCGGCTCTGTTAGCATGAAACTGCACATCCATGAAGCGTTTTTTTCAGGCATTCCTACCCGGTGTGATCAAACCGTTACACATTTTGTGGAACGAGATGATCGGGTTTTTCTTTGCCGTGTTTGCGATTGTAATCCTGGCCAGTCTGGTGCGTGGGGTGTACAACTTCAAGGGTGATTCGGAAAGCCTGGGGCGGCTGTTGCTGATGGGCTTTGCGTTTTTGGTGATGTTGGTCTACGGCTTGCAGAGCTTTTTCAAGGCGCGCAAGATCGGCAAGAGCTAGCGATGAAGGCGGGGGAATATCCGTATACGCGCGGGATCTATCCCGACATGTACCGCAAGCGGCTCTGGACGATGCGGCAATATGCGGGGTTTGGATCGGCGGAGGAATCGAACGAACGCTACCGCTATCTGCTGAGCCAGGGGACGACGGGGCTGAGCGTGGCGTTTGACCTGCCGACGCAGATGGGCATGGACGCGGATCATCCGCTGGCGCTGGGTGAAGTGGGGCGGGTGGGCGTATCGATTTCGTCGCTCGCGGACATGCAGCGGCTGTTCGACGGGATTGCGCTTGAGAAGATCACGACGTCGATGACGATCAACTCGACGGCGGCGACACTGCTGGCCTACTACGTGATTGTGGCCGAGCAGCAGGGGGCGGACCTCAAGAAGCTGGGCGGGACGATCCAGAACGACATTCTGAAGGAGTACGTCGCGCGCGGGACGTACATCTATCCGGTGCGGCCGGCGATGCGGATCATCACGGACATCTTTGCGTGGGCGAGCCGTGAGTTGCCGGAGTGGAACACGATCTCGATCAGCGGGTATCACATCCGCGAGGCGGGGTCGACGGCGGCGCAGGAGATTGCCTTTACGCTGGCGGATGCGATTGCGTATATCGAGGCGGCGGTGGCGGTGGGGCTGGAGGTGGACACGTTTGCGCCGCGGCTGAGCTTTTTCTTTAACGCGCACAACAACTTTCTCGAGGAGATCGCGAAGTTTCGCGCGGCGCGGCGGCTGTATGCGCGGCTGATGAAGGAGAGGTTTGGGGCACGCGACGCGAAGTCGATGATGTTGCGATTCCATACGCAGACGGCGGGGTCGACGCTGACGGCGCAGCAACCGGACGTGAACATTGTGCGAGTGGCGCTGCAGGCGATGGCGGCGGTGCTGGGCGGGACGCAGAGCCTGCATACGAATGGCATGGACGAGGCGCTGGGGCTGCCGACGGCCGATGCGGCGCGCATCGCGCTACGGACGCAGCAGGTGATCGGCTACGAGAGCGGCGTGACGGCGGAGCCGGATCCGCTGGGCGGGTCGGAATACATTGAGGCGCTGACGGACAAGCTGGAAGCCGAAGCGATGGCCTACATCGAGCGGATCGACGGCATGGGCGGCACGATCGCGGCGATCGAGAGCGGGTACATCCAGAGCGAGATCCAGAACGCGGCGTATCAGTATCAGCGTGGTGTGGAGGCGGGGGACATCGTAGTGGTGGGGGTGAACCGCTTTCAGAGCGAAGGCAATGAGGCGGTGCCAGTGTTTCAGATCCGGCCAGAGGTGGAAGAGGCGCAGGTGGCGCGGTTGCGCGAAGTCCGGGCGACGCGGGATGTGGAGCAGTGGAAGGGGGCTTTGGGCAGACTGAAGCAGGCGGCGGTGGATGGGGGGAACTTAATGCCGCACATCTTGGAATCGGCGCGGGCGCATGCTACCGTGGGAGAAATTTCGGACACGTTACAAAGTGTCTTTGGAGTTTTTCGAGAGAGCGCTTCCGAATCCTAACCACAAGGGAAAGGGTAAGGGCAGAACTCAGAAGCGCTCTCCGTCTCTCTCTGTTAATAAGACGAACGAAAGCGGCGTTCGTTAAGTTCCACGCCAAATAAAAATCGCGGGTATTTGGGATGAGCGGGATGAATGTGTGGGCGAAGGGGCGATCAGGCCTTGGGATGGGCTTGCTGGTAGACGCGTTCGAGATCTTCGATGGCCACTTTGGTGTAAATCTGCGTCGTGGAGAGGTTGGCGTGACCCAATAATTCCTGGATGGCGCGGAGATCGGCGCCGGCGTTGAGCAGGTGGGTGGCGAAGCTGTGGCGGAACTCGTGGGGGTGGACGCTGGGGTCGCCGAGCAACATCATGGCGTAGAAGCGGGTGATGTGGTGGACGGCGCGGGTGGTGAGGCGGGAGCCTTTGTAGTTGAGAAAGACGGCGTGCTCGCCCGGCATGGGCTTGCGCTCGGCGAGCCAGACCTTGAGCGCACCGAGAGCGGAATGGCCGATGGGGGAGATGCGTTCTTTGCCACCCTTGCCCATCACTCGCAGCCAGCGCTCGTCGAGATCGAGGTCTTCGAGGTTGAGGCCGGTGAGCTCGCTAACGCGCAGGCCACAGCCGTAGAGGACTTCGAAGATCGCGCGATCGCGCGTGGGGAAGGGGCGATGGAGCTCTTTCTTGCCGATGTTGTCGACGAGGTAGTTGACGGCTTCGGCATCGAGCACCTGGGGGACCTTCTTGGGGGCCTTGGGTAGGCGGAGGTATTTGGCGGCATTCTTGTCGCAGAGCTCACGCTGGCGGCAATAGTGGAAGAAGCTGCGCAGAGAGCTGACCTTGCGGCGGATGGAGACGGCGGTGAGCTGGCGATCATGCAGGCCGGCCATCCATTCGCGGAGCTCGTTGACGCCGAGCGTCGAGATGGGGGGAGCGGGGGTGAAGTGATCGAGGAATTGCTCGAGGTCGATGGCGTAGTTGCGCAGCGTGTGCGTGCTGGCCGACTGGCGCGAGCGATCGTCGAGAAAGCCGAGGATGGCGTCGCGCAGGGGGCTCGAGGTGAAGCGCGCGAAGCGCTCAGACACTGACGCTGAGATACTCATCGAATTTCTCCAGAGCGCGGCGGCAGACCTCGGCGTGGCGGGCCTTTTTGTCCTTGCGGAACTTTTTGGTGAATGCCTCTTCGAGACGGGGCAGGAGATCGAAGGTGATGTTGGCGGGCTGGTAGTGATCGGGGTCGGCGCCGGCGATGTAGGCGCAGAGGCTGCCGATGGCGGTTTCGCGTGGGTAGGGCCGGGGCGTGGGCTGGGAGGCAAACTGCGCGGCGGCGTAACCGGTGGCGATGCTTTCGACGTAGCCCTCGACGCCGGAGATCTGGCCGGCAAAGAAGATGCGCGGGTCGGCTTTGAGCTGGAGGGTGTTGTTGAGCAGGGTGGGGCCGTTGATGTAGGTGTTGCGGTGGATCTGGCCGTAGCGGAGGAACTCGGCGTTCTCAAGGCCGGGGATGAGGCGGAAGATGCGCTGCTGCTCGCCGAAGCGGAGATGATTCTGGAAACCGACGAGGTTGTAGCTGTCGCTGCGGCAATTCTCTTTGCGCAGCTGGACAGCGGCGTAGGGCCAGCGGCCGGTGCGCGGGTCGTCACCCGGCAGGGGGCGCCCGATATAATTCGTTCACGATCGTTCACGCCGGTCCGAGCG
>CAZBTA010000306.1:0-5441 GCA_964494515.1 uncultured Bryobacter sp.
AATCAAGCCTGATCGGCAAGATGCCGGGCGATGAGTGGCGCCGCTTCGCCAACGTGCGCTCGTTTATGGCGTACATGTACGGCCATCCCGGCAAGAAACTGCTCTTCATGGGACAGGAGTTTGGCCAGTATGAAGAGTGGAGTGAACAGCGACCCTTGCGCTGGGAACTTCTGCAGTACGCCTACCATGCCGGGCTACAGAATCTCGTGCGTGACCTCAACCACCTGCTGCGTGAATACCCGGCGATGCACGAAGTGGATTCTCATTACGAGGGCTTCAAGTGGATCGACTTCCACGACACGGAGAACTCGGTGATCTCCTTCATCCGCTTCAGCAAAGACCGCAAGGACTTCCTCGTGTTTGCGTGCAACTTTACCCCAGTGGTGCGCTACAACTATCACATTGGCGCTCCGGTGGCGGGCACCTGGACCGAGATCCTGAACACGGACGACCTGAAATACGGAGGGAGCGGCGTGGTGAACACCGCCCCCATTCACACCGAAACGCGCGAAGGGCACTTTTACCCGCAGCGCTTCACGTTGACCCTGCCGCCCCTGGCCGTTATTGTGCTCCGCCCAGACTCTGGCGATACCACGCAAACGTTCGACGAAGCCCCTCTTCGAAAGTAAATTGCGGGTCGTGAGCAAGCATTGCCTTCGCCGCAGTGGTGTCCGCTTGTGAGTGCTTCACGTCGCCTTCGCGCGGCGGACCATACTTGGCCACCAGATCCACACCGGCAATCTTCTGCAACAGCGCCCAGGTCTCGTTGAGCGTGTAGCGATTGCCATTGCCAGCGTTAAACACCAAGCCACTCACCTGCGGTGCGAGTGCGGCCTTCCAGACGAGCGCGGCAACGTCCTCGACATACGTAAAGTCGCGGCTCTGCTCGCCGTCCCCAAAGATGGTGGGCGCTTCACCCGTGATAAGCGACTTCATGAACAAGCTGAGCACGCCTGAATAAGCGCTGCTGGGGTCCTGGCGAGGGCCAAACACATTGAAAAATCGCAAGGCCACGGTTTCGAGGCCAAAGCAGGAATGGAACACGCTGCAATAGTATTCGCCCATCAGCTTCTGAGCGGCGTAAGGGCTCTTGGGATTGGGCTGCATGGTCTCCACCTTCGGCAGCACCTCCGTATCACCATAAGCCGAGCTCGACGCGGCATAGACTACACGCTTTACGCCTGCCTGCTTTGCCTCGCGCAGCACCACCCATGTGCCGTTAATATTGACGTCATGCGAAGGCTCGGGATCCTTGATGCTACGCGGCACGCTGGGGATGGCGGCCAGATGGAACACGTAATCCGCGTCCGACACTGCGCCCGCCACATCGGTACTACTGCGAATGTCTCCTTCAATCAGCGTCACGCGGTCGCCGAGCTCGGCAAGATTGTGCCGGTGGCCGCTGTTCAGGTTGTCAAAGGCCACCACCTCGTCAACACCAGCGGCAATCAGGTGCCGCACCAACGCCGATCCAATAAACCCCGCTCCACCAGTTACGACTGCTTTCATGCGGCTAATGCCTCCTCGATACGACGATTCAGATACTCGATGCTCTCCGCCGCCAGTCGCTCAGCCCCAAAGGAGAAATCAAACGCTTCGAGCGATATCCAGCGCTGGTAGTTGAGCTCATGCAGCTTGCGGAACAGGCTTACGAAATCATAGTTCCCGGTGCCCGGATGACGGCCATCATCCTCGTTCACATGCACGTGGCGGATCAACTCGTAATGCCGTTCCACCAGACTGGTATGGGCCTCGGTTTCTTCAACGGCATTGTGCGTATCAAACATCGTGCGCACCGCCGGGCTGTTGATGCTCTTCACATGAGCGGCCGCCTCATCCAGCGAAAGAATGACATCTGTCTGCGCGCTGGGCAATGCCTCGATCAAGATCGTGACGCCACGCTGCTCGGCATGACCGGCGACACCGGCCAGCCCATCCAGAAAGTTCTTTGTCGCTTCTTCGCGGCTCAGCTTACCGTCGGTCGAACGTTGCTTCGGGCTGCCAAACACCATCACACCGCCCTCGCCAAGGTCGGCAGAGAGGTCGATCAGATTGTCGATGTGTTGCCAGCCCCGTTGCCGCACCGCGGCCTCGGGTGTGGTGACATGGAACGGAATCTTGCTCACCATCAGCCAGTGCAGCCCGACAAATTCGAGCCCCTCGGAGACAATGATGTCGCGCAGTTCTTTGCGGCGAACTGGCGAGACATCCACCGGATCATCCGCCAGCGTAAATGGGGCAATCTCAATGCCCTGGTAGCCGAGTTTCTTCATCACCCGGCAGGACTCGGCAAAGTCCCACTTCTCGAAAGCTTCGTTACAAATCGCGTGTTTGAATCTCATCCTACTTCTTCCTCGCCACAACAATCAGATTAAGCCCGCTCCACGGCAGGATCGGCTCGATAATGCGGCTGAACCAAACTGTCTTGTCGAAAATCTTAAGCGTTAGCTTGTTGACGCGTTCACTACCGAACAAACCACCAGACAACGCCCACGCGAGTCGACCCACCTTGTTCAGATTGCGTACCGACTCGACCCGGAAGCCACACTCCTCGAGGAGTTTTTCGATTCCAGGCTTGGTAAATCGGTGCAGATAGCCCATGCCCCGATCGAGTGAATTCAGACCTTCGCCATGCGGAATCGACAACACCAGTTTTCCGTTCGGCTCGAGGCACCTGTGCATTTCCTTAAGTACCAGCTTGGGGTCCTCACTGTACTCAAGCGTCTTCAGTAGCAGGGCCGTGTCAAATTTTCCGCTTAAATCTTCAAACCCGGCGGGATCACCCACACTCAGCTCACGCACTTCCACGTTCGGAGTTCGCAGAAAGCGATTCCGCAAGGAGTGCAGCATGAGCGGGTCCTTTTCGCTCGCAACATAGCGCAGGCGCTTTCCCATCAGCAAACCCGAGAGACTACCCAGCCCCGCACCGTGCTCAATGATGCGGTCACCAAGTTCCGGACGAATGAGCGAAACCAGCCAATTGAGGTAAGCCGGCGTGCCCGTCATCGTATTGAGGTGATTCTTGCCGTAGCTTTCCTTGTAGAGATCATCAACGAGCCAGAAGTAGAGAACAACTCCCAGCGCTTTGATCCCGTCACGCCAGCCAATCTTCTTGCCCTCTTCATAGGTGCGACCGTGGTAGCTGATCGGCACTTCATAGATGCGCAGCTTGCGCTTGGCGCACTTCATGGTGATCTCGGGCTCAAAGCCGAAACGATCGGATCGAATCGGGATGCTCTTGAGCAAATCAGTACGGAACACCTTGTAGCACGTCTCCATATCGGTGAGATGGAGATTGGAAAACATATTCGACGTCAACGTCAGAAACAGGTTGATCATCGAGTGCCAGAAAGGAAGGACTCGGCGCTGTTCGCCAGAAAGGTAGCGGCTGCCAAATACTGCATCCGCTCGACCGGACAACAATGGCGCCAGCAGGACGGGGTACTCGCTCGCGTCGTACTCGAGATCCGCATCCTGAATCAGGCAGAAATCGCCTTCAGCCTTCTCAATGGCGTTGCGTACCGCGGCTCCTTTTCCCTGATTCACCTCATGCCGGAACAGGCGAATCTCGGGATGTTGGGCGGCAAAGCGGGCGAGAATTTCAGAAGTCCCATCTTTGGAGCAGTCATCAACAATCACAAGCTCCCGCTCCATGTTTTCCGGTAGCGGGGCTTGCAGCACCATGGAAAGACTCTTTTCAACTACAGCCCGCTCGTTATAAACGGGGATGAGAATTGAGACTTTCATAGACAAGCTTCCATGATAAACCTTCGACAGCTGCTTCTTATAGAATCAGAGCACCATGCAGGAATCGACTCCACGCAGAAAGTTCTTGGCGGCATCGGCCGCCTTCTCCATTGTTTCGCCCCAGGCGGTTCGCGGTTCACAGGCAAATTCCGCGCTATCGGTTGGGCTCGTTGGCTGCGGCAACCGCGGCATGTACGTCAGCGGTTTGTTTGCGAAGAACGAATACGCCAGAATCAGCAAGATCTGTGACATCTACGATGATCGTCTCGCGGCTGGTCGCGCCAGGTATTCGGGCGCCCAGGAATTCAAGGACATCAAGGAGCTGCTCGCCTCCGACATCGATGCCGTTTTGATCGCCACGCCCATCGTCTATCACCCGGAGCACTTTGAGCTCGCCACCAAGGCCCGCAAGCACATCTACATGGAAAAGGCGGCCGCCATCGATGCCAAGGGCTGCCAGCGTGTGCTCAAAGCCGCCAAAGCGGCGGACCCCACCAAGCGCATCTCCATGGGCTTCCAGCAGCGCTACGGCAAGGATTACCGTAAGGCCCACGCCCTGGTGCAATCCGGCCAACTCGGCAAGATCCGCATGATCCGCGCCGCCTGGCTTGGCACCGGCCCCGCCTACAAGCCCAACTTCACCGGGCAGGAAGAAAAGATCCGCAACTGGTACTTCTATCGCGACATGTCGGGCGACATCATCACCGAACAGGATTGCCACAACATCGACGTGCTGCACTGGTTTACCGATCGCAACCCGGTCAAGGCCGCCGGCTATGGCACGCGCGCTCTACGCAAAGAAGGTGATGTTCTCGATTCGCTCTCGGTCACCTTCCAGTACGCCGATGGGCTGGTCGCCAGTTTCTCGGCCAATCAGTTCGGTGCCGGACAGGCGTTTCAGGATGTGAGCGAGACCTTCATGTGCGATGAGGGCACCGTACGCACCTCTCGTCGTGGCATCAGCGTGTGGCGCAAAGGCGCCAAGGAGGCCGAAGAGTGGCCGACCACCTACGACATCACCATGGACGCGGTAAACGAGTTCGTGGAAGGCTCGCGCACCGGCAAAATGGAAAACGCCGCCATCTGGGGCGCGGAGTCCACGATGGCGGCGATTATGGCGCGTGAGGCGATTTATACGGGCCGCGAGGTGACCTGGGATAAGGTCAGCAAGGGCTAGCTAGTTTGCCGGCGGGCGGCTGGCGCGGATCTGATCCACGATGGCTTTCGTGAATCCTCCGACGAAAGTCCGCCCGCTATTCACCAGATTGTCTCCCGTCATGTAGTCGAGTTCGATGTCCGGCTGCACGCCAACATTCTCGACAAAAGGGCTTTCCGGGAAGTTGCCGATCTTGACGCTCTTGCTGCGCATCATCACGGATTCGGTAAACGTCGTCGAGAGCTCCGACCAGCCACCCGCCTTCGTTTCTGTCACCGTGCCGCCCGCGCCATTGGTGCGCGTTCCCACCAGCTTGCCGCGAGCATTGTCCTGGATGAGGTGCGAAAAGTGATCCGCGGCTGAAGTCGTGTAATCGTCAGTCAGCAGGATCAGGGGCTTCGTGTAGGCGAAGCTGTAGCTCGGTTCGGTAAAGCCGTAGCCACAGATCGGAATCGCGCCCGTCATGCCGCGCCCATTCGTGAATGCACCCACCAGCAAATCGCGTTCGGCGTTCAAGGTGGCAATGGCCCAATCCGGG
>CAZBTA010000307.1:0-2205 GCA_964494515.1 uncultured Bryobacter sp.
GCTTCTCAGCCTGCTTGCGCAAAATGCCACGACTGAGGAGAGCATCGAGAAGTCGCGATTCCCTGCCCTCTTCAATCCTAAAGAACTCGTTGGGCTCCTCGATCAGATTGGTTTGCTGGGGATTGCGGCGGCTGAAGGCGCGGTACTCTTCGTAGGCTCGCGGCCCGATCTCGTAAACGAGGCGCCAATCCGGATTGCCGCTGTCATCGGTTTTCGCCGTTGCCCGGGCAGATTTGAGGTATTGGCTATCGAGATGCGGCTTGTGCACTTTGTACATCTGCACACGGAAGTCTTCGTACTCAAAGTGTCGCTGCTGGGCCGAATACAGGCAGTACTCGCTGTAGTCGATGACGGCCTCGGTGTTGCCGGCCTGCAGGGCCGCATACACGCGGTAGCTCAGGATCTCGTAGAAGCGTTGCGAGGTTGGCTTGAGATCCTGCATGTACGAGTAATCGAGTGGGCGGCGCGGGGCCGAAACCAGAATGCCGTGATAGAGCTTGTTCAACAGCACGTAGACCTGGTCGGCGCGGCGGCCGTCGGCGAGCCGCTCGCCGGAGAAAATCACACTGTAGCGGGCAAAAGTACCCTCAAAATCCCTTTCGTTGCCGTGGATGTCCCGATAGGAAAGCTTGGCGGTAATGATCGCCGATGCATTCTGCTGCAGGGCCTTTTTGATGCGGTGGCCGTTGGTGCCGCGCTCGGACTTCCCTTCCCGACCGAGTTTGAGACTGATGTCCTTGAGACTGCCCAGCGGGATCAGCTCTGGCAACTCGCCCACTCGTTTCTCTTCTTCTTCGATCGCCCGGTTGATGATCAGCGTGTCGATTTTGTAGGCAAGAGCCTTCGGTTCTTTGACTTTGCTACCAAACTGGACGTCCCAGTAGATCGCCCCTTCGCGGCCATTGGCAGATTTCGAGATCTGGATGTTGATTCCACGCGAGGAGGAAAGCACGTGGATGGGAAGCTTCGACAGAACCGTTTCGGTTCTGATGGGGTCGATTTGCTTGGGTAGCTCGGGTTCCACGACGTTCCTTTGGGTGTCCGGAGACAACAACAACAGGGTCTCTTGTTGTTGTTATGTCTAATATGAATACTCTAAACAAAAGTCTAAGAGCGAACAACCGATTTAGAATCAATTATTTGAAACCGATTTCCGTACCCGAATGTGCGTCAGTGCGTACCCGAATGTGCGTCAGAACCGGGTTTTTCGTACCCGAATGTGCGTTGGTCGTACCCGGATGTGCGTCAAATCGAGGGGTGTTGTACCTGAATGTGCGTCGACCTGTGCCGGGTGAATTGAGGGGGGGATTGTGGCCTGGCGGAACAGTTCTGACAGCTATAAAGGCCATTATGGCCTTAAAGCCATGCTGGGCTTAAACCCTTTATGGTCTCCAGGTCCGGGGCACTTGGTATGGATTCAACGATGTCATCACCACAGGCGTCGGGTGTTGGATGGATCAAAGATCTGCCGTACCCAAATGTGCGTCGTTCGCATTCGGGCCGTAAGGGACTGAATGGGATTAAGTCCGTTATGGCTTTAATCCCAGAACGACAAAAAATCTTTGCCATCAAGTGCTTAAATCTATATCATCGAGAATAAAATGGCAGTTATGGTCTTAAGGCCATTAAGGGATTAAGGCCAGAACAAAGGAGATCCATGGCCCAAACACAAGTGATTGCTGTGGGCAATCAAAAGGGTGGGGTGGGGAAGACCACCAACACGGTGCACCTGGCGGCGGCGCTGGGTCGGCTGGGGCGCAAGTGTCTGATCTGGGATCTGGACATGAATCATGGCGCCACGTTGCACCTTGGCGTACCACCGGAGGCCTTTGACGGCACTTTCATGGTTTTGGCGGAAGAACGAACGCCGGAGGAGGTAATCATCGATGAGGAAACCGATCCGACCGAAATCCAGTTGCCGAAGAATGTGCACCTCATCCCGTCCTCGCGTGAGTTGGAGCGAGTGGAAGCCGTTCTGGCGGCCAAGGATCGCTTTTACGATTCGCGGCGTATTCTGATTGACCCGATTGCCCGGTTGCGCGGCAAGTACGACTATATTTTCCTCGACACGGCGCCGAATGCGACAGCTCCTACCATTGCCAGCTATGTTGCCGCCGACTGGTTTATTGTCTCGGTGATCCCGGAAAGCTTTGCCCTCAACGGGATGCGTGAATGTCTCAAGGACATCCGTCGGGCGCGCCAGCC
>CAZBTA010000307.1:2215-5440 GCA_964494515.1 uncultured Bryobacter sp.
AACTGAATCCGAATCTCAAACTGCTGGGGGTGGTCGTATCGGGCCTCGATCAGCGTGTCAATCTCGCTCGCCAGTATGCGGCTGAAATTCATGAGCTTTTTACGGTGGAGGGCGGGGAATCGCGAATGTTTGCCACCACCATCAGCCGGGCGGCTGTGGTGCCACGGGCGCAAAAGGCCGGCCAGACCCTGTTTCAGACAGACCCCAGTCACAAGGTGGCAAAGCAGTTCATGGAGCTTGCCATAGAACTCGAGCGAAGAGTGCAGATAGAAGAAGGAGCCGTAGCCAATGGCTAGAAGACGCGAACCGAACCAGCAGGAATTCAACCCTCTCGACGAACCGCGTGGACGGATTCCAATCGACGTCGATCTGGTGCGCGCCGTGATCGCCGAAAAGCCGGAGCCACGGCCAGTGGTGGCAGCTGTTACCCGGCTCGAGGATCCGATTGAGGAACCTGTCCGGCCGAAGAAGCTGCCCTCGCTGGAGAAGCTCAACAAGTACAACAAGTTTCTGACAACGCCTTCTGAGAAGATCCAGCTCGAGCGGTTGGCGACGCGCATAACCGGCACAATTGGCGTGAGCGTCAAATCAAGCCAGCTGATCCGGGCGAGCCTGATTCAGTTGATTCATGCCGAGGAAGAGATCATCAAGGAGCTTGAAAGAGCCGAGAGTATTCCCGAGCGACCATCCAATGCCGAACCGGTGAAGCTGGGAGAGTTTGATCATTTTCTGGCGAACATCTTCTCGCAGGCGTTTCGACGCGCCAGGCCGCTGGATAAAAAGTAGATGGGCTTAAGGCCAGAATGGCTTTAAGGCCAGAATGATCTGACCGGAATGATTGCACTGTGACATCAAAAAGCGTTTTGTTCTTCTCTCCGCGGCCCTGTTTTCCGGCGGATTCTGGCGCCAAGCTGCGTGAGTATCATCTGTTGCGGCAATTGAGCCGTGACATGCATGTGGATCTGTTGGCTTTTGAAACAACGGGCCCCTTTCAGTTGCCGTTCGCCGGCCAGGTGCGCACCGTGCCACGTCCGCCGCGCTACACGTTTGGCAAGCTCCTTAAGGGCGTGGCCACCGGAATGCCGGTAAGCATCTGGAACTACTATTGCCCACAGATGGCTGCCGCCCTTGGTGAGATGCTCGCTGCCCGGCGCTATGACGCCGTTGTGCTGGAGAGTATCCACATGGCCGGGTATCGCAACCAGCTGCGCGAGCAGGCCCGGGGCGCGCTGCTCGTTTATGACTGGCACAATATTGAGTCGGAGCTGATGGAACGCTATGCCGGTCAGACATCATCGCTGCCACGTAAACTGTATGCCGGCTACACGGCAAGGCTGTTGCGGCGGCTTGAGCTGGAGGTTTTGAACGAAGAGACAGCCCATGTGGTTTGCAGCGCGAGAGAAGAAGCATGGGTTGCGCGGCAGACCGCAAATCAGAAAGTACGCGTCATCTCCAATGGTGTAGACACCACGATGTACGAGCAGGATGCCGTACTCACGGCCGAACGAAACCGGATCCTCTTTGTGGGTTCGATGGATTATCACCCGAATGTGGTTGCGGTGCGCTACTTTGCCAGTCGAGTCTGGCCCGCGTTGCATGTTGTTCGAAAGGATCTGAAGTTTACAATCGTCGGGTCCAATCCTGGTCCACAGGTGCGCGAGCTCGCCGCGGCGCCCGGTATTGAAGTAACGGGTACGGTGCCGCGTGTCGAGCCCTACTACAATGAGGCGGCCATCGTAGTTGTGCCCCTGTTTGAAGGAGGCGGAACCCGCCTGAAGATCGTCGAGGCAATGGCGGCGGGTGTACCGGTTGTTTCCACACGCATGGGCGCCGAGGGCATTGATGTGCATGACGGAGAAACGATAGTGTTTCGCGAGGATGGCGAGGACTGGGTGGAGGCAATTACGGGTTTGCTGGCTGATGCCGAGCGGTGGGGCCGGATCGGTCAGGCGGGTCGTAAACTGGCGCGAGAACGCTATGACTGGCAGTCGATCGGTACGCAATTTGCGGTGCAGTTGAATCACTGGCTGACGGAAAGGCAAGGCAATCATGCAGACTGAGCCGTTACGGGTGGTTGCTGTGCTCGAGGCGCTTACGGTGACGGGGCCAGCCAAAAATCTGTTGCGCTTTTGCCGGCGCGTACGGGCGGGCGGGGAGGGGCCACGTATCGAAATTACGATTGCATCGTTTACGCGTGGCTCCAGCTCGGCGTCGGCCAAGGACTTTCTGGCAGCTGCGGCCGTGGACGGGATTCCGGTAGATTTGATCCCGGAACAAGGGCGTTTTGATCGCAAAGCCATTGAGGGCTTGCGCGCCGTGCTGGGGCAACGCAAAGCCGATATATTGCAAACACATGCCGTCAAATCGGCGTTTCTTGCGCGCTTTGGGGGCCTGCAGCGTGATTACCGCTGGCTCGCCTTTCACCATGGCTATACAGCTGAGAAGTGGTTTGTGCACCTCTACAACCAGCTCAACCGCTGGAGCCTGTTGGCGGCTGACCGTGTGGTGACCGTATGTCAGCCCTTTGCCCGGCATCTGGAATCGACTGGTGTTGATCCTGCTCGTCTCGACGTGTTGCCAAACGCGATTGAGGCGTTTCGTCCGCCTGCGGTGGAAGCCGTGGAGCAGGTTCGGACACAGTTGGGAATCAAGCCTGGCGAGAAGGTGATCCTGACAATTGGCAGGCTTTCGCGAGAGAAAGGCCAGGCTGATCTGCTGCAGGCTGTTCATCGCATCAGGCAGCGTCAACCTGGTCTGCCGTTGCGGCTGGTGCTTGTTGGTGACGGCGTTGACCGCGCCATGCTTGAGGCCCTGGCCGTGCGCCTTGACCTTAAGCAGGTATGCTGCTTTGCGGGCCAGCAACGCGATGTGGCTCCTTATTGGGCGTGTGCTGATGTCTTTGCCTTACCATCGCACTCTGAAGGCTCGCCCAATGTGGTGCTTGAGGCGATGGCCGCCGGCTGCCCGATTGTCTCGACCGCCGTGGGTGGCGTTCCGGATACGGTGATTGACGAGCAATCCGCATTACTGTGCCCGCCGGCGCAGCCTGAACTTCTTGCCGGCAAGATCGAGCGATTGCTGGGCGATACAGATCTTGCGGATCGTTTGCGGCAGCAGGCCAGCCTGCGGCTTGCTTTGTTCACGCCAGAGGCCTACGAGCGCTCGCTACGGGCCATCTACGGCAAGGTAATGGCGCACCGGCGCTAGCTCTTGCGCGGCATAATG
>CAZBTA010000308.1:0-5429 GCA_964494515.1 uncultured Bryobacter sp.
CTACTTCACCCGCTTCCTGAAGTTGATATCAATACCAAAGATCCCGTTCTCATCACGCACCGCCACCACGCTCCACGCCCGCGAGATGTCCCAATCAATGCGCACAATCTGCTGCTGCGTGCGGTTCAGGTTCGTAATGTAGGTCAGCGTCACATCGCGGCTCACCTGCTGCTCGAGCGTGAGTCGCGCCTGCGGCACGTTATCAATCCCCGTCAGCTGCGGATCCAGCCTCACCCGCGAGATCCCAAAGAATCTCTGCAGTCTCCCATTAATCCCCGCCGACACCGCCGCGCCCACAATCATGCTCGAATCGCCACCAAACAACCCCTGCGATTGCGCCGGCGTCTGCTGCGCCACCGAGCTCGTCGTCGAATTCGGATTCCGCCCCACCGCCAGAATCTCACTCGATTGCATCGGCGGATCACTCCGGTAGCTCATGTTCAACTTGTTCGCCGGCCCGTTCAGATTGATCGAGATCGCCACGCCTCTCACCCGCGTCTCCAGATCCAGCGCCACCACCGGATCAATCTTCAGCGGATTGTTAAACGTCACCTCGCCCCGGTTCACCTCATAGCGCGACCCAAAGAAATCCACCACCCCCTGCGTAATCGCCACACGTCCCAGCACAATCGGCCGCTGCGGCGTCCCGCGCAACCGCAACGCAATCTCCCCCTTCACATCCTTCGTAAACGCCGTCGCGATCTCAATGTTCTGCGCCGCCTCCACCCGCACGTCAAACTGCAGGTTCTTCAAAAACTCATTCGACACCGGCGTCGCCACATCACTCACCCCACCGCCCCCACCCAGAAACTGCCCCGTATCAATCTGCCCGATCGTGCTCCGCAAGATCGTCACCGTCCCCGTCAGAATGCTCTGCGCCGTCGTCCCCGTCAGCGCCAGCGTCGCATTCGCCGACGTCGAAACGCCCTCCGGATACCGCAATCTCACCTGCGTCGCCTGCGCCTGCAATCGATAACTGATCACCCGGCCAAACCCCACAAACCCGCCCAACTGCAGTTCCCCGCCACCCGTCTGCGCCTTTAGCGTCTCGATCGTCGCGCGGCTCTTGTCAAACAGCACCGCCCCGTTCACCTTGTCGAGCCCCGTGATCACATCCCTCAAATAGAACGACGCATTCGCAAACGTCAGCCGCCCATTCAACTGCGGGTCATCCGACGTCCCCTGCACACTCGCATCCACCGATGCCACACCCGTCGCCAGCAGGTCGGGCTTCAGCGTCGACAGGATCGCCAGGTTCACTGTCCCCTTCGCCGTGCCGCTAATCGTCTTCGAGGCCGTCCGGTATTGCACCGTCGCCGCCAGGTTCGTGTCCTTGGCCAGGAACTTCATATCCCGCGCCTGCACCAGCCCGCGTCGAAACTCGATCACGATCGGCTGCTCGTTCTTCAGCACCACATCCGACACCTTCGGCAACGTCTCCCGCACATACTCCTTGTTCGGCGCCAGTTGCAGTTGCGGAATCGTCAGCCGCCCATCCCATTTCTGCGGATCCATCAGCGGCCCCTTGAAGTAAAAGCTCGCCTCCGCCCCACCCTCATACGGCAGCGGCGCCGGCAGAATCTCCTCGCTAAACAGCTGCGCAATCGTCGGAAAATCGAGCCGCGGAAACTGCAGCCGCAACTCCGTGTCGAGCTTCGTCCCCAACTGTATCGTCGCGTCCCCTTTGATGGGCTGATTGCGAATGTTACCCGTCGCCGTCAGCGCCGCCCGCTGCCCGGTCGTGCGCGAAGTAAACTCGAGCTGCCCCACCTGCCGCCCAAACCGCGTAATCCCGTTCAACGCCAGCTTGCCGTCAATCTTCGACGGCGCCACGCCCTCCGGGCTCCACGTAAAGTCCACCATCGCATCCGTCGTCAACTGCGCATTCATCCCGTCGGTATGCTCGCGCAACTGCGGCACGGCATCGATCGGCAAGCCATCCACCTTCAGCGCCACATTCCCCGCGCCGATTTTCCAGTCATTCCCCCCGGCCCTCAACTGCATTGCGCCCCTAAGCGACTGCCGGTTAAACGTCGCCTCCCACTGCGGCACCTTCACCTCACGCCGCGCCGCGCTAAACGCCCCACTCACCCGCTCAAACTTCAACTCCCGCGCCATCACCACCGGCGCCTTCACCGTCCCCTCAATCGCTGGCTCCTCCACGGACCCGCGCACCACAAAGCTCGCCTCCATCGCCCCCGCGATCTTCTCCGGCAGCGGCAACTGCGCCATGTCCGCCACCTTCACCGTCCCCGCCCCACTTAGCAAGCTCCCCGGCTTCACCTTCCCATCCTCAATCGCCGCCCGCAGATTCCCCTTCACCACCGCGCCCATCGCGCGCGCCTCCAACTGCTCCACCACCAGCAACTGCTCGCTGTAATCCACCGTCCCGCCCACCTGCTCCACATCCCGCCCCTGCACCATCAAATGCGCCGCCTCCACCGTCCCGTGGAACTTCGGCCGCCGCACCGATCCCGTCAGCATCCCGCTCACATTCACACTCCCCCGATCGAGCCCCACCGGCAGATCCTTCGCCGTCATCCCCGCCAGCTCCACCAGCGGCTCCAGCTCGCGGAACAGCGTCGAATGAAACTCCACCGCGATCCCCTTGCTCAGATCCCCCGAGAAATGCAGCCGCGAATGCGGCAGCGCGAGAAAACTCTCCCGCGCCACCAGCTTGTTGCCCGCCTCGTTGTAGCTCAGCGCAATCAGCCCCTCGAGCGCGCTTGGCCCCGCCGTCGATTTCACCGTCAGGTCCGCATCCAGCTTCAGCGGCTTCTTGCCCCCGCTCGCTTCCACCGGCCCCTCAATCTGCCCCTTCCACGGCACGGCTCTCACATTCAACTGCCCCAACACATCCGCCAGCTCCAGCTTCGCCAGATCCCCGTCAAACTGCCACCCCTCCTGCTCATCCCACGAGAAATTCCCATCCAGCCGCCCGCCAAACCCCTGCGCCTCCAGCTTCGTCAGCGTAAATCGCTTCGGCAGCAGATCCAGCTTCGCCGCCGCCTTCAGCGGCCCCAGCCGCGTCGAGCTGTCCCGATAGAAAACATCCTGCGCCTTCGCGTCACCATGCAGTTCCACCCCGCGCCCCGCCTCATACAGCAGCTTGCCCCCCAGCTGCACTCGCCCACTCTTCTCCACCGGCAAGCTCAAAAACGGCAGCACCTGCGCCACCGCCACATTCGCCTCCATGTCAAATTCCGCCTTCACCGGCTCATCCGCCCGCCCCACATTCAGCACATTGCCCCGCGCCCGCACCACCGAGTCCTCCTCGGCGCGGAACACCAGCCGGTCCACGCGGATCTTCTCCGTCGTTATCCCAAACTCCACATTCGTGCTCCCCGCCACCACCGGCAACGTCGCATGCCGGTAGCGCAGCCGCGTCGTATCGAGCGTCCCCTGATAGCTGCGCGACGCCACCAGATAATCCACATGCAGCTTGAAGTCCTCCGCCCCAATGCTGAACGGCGTCTTCTGCTCGTTGTAGCTGAACTCGCCCCGGTTCACATCGAGCTTCCCCAGCCTCCAGTTCACAATCGTCTCAAGCACCGGCCCGCCCTGCGTCTTCCGCCGCGGCGTCGGGATGTTCGTCGTCCCGTCGGCATACTCGACAATGCGGATCTTCGCCTCATCGAGCGCCAGCCCCCGCAGGTCCACCCGCGATTGGCTCAACGATCGCAGCCCGATATCAATCCGCAACTCCTTCGCCTCTACCAGCGCCGGCTCCCCCGCCGCCTCCTTGCCCCGCACCACAAAGTTCTCAATCGTCGCCCGCCCGCGCCACACATCCAGCCGCAGCTTCCCGATCTCCAGCTTCGCCCCCAGCCCCTGCTCCACTTCCTGCTTCGCCCGCCGCACAATGTAGTCTTCCACCCACCCCGACTTCACCACCCACACGCCACCCACCGTCGCCAGTGTCACCACTGCCGCCATGCCAATCAGTAACTTCTTCCGGCGCGTCACTTCTTCTTCTCCTCAAATACAGACTCCACCCACCGCACTCGCGTTGCCGTTTCCGTCTGGTTCAGCCACCGGTCCAGCAGATTATCAATCCGTTGCTGCGTCAACAGCTCCAGAATCTCCGGCCGCGCCTGGTTATAAAACCGCTTCGCCTTCGCCCCAAACTCCTTCTTGTAATCATTCTCAAAATAGTCCCGCATCTCCTCTTCCGGAATCTGCACCCCCGGCCGGAACCGGAAGTCGATAAAGCTCAACGTCGCCAGCTGCCACTGGATCGAATCCCGCAAGTCCGCATCGCTCACCCCACTCGCCTCGAGCGCCTCCCGATACCGCGCCTCGCTCCCGCCAAACCGCTGCTGCTTGATCGAATCGAGCACCGCCTGCACCTGCTTGCCATCCGGCATCGGATAGCGATTCATCTGCATCTCCACCCGGATCAGCGTCAGCTCAATCAGCTTCTGCGCCGCCCGCCGCTTCTCGCTTGCCGTCTCCTTCGGCGTCTCCCCGTTCAGCAGCGCCGCCGTCCGGATATGCTGCACGATCTGCCGCTCGGTAATGATCTCCCCGCCCACGCTCAGCGCCAGCCGGTCGAGCACCTCCGCCCCCAATACAAACAGCAGCATCAGTGTCAGCATCAGAACGCCTGCCCCAGTGAGATATGGAATTGAAACTGGTTCACCCTTAACTGCGCCGCCCGTCCCCGCCCAAACAGCAGGTCCTCTCGGCTCCCCTCAAACCCGTTAAACCGCGGCGAATTCGGCGTAAACGCAAGGTCAATGCGCACCGGCCCGATCGGCGTCCGATACCGTATGCCAAACCCCACCGAATGCACCATGTAATCAAAATCCGTCAAATCCCGCTGCCGGAACCGGAAGCTCACCCGCTTCAGATCCGAAAACACATTCCCCATGTCATGGAAGAACACCCCGCCCAGGTTATCCCCGATCAGCGGCACCCGCAGCTCCAGGTTATTCACCAATATCGCCTTGCCCCCCAGCGGGAATCCCGTCGTCAAATCGCGCGGCCCCGCCTGATTCTCCGGAAACCCGCGATGCGAGTTCGCCCCACCACCAAAGAACCTCTCCGGCAGCGGCACATCCGTCTGCGACGTCAACCCCGACGCCCGGTACGGCGCCAGAATGCCAAAGTTGATGCTCCGCGCAAACACAATATCCTTCCCCACCCGGTGATAGCTCGAGTTGCGCGTCAGCAGCCGCACAAAGTTCGCTGACGAGAAGAACGCCTTGCTCGCCACGCCCACGTCCACCGTCGTATAGCGCCCCCGCTTGGCATCCACCGGATCATCCCTCCGGTCCTGGATAAACGTCGACGAAAGGCTGCCCACCCGCACCGGTTGCGCCAGCAGCGGGATCAGCGACGGCGCCACCTTCAGCGTATTCTCATCAATCGTCACCCTCCGGTACGTCGCCCGGTATTGCACCTGCGTCCCCAGCCCATAGCGCTGC
>CAZBTA010000309.1:0-5375 GCA_964494515.1 uncultured Bryobacter sp.
CAGGGGCACAGGCTCTTGACCGGCACCACCACCTCGGCCCACACGGCGATGCCCTCATAAGTGGAGCTGTCCTTGAGGATCGCGCTCACATGCACGCCACCCTTATGGGCAAACGCGCTCTTGCCCACATAGGGCTGATTGTTGGCGAGCGGCAGATTCGCCAGCTCGGCCAGATACCGGCACACGCCGGTCAGATGTTCCAGCTTCTCGGGGCCAATTGTCGTGTGGCCCAGCTTCAGTTCGAGATTGGCGATCACGCTCGCCAGATTGGCGTTGCCGCAACGTTCGCCGTAGCCATTCAGACAACCCTGCACATGCGTCGCGCCACATTCCACCGCGGCCAGCGTATTCGCCACGGCCACGTCCGAATCGTTATGGCAATGGATGCCGATGATCTTGTCAAAGCGCTTGCGCACCTCGGTCACAATCTCGGCCAACTGCGTCGGCAATGTGCCGCCGTTGGTGTCGCACAGCACCAGCGCGTCCGCCCCGGCCTTGGCCGCGGCTTCAAGCGTCTGCAGGGCATAGGCGGGGTTCGCCTTGTAGCCGTCAAACCAGTGCTCGGCGTCGTAGATCACCTCGCGGCCATGCTTCTTCAGGTAGGCCACGGTATCGGCGATCAACTTCAAATTCTCTTCTTCGGTGATGCCAAGTGCACGATGCACGTGCAGGTCCCAGCTCTTGCCAAAGATCGCGACGGCGGGCGTCTCGCTCTCGATGAGCGCGTTTACGCTCACGTCCTTCTCGACGGGGTTGCGAGCGAGTCGCGTCGAACCAAAGGCCGTCAAGCGTGCATGATGCAGCTTGAGGCCCTTGGCGCGCGCGAAAAATTCCTTATCCTTCGGGTTCGACCCCGGCCATCCGCCTTCAATGTAGTCAATACCCAACTCGTCGAGCTTCATCGCAATCGCGAGTTTGTCGTCCACACTGTAGCTGACGTTTTCCCCTTGGGTGCCGTCGCGGAGGGTCGTATCGAAGGTAAGGATTCTCATCTCACTACTCCTGCGGGATACCGACTTCCTTCTTCTTCTTGAGGAAGGTCATCATTTCGCGAAGTTCCTTGCCCACGGTTTCGATGCGGAGGTTCGCACCGGCCTTGCGCATGGCGAGGAAGTTGCCGCGACCGTTCTTGTTCTCGGCCATCCAGTTCTTGGCGAACGTGCCTTCCTGGATTTCCGTCAGAACCTTCTTCATTTCCTTCTTCGTCTCATCGGTGATGATGCGCGGCCCGGTGACGTAGTCGCCGTATTCCGCCGTATCCGACACCGAGTAACGCATGTAGCCAAGGCCGCCCTCATAGATCAGGTCGACGATCAGCTTCAGCTCGTGCAGACATTCGAAGTAGGCGATTTCCGGCGCATAACCGGCGTCCACCAGCGTTTCAAAGCCGGCATTGATCAGCGCGCTCACGCCGCCGCAAAGCACAGCCTGCTCGCCGAACAGATCCGACTCGGTTTCTTCCTTGAACGTCGTCTCGATCACGCCCGCCTTCAGACAGCCGAGGCCAAGGGCATAAGCCAGCGAGTTCTCAAGCGCCTTGCCGGTCGCGTTCTGATGCACGGCCACAAGAGCCGGCACGCCGACGCCTTCCGTGTACAGTTCGCGCACGCGGTGGCCGGGGGCCTTCGGGGCCACCATGATCACGTCCACGCCTTCCGGCGCCGTGATGAAGCCGAAATGGATGTTGAACCCATGGGCAAACATCAGCGTCTTGCCCGGCGTCAGGTAAGGCTTGATTTCCTTCTCGTACAGTTCGGCCTGGATGTGGTCGCTGACGAGGATCATCAGAAAGTCGCTCGCCTTGGTGGCTTCAGCAACCGTCAACACCTTCAGACCAGCGGCTTCCGCCTTGGCCCAGCTCTTTGAGCCTTCATACAGGCCAACGACGACGTTCAGGCCGGAGTCACGCAGGTTCAGCGAGTGGGCGTGGCCCTGGCTGCCGTAACCAATGACACCAATGGTTTTGTCTTTCAAAAGGCCCAGATTGCCGTCTTTTTCGTAGTAGCGGTTTGGCATTTACTTGCTCAGTACCCTTTCTTGTTCTTGCTCTATTTCTTCTTCAGAGGCGCCGACGGGGATGGGCGAGGCGAGCCGCAGTTTCTTCGGGTCGAGAGAGACGGCAACCAGCCCGCTGCGGGTAACTTCGATTTCCCCGTAGCTGCGCATCAAGTCGATGAATTCGTCCAGCTTTTCCGGGTCGCCCGTGCACTCGATGGCAAACCCTTCAATGCTCGAGTCCACTACCCGAGCCTGAAAGATTTCGGCTTCCTTCAGAATCGCTGTGCGGTTGGACATTTCCGATCGCACGCGCAGCAGCACCATTTCGCGCGCCACGCTGCGTTCTTCGGTCAGGTCCTGGGCCTGCAGGACGTTCACCAGCTTGTTGAGCTGCTTGATCACCTGGGCGCGGACGCGATGCTCCACGTCGACGACGATTGTCATGCGGGAGAGAGTGTCGTCCATGGTGCGGGCGACGGTAAGGCTTTCCACGTTGAAATTGCGGGCGGCCAGCACGCCGACGATACGCATCAGCGAGCCCGGCTTGTTTTCAACCAAAAGAGAAATTGTTTGGAGCATGTTGCTTTTCCTAGCTGGCCACTTCCACCGGCTGCGGTTGGCCGAGAACCATTTCGTTGATCGCGCCACCGGCGGGCACCATCGGGTAAACGTTTTCAAACGGGGTCACACGCACATTCAGCATGTACGGGCCCGGTTCGTTGACGGCTTCAAGCAGCGCCGGACGCAGCTCTTCAGGCTTGGTGATCGTCCTGCCCTTGAAACCATAAGCGCCAGCCAGCAGATGCGGCTCGGGGAAGGAATCGAGCGTCACTTCGCTCAACCGGTTGTTGTAGAACAACTCCTGCCACTGGCGAACCATGCCCAGGTAGCCGTTGTTCATCACGATGATCTTGATCGGCAGCTTGTGATTGGCGATCGTGGCAAATTCCGGAATCGACATCTGGAAGCCACCATCACCCGCGATCGAAAACACCAGCTTGTCCGGGCAGCCAAACTGCGCGCCGATTGCCGACGGCAGGCCAAAGCCCATCGTGCCAAGACCACCAGAGTTGATCCACAGGCGCGGATGGTCGTAGCGGATCAGCTGCGCGGCCCACATCTGGTGCTGGCCCACGTCAGAGGTCACAATCGCTTCGCCGTTCGAGATGCGGTTGATCTCGTCCATCAGGTGCTGCGGCTTGATTTCATCCACCGAGAATTCAGGCTTCAGCGGATGCTGTTCCATCCAGCCACGAATCGTGTCCCACCAGGCGGCGCGCTGGGCGCTCTTGGCGGCGCGCATTTCCGGCTCGAGCTCGCGCATCACCTTGTTCAGCTTCGTGAGCACCTTCTTGGCGTCGCCCACGATCGGCAGCTCGGCATTGCGGATCTTCGAGATTTCGCTCGGGTCGATGTCGACATGGATTACCTTGGCGTGCGGCGCAAAGGCGGCCAGACGTCCCGTCACGCGGTCGTCAAAGCGCACGCCGAGGGCGATGATCAGGTCGGTGTTGTACATGCCCATGTTGGCGGCGTAGCTGCCGTGCATGCCGGGCATCGAGATAAAGTTGCGATGGTTACCGGGCAGCACGCCCAGGCCCATCAGCGTGTTCACGCAAGGCAGATCGGCCAGCTCCACCAGCTCGCGCAGTTCGTTGTGCGCGTGCGAGTGAATAATGCCGCCGCCGGCGTACACCATCGGACGCTCCGATTCCCAGATCATCTGGGCGGCGCGACGGATCTGGCCCGTGTGGCCTTCCGTATAAAGCTTGTAGCCGGGCAGGTGGATCGTATCCACCGGCTGGTAAACGGCCGAGGCCTGGAACACATCCTTCGGGATGTCCACCAGCACCGGGCCGGGGCGGCCGGTCGAAGCAATGTAGAACGCCTCATGGATGATGCGCGGCAGCTCGCTGACGTGCTTCACCATGAAGTTGTGCTTCGTCGCCGGGCGCGTGATGCCGAACGTGTCGGCTTCCTGGAAGGCGTCCGTGCCGATCAGCTTCGAGGTCACCTGTCCGGTGATCGCCACCACCGGAATCGAATCCATCATCGCGTCCACAAGGCCCGTAACCAGGTTCATCGCACCGGGGCCGGAGGTGGCGCAGCATACACCTACTTTCCCCGTCGCGCGTGAGTAGCCCTGCGCGGCAAAAGCCGCATTCTGTTCGTGACGCACGAGAACGTGATTGATCTGGTGGTCATACATCGCGTCGTAGAACGGCAGCGTAACGCCGCCCGGATAACCAAAGATCAGATCAACGCCTTCGCGAGCCAGACATTCAAGCAGGATGTGAGCCCCGCTCATCGTCGTGCCGGCTGTGACTGGGGGATGCGTGGTGGATGCCATATACGATTCAAACTCCTATGTGCTGCGTAACAGGTTTACAAAGATGAAGGCCACTGGCTGGATTTTTTCGTCCCGCCAGTGGCCCTGAAGTTAAGATTCCGGAGGCCGCTCAAGCGGGAGTTGAGGGTACTTGTACGACCCCTACTCCTACAAGAAGAATGCCAATAATAATGACTACGGCCGGGATGACGACACGCACGGCGACCCGTTGGTTGCGGAGTTGGCCGTGCAGTTTCGTCATATTCATAAGACTAGTTCAAAAGCGTGGCAAATGCAAGATTGGCTTGCGATAAATTTCGCTAATTATTAGATTTCATGATTCGGCGGTCTAACCGATCTGCGGCAGCGACGCCGCGGCCGCCGCCTGGCCCACGCGACGGCTCGCTTCATCCGGCAACCGCACGTCGATCGAGAGCGTCGGAAAGTCCTTGGCCAGCACCTGACGCGCCACATCAAGGATGATCTCCCCGCCCTGTCCCGTTGTCACGCGGCCCATCACGAGCACCGTCCCGATGTCGTAGTAGTTGGCATAGTGGCCCAGCGCATAGCCGAAGTAAACGCCAATCGTCTGATAGATCTTGGCCGTGCGCTCGTCGCCCTGCTTGTGCATCGCCTGCACATGCTCGAGGCGCTCCGGCACGCCCATGTCCGCCGGAAAGTCAATGCCCGCCGGCCCCAGCAGCCGGTTCACCGCCTGCTGCGACAGATACTGCACGCCACAGCCGCGATCGCCCGACCATTCATCCGGCGGCGCCTGCGGGTTGACATCAATCGGCACAAACGCGAGCTCATCGAGCCACGTCGTGATGTTGCCCGCCGCATCCACATAGCCGGCCGCGAGGCTGCTGCCAAACGCCACGCCCAGCACGCGATTCGTGTTAAGCGACATCGACCCCGCCAGCGCCGACACCGCGCCATCATTGGCCACCACGATCGGCACCCCGCCAAACTCTTCCTTCAGGCGGTGATACAGCGGCACGATATCGCTGGCAAACTTGTCCGCCGGCACCCCACGGAACAACGACGC
>CAZBTA010000310.1:0-5350 GCA_964494515.1 uncultured Bryobacter sp.
CCCGCGGTCTCAATTGCCATCAGAGCTCCAGCATGGGCCGCTTGTTTGATGCGGCCGCAAGCCTGCTCAACATCCGCCATCAGGTTGACTACGAGGCGCAGGCCGCCATCGAGCTTGAAGCCCTCGCCACCCGCTGGCCCCATGACGAAGCCTACGACGCCACCCCCTGGCGCCTCGACGAGCTCTGGCCCCAACTCCTTGCCGACCCGGGCCCGGTGGAAGCTCGCGCCCGCCGCTTTCATGGCGCCATCGCCACCTGGACCATCCGTACGCTCGCTCCCTACGGCCACCGCGTTGTGCTGAGCGGTGGTGTGTTTCAAAACGTGCTGCTGCTGCGCCTTGTCATGCGCGGTCTCGACAATGTGTTGGTGCCGCGCTACCTGCCGCCCAATGATGGCGGTCTCGCCCTCGGGCAGCTCTACCTGGCGGCCGTCAGTTAAGCGACAATCGAATGACATGCGGTGGGGTGTTGTAATCTTCGCGATGTTTGCGATTTCGTGCGGTTCCACACGATCTGCGCCGGCCATTCACTTCACGCAACTGCCCGAAGCCGGCGTGGGCGGGCCCAAGGAGCTTCAAGGCATCGCCGGCACGGTTACCGGCGCCCTTGCTGGCCAACAGATTATCCTCTATGCCAAAGCTGGCACCTGGTGGATCCAGCCTTTTGCCCGTCGCTTCAGTACCACCATCCAGCCGGATCAAACCTGGTCGAACCAAACTCATCTCGGCAGTGATTACGCGGCATTGCTGGTGGACGCCGGCTACGTGCCCAAGCCGAATATCAAGGACTTGCCCAAGGCTGGTAATGGCGTGCATGTTGTGGCGATCGCGCCTGGCAAACCCGGCATCGGCAAAGGTGAGCTGCCCCCGCGCTTTCTTCCCTTCAGCGGCTACGAATGGCTGGTCACCCAGGTGCCCGTGGATAACGCCGGCGTGATGTTCGACAATCGTGCCGACAATGCCACGGTTGACACCCAGGGGCACCTGCATTTGCACATCCGCCGCGAGGGGGCCAAGTGGACTTGCTCGGACGTCAAGCTCCCGCGTCCCCTCGGCTATGGCGATTATTCGTTCTGGCTCGACCTGCCGCGACCGCTAGACCCCGCGGCTGTTCTGCGTTTTCACACCTGGGATGAAGACGAGGCCGGCCAGAATCATCGTGAGATCGATATCGAGCTCAGCCAGTGGGGCGACCCCAATGCGAAGAACGCGCAGTTCGTTATTCAGCCTTACTATGTGCCGGCGAATTCATTCCGCTTCAATGTGGCGCCAGGTGTCAGCCGCCATTCCTTCCGCTGGCGTCCTGGCAGCGTAGAGTTTCGTAGCGAAGGCAGCGCCACCGCTACCCACCGGTTTACCTCGGGTGTGCCCGACCCGGGCTCCGAATCGGTCCACATCCAGTTCTGCCTCTATGGCAAGTCAAGGCTGGCCCCGCGGACGGAGGCCGAAGTGATTGTCAGGAAGTTTGAGTTTCTCCCCTAACCCATGCGTTTGTTGCTGCTCATCGTCGCGTTGTCAGGGCCGCTGTCGGGGCTCGATCCCGCGCGACAACTCTCGCAGTACGTCACCCGCACGTGGGGGACGCAGGATGGATTTCCCCGCGGCTGCATCTATAGCATCGAGCAGACACGCGACGGTTATTTGTGGATTGGCACCGAGCAGGGCCTGATTCGCTTTGATGGTTACAACTTCAAACGCATGAATGCCGGCCATCCCCTCTCGCATGTGCTGGGCCTGCTTGCCGATGACGATAACGGCCTCTGGCTACGCATGCGGCGGCCGATGACGTCGATGGAACTCTATCGTGACGGGCGCTTTATCGAGGGCTTTAATGTACTGGGTCGTGCTCCCGCCTCCGCAGCGGCAATGACACGGACGGCCGAAGGCCATCCGCTGCTTTGGGTTCTTGAAGGAGAAGGTCACGCGCTGCTGATTCGCAATGGCAAAGCACAGCAGATTGCCGCCCCGGCCAATCTTACCCGGTCTCCGATCCTCGCCCTTGCCCAAACCCGCAATGGTGACATCTGGCTTGGTACGCGTGATGCCGGCCTGCTGCGGGTTCGCGCCAATCAGGCAACCTCCATCCCTGGCCTGCCTGACCCCAAGGTGAATGCCCTCTTTCGCACCAGCAACGATCAGGTCTGGATCGGTACCGATAGTGGCCTCGCCCGCTGGAATGGCCGTGAGCTCGAGCCCGGCCCGCGAGAGCTGTCTGGCGTACAGGTGCTTTCCCTCGCCAGCGATCACAATGGCAACCTCTGGGTCGGCACCAATTCGAACGGCCTCGTGCGCATTCATCCCTCCGGCCGTGTCGACTTTCTCGACCGCAATGACGCTGCTCAGGATTCCATCACCGCGCTGCTCGAAGATCGCGAGGGCAACCTCTGGGTTGGCACAGCGCAGGGCTTGCGGCAGATGCGCGATAGCGTCTTTGCCAGCTTCTCCACCCCCGAAGGTTTGCCCGCTGAAAGCGCCGGGCCGATCCACGTCGATGCCAGCGGTAATGTGTGGTTTGCACCCGCCACGGGCGGGCTTTGGCGTCTGGAAGACGGCCGCCCGGTGCGTGTGGCGGTGCCAGGCCTTGGTGATGATGTGATCTATTCCATCGCGGGTGGGCGTGATGGCCTTTGGTTGGGCCGGCGTCGCGGCGGCCTGTCAAAACTCACTGGCAAACAGCTCACTACGATCGGCACCCCGCAGGTGATCTATTCGGTGCTCGAGGCGCGTGATGGCACCGTGTGGGCGGGCACGCTCACGGCGGGCCTGATGCGCATTCGTGGCGGTCGCGTCGAATCGATCCAGTCGCCCCAGGGCCTCGCATCGAACACTGTGAACGCCATCCATGAGGATTCCGCCGGCGCCATGTGGTTTGCCACGCCCGCCGGGTTGAGTCGCCTTGAGAACGGCAACTGGCGCACCTTCCGCCAACAGGACGGCTTGCCTTCGAATGTCATCAACACGTTGTTTGAAGACGCCCGCCACCGCGTGTGGGCCGGCACCAGCAAGGGCGTTGCCCGGCTTGAGTCTGAGCGCTTCGTTGCCCGTCCGCAGTTCACCGATGAGGTATTGGGCATTGCCGAGGATCGCAAGGAATCGCTCTGGGTGGCCACGGCGACGCGGTTGGTGCGGCTGGGCGACAACCTGCGCGAGTTTACGCAGGCCGATGGCTTGCGCGCCACCGCCGGGGTGAAACGCCATCGCACCGTGGTGGTGGATGGCGCCAGACGCATCTGGTTTGCCCTCGATCCCGGGCTGGCCGTCGTTGACCCGGAAGGGCTTGGCGACTCGAGCTCACAGGCGATTGTTCACGTGCAGAATGTATCGGCCGACGGTACCGCGTTCGCCCCCGGCCCCCGGGTGACGCTGCCGGCCGGCAGCAAGCGCGTGGTGTTTGAGTACGCGGGGCTTGGCCTGCGTGTGCCAGATCGCATTCGCTACCGCTATCGCCTCGATCCCTTTGATCCTGACTGGAGCATGGCCAGCTCTTCACGCGAAGCCGCTTACACCAACCTTGCCCCTGGCGACTATCGCTTTCGTGTCGTCTCGAGCAACCCGGATGGCGTCTGGAACTCGGTCGAGAGCACTGTTGCCGTTCACATCGAGCCGCTGTTCTGGCAGACGTGGTGGTTCCGTCTGTTGGGCGTGATGGCCTTTGTCCTCGCCATTGTGGCTTACTATCGCTTGCGTCTGCTGCGCATGACGCAATTGCTCAATGTACGTTTTGAGGAACGCCTCGCCGAGCGTACCCGTATCGCCCAGGAGTTGCATGACACGTTGCTGCAAGGCTGTCAGAGCTCTGCCATGCTGTTGCATGCCGCCACCCAGAAGCTGCCCGACGATGCCAATGCCCGCCCGGCGCTCAACCGTGTACTGCAACTGCTCGACCAGGTGATTCGCGAGGGCCGCGACGCTGTGCTCGGCCTGCGCACGCCTCGTGCTCATTCCGGTGACCTTGCCACTGTGCTCAGCGCCGTTCGCGATGAGTTGGGTCTGGGCCGGGATTGTGACTTTGCCGTAAAGGCCATCGGCGAGCCCCGCCCGCTGCATCCATTGCTGCGCGATGAGGTCTACCGCGTGGGCCGCGAAGCAATCACCAACGCAATCCGCCATTCGCGCGCCACCCGCATTGAAGTGACTCTCGATTACGCGAGCGACCGCTTTGTCATGCGCATCGATGACAACGGCTGCGGCATTGACGCCGAAACACTGGTGCTTGGCAAGGCGGGCCACTGGGGCCTCGCCGGCATGCGCGAGCGCGCCGCCTCCATTGGCGCACAACTGCTGATCCGCTCGAGCCTCGACAAGGGCACCAGCATCGAACTGATCGTGCCCGCCTCAAGCCGGCTCTTCGCCTAGGGCTTGCGATAGCCGGGGCCACGCAGGATCACACCCGGCTTGGCGCCGGTGTGCTTGCCTTCATCCACCACCACCACGCCGTTTACCACCACCTGCCGGATGCCGGTCGCGAGCTGATGCGGCTTCTCGAAGGTTGCTTCGTCCTTCACTGTCGCCGGATCAAACACCACCAGATCCGCCGCCATGCCCGGCCGCAGCAGCCCACGATTGTGCAGCGACAGGCGCGTCGCCACCGCCCCCGTCATCTTGAAGACGGCATCTTCAAGCGGGATCGTCTTGAGCTCACGCGAGTAGAACCCAAGCACGCGTGGATACGTGCCATAAGTGCGCGGATGCGTGGGGCCATTGGCCACCGCCGGGTTCACGCCGCCGGAATCGGTCGAGATCTTGATCCACGGCTTGCGCAACTGCTTCTCGATGTTCGTCTCGTTGATGATGTAGTAAATCGTCGAAATCGACTGCCGCTCACTGCGTAGCAACTCGATCGCCGCATCGGGCCACGGCAGATTCATCTGCTCGGCGATCTTGTTCAACCGCATGCCGATGTACTTCTTGTTCTCCGGCTTGCGCAACCCGATCGGCTGCACCAGATCCGCATCGCGCCCCTTGTTGTCGCGCAACATGTCGGCAATGATTTTCTTGCGCGTCTCCGGGTTGTCGAGGTTGGCATACAGCTTGCCGTCCGCGGCGGACCAGTCGGGCAGCAGCGCCGTCAGACCCGTGCCCGAGGCCACATACGGATACATGTTCGCCTGCACATCCACGCCGTTCACCCGCGCCTTGTCGATGGCGGCCAGCGCCGGGTCGACGAGCTTCCAGTTGTTGCGGCCCACGGCCTTCAGGTGATAGATCTCCACCGGCACATTGCCCTCGCGGCCAATTGCGGCGGCCTCATCAATCGCCTCGAGCAACTTGTCGGCCTCCGAGCGGATATGCGAAATGTACACGCCACCATAGCTCGCCATCGCCTTGGCCAGCTCCGTCAGCTCGGCCG
>CAZBTA010000311.1:0-5347 GCA_964494515.1 uncultured Bryobacter sp.
AGCAGAGTCAGAATCTGCTGTCCTACCGTTAGACGATCTCCCAGCGGCGGTTCATCTACAAATATACCAAACGCCCCACCACGAGAACAATCACCCGCCAAAATCACAATCCTTGAACTGCGCTCCTCCCCACCACCAACCCCATCCCATACACCGCCCGAAACGCCCCACCCACTCTCTCCACCGCCCACTCCTCGAGCCGCGTATCCCGCCCCCCATTCGCCTCCACCTGCAACCTCACCACCTCGCCCCCAATCTCCACCCCCACCAGCCTCACATGCTGATCCCGACTCCGATCCAGCGCATCCGCCACCCTCACAATCGGCGCCAGCATCTCGAGCGCCCGCCGCCGCGCCGGCGTAAGCCCCGCCACTTCCCCATGCCGTCCCGCCGGCATGCTCTTGCGGTGAAAACGGCACAACAGCGCAATCAGCTCCTTCTCATCCTCGGTAAACCCCGGCAAGTCCGCATGCCGCACCAGATAATGCGAATGCTTGTGATGGCTCGTGTCGCTCACATAATGCCCCACGTCCATCAGGTAACACGCCGCCTCAAGCAGCCGCCCATACCCGTTGTCTAACCCATGCAAGCCCCGCAGCCGGTCAAACAACTCCAGCCCCACCGCTGCCGTCGTCCGCGCATGTTCCATCCCCACGCCAAACCGCCGCGCCAGCGCCTCCACCACCAGCCGCTGCTCGGCCGCCATCGCCCCCGCGTGCGCCCGGTCCCCCCGCGACGCCAGATCCGCCACAATCCCCTCTCTCACCCCCGCATTCGAGTAATACAGCTCCTCAATGCCAAACCGCTCCATCGTCCTGAGAAACACCGCCACCCCGCCCAGAATAATCTCCGCCCGCCGTGGCCCAATCCCCACCACCTTCCGCCGCCGCTCCATCGGCATCTCCACCAGCGTCCGGTACAACTCGCGCACCTGCCCCACCGTCGCCCGCTGCTGATTCGCCCTCGCCCTCTCGCCCCGGTCAATCCCGTTTACCGCACACACGATTGCCGCCGCGCTCGCCGATGTTGCGATGGCCCGCGCAAACTTCTGCTCCCCCAGCCTCCTCACCACCAGCTCCAGCTTCTCGTTGATAAACTCCTCCAGCCGCAGAATCTGCTCCCGCTTCGGCGGATCCTTCTCGAGAAACACTTCCTTCAGCCTCACCGCCCCCAGCGGTCGCGAATACCCCTCCACCATCGCCCCACCCTGCATCAGGACAAACTCCGCGCTGCCCCCGCCCACATCCACGATCAGCACCGGCGCCTTCCCCTGCGGCCATACCGCGTCCACGCCCAGCCCGATCAGCCGCGCCTCTTCAACCCCACTGATGATCTCGATCGCTCCGCCCAGCGCCGCCTGCGCCCGCCGCATAAAGTCTTCGCGATTGCTCGCATCACGCGTCGCGCTCGTCGCCACTGCCCGCGTCACCGCCCCACCCAGCCCATCAATCGTCGCCCGGTATCGACGCAGCACGCCCTCGGCCAGCGTAATCGCCTCCTCGCTCAGCGCCCCTTTGGTAAACACGCTCTCGCCGAGCCGCGTCACCTGCCGGTCCTCGGCCAGAGGCACAAACCCACCATTCCCACTGGCCTCCGCCACCAGCAGGCGCATCGAGTTGCTGCCGATATCGACAGCCGCGAATTTTGTCATTCCCCCTAGTATCCGGCCACTTTGTCCACCACGGCCAGCAAAGGTTCGCCAATCGTATAGCGCCGCACATTCTCCGCAAAGTGCGCCACCAGCCTCACCTGCCGTTCCACGCCCCATCCCGACGTATGCGGCGTCATCACCACATTCGGGCAATCAAAGATCGGGTGTGACGGCGGGATCGGCTCCACCGGAAACACATCGAGCCCCGCCCCCCGCAGATGCCCTTCCTTAAGCACCTTCACCAGCGCCATATCGTCATACAGCTTGCCCCTCGACATCGCGATAAAGATCGCCCCCTTCTTCATCGAACGGAAGATCGCCTCGTTAAACATCCCCTCCGTCTTCGCCGTATGCGGCGCCGCGCTCACCAGCACATCCACCTGCTTGGCCATCTCCGGGAACCACGCCGGCTCCCGCAACACCTCCACAAAATCCGGCCGCGGCATCGGCTTCGGATCCGTCGCCCACACCTTCATGCCAAACCCGTAATGCGCCCTCTTCGCGATCTCGCTGCCAATCCCGCCCATCCCCACAATCCCCATCGTCCGCCCCGCCAGCTCGATATGGTCCGGCGACTTCACCGTCCCCACTTCCTTCCACTGCCGCTTGTAAAACTGCGGCATGTAATACGTGCTGATCCCCCGCGAGATACACAACAGCAGCCCCATCGCCGTCTCCGCGATCCCCGGCGCAAACACCCTCGCCATATTCGTCACCGTGATATTCGGCGTCGCCAGCACCTTCTTGTCAAACCCCTCCATCCCCGCGCCACCCGCCTGGATCCACCGCAGCTTCGGCGCATAATCGAGATCCGCCGCCGACAATCCCCCATACACAACTTCCGCCTGCGGCAACGCCTTGCGCAGCTCTTCACGCCCGCGCACCTGGATCAACTCCACCTTCCGCCCCACCGCCGCCTTCGTAATCTGCTCAATCTCCGCCGGGTCAAAGCCCTGCATCACGACAATCCGCAACGGCTCGCTTGTCTGTGCCTCGAGCATCGCGCTCCCGGCCAGCATCACGCCTCCCGCCAGCACTTGCCGGCGCATCATCTGTGTGTTTCCCTTTGACATGGGTAGAGAATATCACCATGGCCAATGAACTCAAGCGGCATCTTTCCTGGCTCGATGCCGCCAGCATCGTCGTCGGCATCGTCATCGGCGCGGGCATCTTCGTCACCCCCCAGGACCTCTCGCGCAACGTCCCCAGCGCCTCGCTCATGATGCTCGCCTGGGGCGTCTCCGGCTTCCTCGTCTTCTGCGGCGCCTTGGCCTTCGCCGAGCTCTCTTCCATGCTCCCCGCCACCGGCGGCATCTACATCTACCTGCGCCAGGCCTTCGGCCCCGCCGTCGCCTTCTCGAGCGGCTGGGTCCATCTGTTCGCCCTCTTCTCCGGCGCCACCGCTTACATCGCCTCCGGCTTTGCCAGCTATTGCGGCGCGCTCTTCCCTGTGGACCCAGCGCTCAAAACACCCCTCGCCCTCGGCCTCGTCTTCGCGGTCGCCATCATCGGCGCGATCAGCACGCGCGCGGCCGTCATCCTGCAGAACATCACCAACTTCGCCAAGCTCGCCGCCCTGCTCCTGCTCATCTCGCTCTCCTTCTTCGCTCCCGCCGCGCCCTCCTCCCCGCCGGTCGATGTCCCCATCTCGGCCTTCGCCGCCGCCCTCGCCACCTGCTTCTTCTGCTATGAAGGCTGGTCCTACGCCGGCTTCGTCGCGGGCGAAATGCGCCACCCCGCCCGCGACCTCCCGCGCACCTTCGCCGTCAGCTTCCTGTTTGTCCTCGCCCTCTACCTCATGGTCAACCTCGCCTACCTCCGCGTGCTCACCATCCCGCAGATCCAGGCAAGCAGCCAGCCCGGCGCCGACGTCGCCATCCGCGTCCTCGGCCCCCTCGGTGGCAAACTCCTCGCCGCCACCATCCTGCTCGCCATCATTGGCGCCGTCAACGGCCTCTCCATCGCCGCCTCGCGCATGTATTACGCCCAGGCCAAAGACGGCCTCCTCCTGCCCGGCCTCGATTACATCCACCCCCGCCTCGGCACGCCTGTCGCCGCCATTGCCGCCCAGGCCCTCACCACCGCCTTCTACATAGTCGCGAGTTCCAGCCTCGGCTTCGTGCTCCAGCTCGCCATCACCGCCGCCTGGCTCTACTACGCCATCGCCGTCGTTGGCCTCATGCGCCTCCGCCACACCGCTCCCGCTCTCGACCGTCCGTATCGCATGTGGGGCTACCCCGTCACGCCCGTGCTGTTCATCCTCGGCACCTGCGGCTTCCTCGCCGCGCTCGCTCAGGGCTCCTCCCTCCCGGTGCTCACGCTGGTCGCCATCATCGCCGTCAGTTTTCCCATCTACCGCCTCATAGGAAAATCAAAGATGCATGGATCCTCTGCTCAAGTGGCGAGATGAATTTCCCACTCTCGCCAAAACCACCCACATGATCAGCCACTCGCTCGGCGCCATGCCCCGCCGTACCCGCGAGCGCCTCACCCAGTTCGCCGATGAATGGACCGACCGTTCCATCCGCGCTTGGCAGGAAGGCTGGTGGGACATGCCGGTTACCGTTGGCAACATCATTGCCGACATCATCGACGCTCCCCACGGCTCGGTCGTCATGCACCAGAACGTATCCATCTGCCAGCAGATCATCCTCAGCGCCCTCGATTGGCAGGGCTCCCGCAACAAGCTCGTCACTGAGAGCCTCAACTTCCCCTCCAACCACTACATCTTTCACCACTGGCCCCGCTACGGCGCGCGCGTCATCGAAGTCCCCTCAGCCGACGGCCGTTCGGTTCCCCTCGAGCCACTCCTCGACGCCATCGACGAGCAAACATTGCTCGTCTCGATCAGCCACGTCACCTTCCGCTCAAGCTATCTGCAGAACCTCGCCGCCATCATCGAAAAGGCCCACCGCGTCGGCGCTCTCGTGATGGCCGATTGTTATCAGAGCTGCGGCACGGTGCCCTTCAGCGTGCGTGAGCTCAACGTCGACTTCGCCACCGGCGGCAGCGTCAAGTGGCTCTGCGGCGGCCCCGGCGCCGCCTGGTTGTACGTCAGGCCCGATCTGCTGGGCAAGCTCGAACCAGCCGCCACCGGTTGGATGGCCCACAAGCAACCCTTCGCCTTCACCCCCGGCCCCATTGAGTTTGCCGAGGACGCCACCCGTCTCCTCAACGGCACCCCCGCCGTCCCAGCCTTATACGCGGCCATGTCCGGCTACGAAATCATCCGCGAAATCGGCGTCCCGGCCATAAGGGCCAAGAGCCAACGCCAGACGCAACACTTGATCGAATTGGCGCAAGCCAAAGGCCTAACCTTCAACGGCATAACGGACCCCGACCAACGCGGCGGCGTAGTGATCTTCGACGTACCAAACGGAAAGGAAGTCACCGCCGAGCTCCTCCGCCGCGACATCCTGGTCGACTACCGCCCCGGCGCCGGCATCCGCATCGCCCCCCACTTCTACACCACCGACGCCGAACTCGAGCTAACCATCAACGAAATCGCCTCAATCTCCACTAAGCAATAATGAACCTCAACCTGCCCGAATCCATAATCGCCTTCATCGACGAACAGGTCGCAAGCGGCTCCTACGCCACCCGCGAGGAGTACGTCAGCGAACTCATTCGCCGCGACCAAAAGGCATGCGCCGAAGCCCGCCTCGAATCCCTACTCATCGAAGGCATGGACAGCGG
>CAZBTA010000312.1:0-5332 GCA_964494515.1 uncultured Bryobacter sp.
AGCTGCGAGATCAAGTGCCAGCGGCTCGCGCCAAGGGAGACGCGGATGGCCAGTTCCTGAGCGCGCGAAGCGCCGCGGGCCAGCAGGAGATTCGCGACGTTGGCGCAAGCAATAGCCAAAACGAAGCCAACCGCACCCAATAGAGCGACAAGGGCAGGGCGGACGGGGCCGGTCGAATCCTCGACCAGAAAGGTGATCGAGCTCAGCTTGTCCGCGTTCTCTTGGGGGAAGCGCTGCGTCATGTTGTTGAGCAGCGAGGTGAACTCGGTGCGGGCCTGCTCGATGGCGACGCCGGGCTTGAGGCGGCCGAGGGCGACCAGGTTGTGGAGGTCGCGACGGGTTCGCTCCTGACCTTCGAGCACCAGCGGCGACCAGAGCTTGGCCTTGCCGGGATACTCAAATCCCGGGGCGGCCACGCCGACGATGACGCGGGGGCGGCCGTTCAGGTTGACCTGACGACCGATGATGTCAGTGGCGGCGGCGAAGCGGTCTGTCCAGAGGCCGTGGGAGATGATGATGGCCTGGTCATTGCCGGGGCGGTAATCGTCAGCCGAGAAGTCGCGGCCCCGCAGAATGGGGATGCCGAAGAAGCGGAACCAGTTCTCGGCGACCTGCACGGAGAAGTAGCGCTCGGGGTCGGAGCCGGGCACGAGCAGGGAAACGGGGCTCGAGCGGAAGGCGACCATGTCGGCGGTCTGCGACTGTTGGCGGTAGTCGTAGAAGTTGCCGGGCGTGATCGGGATGGGCTCACCGCCGCGCTTGGTGAAGCGCTCGCGGACCTGGACGATACGGTCAGGCTCGTTGAAGGGCAGGGGCTTGAGCAGGATGCCATCGACGACGCTGAACATGGTGGCGTTGAGGCCAATGCCGATGCCAAGAGCGAGGATGGCGGCAAGGGAGAAGCCGGGGTTGGCGGCGAGGGAGCGGACAGAGAATCGGACGTTATCCCAGAGCATCAATCGCATGATAAAAGCTCTGGGACGAACGGGATGCTAGAAGAGGCTGGGAAGGTTGGCCCGGGCATAGTCGATGCACTGCTGGTTGAGCTTGTCCTCGAGAGCCAGCTGTTCGGCAGGGGTGAGACCGCTGGTGCGGGGCAGGGGCTTCTTCGGCGGATGGTTGCGGATCCAGTGGACGAGCATGGCGAGATCGCGGGCAGGGGCGGGGCTGCGATCGTCGTAGACCTTCCAGTATTGGTCGGTGAAAATCGGCACCTTGAGGGGGTCGCGGGTGAGCATTTCAAGCTGGAAGAGCATTTTGGGGTCCTGCTTCTGGAAGCGCTCCACAATGCCTTTGAGGTCGAGGTAGCCCTCGCCGAACGGGACCTCGGAGAGCAGGATGCCGTCTTCGTAGAAGTCGACGCCGATGTCCTTGAAGCTGACGAAGATCGTATAGGGGGCAAGCGTGTCGATGGTCTGCTGGGGGGTCTCGATGAGGGAGACGTTGTTGACGAGGTCAAGGCAGACGCCGATGTACTCGCTCTGGGTGGAGCGGACCCAAGCCACGAGCTCGTCGCTGCGCCAGCCCTTGTGGTTCTCAATGGCGAGGCGCATCTTGTACTTGCGCAGGATCGGCTCGGCCCGGCGGACAGCGGCCTTGCACATCTGGTCGAACTGGTGGAACTCGGCGGCGTCTTTGAACTGTTCGTAGCGGCGGCCGGAGAAGGGGTCATGCACGCAGACGACGCGGCCATCCATCTCGGAGGCGGCTTTGACGGCGGCTTCGTATTTGGGCAGGTCGGCATCGGTGCGCGGGGTGCGGACCAGCAGGGTGGCACGCATGTCGTACTTGTTCAACTGCGAGCGGATCTTCGCGATGTTGGCGGGGTCGAGGTCGGGCGTGAAGTTGGTGTGTGCGGCGCCGAGGCCCATCGAATGGCAGTACTCGATGATGTCCCAATCCTTGCCCATCGCCTTGATGCGAGCAGTGAGGCCAGGGCCGGCAGAGCCCATATTCTTCAACACGCGCGGGGCGGCGCTGGCAAGGGGAACGGCGGCGAGGCCGGCGAGGGCATGGCGACGGGTCATGGTTGGACCGATTCTATAACCAGTACCGACGGTTTTGCAGGGGGCAGGACGTACTAAGTAGCTCGGCCCATCGTACGGAGTATGCGCGGCGACTACGCTCTCTCCAAAGGAGTACAGATTTATGAAGCGATGGATCGCAAGGCTGGCGCGTGATACGCGGGGGCAGGACTTTGTGGAGTATGCCCTGTTGGTGGGCTTTGTTGCGGTGGCCTGTGGGGCAGTGATGCCGAATCTGGCGCCGAGTTTCAGCATGATGTTCAGCCGGATCGAATCGGTGGCATCGTACGCGGCAGCGGTGGCGGTGGGGAGCTAGGCTTATTCCGGCTTGTGGCGTGGCAGGTTGCGCGCGGCATCCCTTTCGGCTGTGGGAAGGGTGGAGTTGAAGCTGGCTCCGTAACCGCTGGTCTGGTGATAGGGGTAAGCCTGCCATGGATCTTGCCCCAAGATGCGAGGGTCGCCGGTGGACTTGAGGTAGGCCTCGAGCTGGGCGCGGAGGGGCGTGCGGGCTGGGGCGAGATTGCGGGTCTGCCAGGGATCGGAGCGGAGGTCGTAGAGCTCTTCGGCAGGGCGGCGGCCGAAGCAGAGGTTGAACTGCCGCGGGAAGCGCTGGCGGTTGGCGAGCATGAAGTCTGGCGTAGGGCCGGCGTCGACATCGCCGTGGGGCGTGCGATTGGAGGAGAGGAACTCGCCACCGGTGGGCCAGCGGGAGGGGGTGAAGTTGCGGATGTAGAGATGGGTGGCGGTGCGGATGGCGCGCATGGGATAGGTGGCGCCATTGGGGCGGCACATCGTATGGCGTTCGAAGCCGGTGATGACGTGGTCACGTGAGGGATCATCGGCTTTGGCGAGAGGCAGCAGGCTGCGCCCGGTCATGGAGGAGGGGGGCGAGATGCCGGCTGCCTCAAGAATGGTGGGGGCGAGATCCATGTGATGGACGAAGCTCTGGACGGTGCGGCCCTGGGGGAGCGACTTGGGCCAGCGCATGGCGAGGGGCATGTGGGTGCCCCAATCGTAGAGGTTGACCTTGGCGCGGGGGAAAGGCATGCCGTTATCGCTGGTGACGATGACGAGCGTGTTGTCGAGCTCGTTGCGCTGCTCGAGCAGAGTGAGCATGCGGCCCAGCTGGGTATCGAACCACTCCGTCTCGGCGCAGTAATCGAGGATGTCGTGGCGAACCTCCTCACTGTCGGGCCAGAAGGGCGGGACATCGATATCGGTGATGCGCTTGCCGAGGGAGGCGCCATAGCCTTTGGTGTAGGCGCGGTGGGGCTCGGTGCCGCCGTACCAGAAGAAGAAGGGCTGACCGGGCTGGCGGGTGGCGAGGAAGTCGGCAAAGTTGGCGGCGTAGTCGCGCGAGTCGAGGCCGGGGACAGGAGGGGTGAGCTTGCGATCGTTGAAGGAGCGGCCGGCGGGGGGACGGGATTGACCGAGATAGGACCAGTTGCCGGGAGCCCAGGTTTTGGCGGTGTTGCCGACGGCGTAGCCCGCGTCTTCGAGCAAGTGAGTGAAGACGGGATAGCGCGGGGGCATGGCGCCGTAGAGGAGGCCGGCCTGTTCGACCTGCCAGATCTGGCGCCCGGTGAGGATGGCGCTGCGTGAGGGCGTGCAACTGGGCGAGGCGCAAAAGGAGTTGGTGAAGCGCAGACCTTCGCGGGCAACCCTGTCGGCGGCGGGCAGATGGAGGACGTTGTTGCGAGTGGCGAAGGCCCCGGACCAGGACTGATCGTCAGCGATGGCGAAGAGGATATTGGGCCGGGGAGCCGAAGGCGCGAGCGCCGCGATTTGCGCGAGGAAATGGCGGCGCAGCAGGGGCATTAGCGGGCGAGCTCTTCGAGGGCAAGGCGGGGGATGCGCCAGCCGGCGCCGGTCTTGAGGGCGCGGAGGCGGCCGTCGTTGATCAGTTGCTTGAGGAAGCCGCTGGGCAGGCCCGAGTAATCGGCGGCTTCGGAGAGAGTAAGAAAGATGCGCTGGTGGATGGTCACAGACGTAAGTGCGGTGACCAGGGCGTCGAGCTGGGTTTGGGGGGCGGGGAGAGAGGCCGCGGGGATGTCGTTTGAGAGTCGGGTGGGTGAGGCTTTCGCGATCGAAGCCGTCCTGGACTCCAGGGATGACAGCCCGGAATCCATGGCAGTGGTATCGAGACTCATTGGTGTCAGGTTATCGCAGGATTATGCTGGGGAGATGCTGCGACG
The DNA here is from genome assembly GCA_964494515.1 of uncultured Bryobacter sp. Classification (GTDB taxonomy): domain Bacteria; phylum Acidobacteriota; class Terriglobia; order Bryobacterales; family Bryobacteraceae; genus Bryobacter. Next base: position 4,220 of record CAZBTA010000312.1, read on the forward strand.
GACGATGATGGGGTGGCCACTGGCGCTGATGGGGCAGGGGGCGAAGAAGGAGATCCGGCTGATTAGCGCGGCGCCGAGCCCGTATACGCAACGGCGAGACTCTTACCGGGCGGGGGCGGGGATCCTGCTTTGTCTTGAGAAGCTGATCGCCGAGCATCAACTGCCGGTAGAGGCGACTTACTATGATGCGGCGCCACTGCTGGGGAATTTGGCAGCGCTCAAGAAGCTGGTGCAGGGGGCAGCGGTGGTAATAGTGGGCACGTCGGTATGGGCGCAGGGGCCGTCGTCGGTATCCAGGTCGTTCTTTGAGGCGGTGGACACGGAGAGCCTGGCGGGCGTGTCGGCGTCGACGTGGGTGACCTCGGGCGGCGCGCATACGGGAGCGGCGATGGCATATGAGTCGAACCTGACGACGCTGCGGGGCATGGGGGCGGCGGTGTTCTCGTTTGGGCAGAAGCAGGCGGTGTTTACAACCGATGAGCGGACGACGGGAGAGAAGCCGGGCGAGTTTACGTTGCTCGATGTCTGGTTTATGGAAGGGCTGGCGAAGGCGGCGATTGTACAGGCGCTGGGCAGCGGGGATCGCGAGGCCGCGACGGCGGCGTGGGCGAAGGTGAAGGGGAGCCCGATCTACTATCGGGGTTTGTTCCCGAAATCGGATCAGGAGCTGGTGGAGCGGTTTGGCCCGATCCGCGAAGCGATCAACGCAGCGGCGAACCCGCGCGGCGAGGGGCGGCGGAGGATCGACGCGATGGTGCGGAAGCTATAGCTGGACACACTACGGGTGACATGTGAGGGGCTGACTTTGCGGGGTGGTGGTGAGTCTCCCCCGGCCTGCCGGTGTATTCAATTGTCGAAGATCGTTAATCCCGCGGGATTGGGTTCGTTTGGTTGACTAAGCTGCGGCGGCCTTCTGTTTGGCTTCCCAGGCGTTGAACTCGTCCCATTTGGCCTGGGAGATCTCGTCGCGCTCGGGAGTTTCCGGGCGGTCGAGGAAGTAGCGGCAGAAGGGTTCGTTTGTCAGAACCTGGGCGGCGATTTGCCAGGCCGACTTGCCAGACTTGCGGATTTCCATGACGGGCAGGGAGACGGGGATGTGGGCCTTGTCGTTCA
>CAZBTA010000313.1:0-5254 GCA_964494515.1 uncultured Bryobacter sp.
CCGCCATAGAAGACGAAGGGTGGCTGCTGGGTTTGGCCCATGGCACTTAGCGCCATGAGCAGGAAGAGGAGAAGGGGCATCTTATCCCTCCTGACCGAGTTAACGGGGCTGACCAATACCGCCGGACAGGCCTCTTAGAACGCTGATCATAGCAGGGCCGAGAGTAATTGCAAAGAGCACGGGGAAGATGAAGAGGATGATCGGGAAGAGCATCTTGATGCCGGCCTTGGCGATGGCGGATTCGGCGCGGAGACGACGACGCATGCGGAGCTCGTCGGCGTAGACCTTCATGGCTTTGGACAAGCTGGTGCCGAAGCGTTCGCTCTGGATGATCATGGCGGCGAGGCTCTTGATGTCGTCGATGCCGGTGCGGCGGACGAGGGCGTTGAAGGCGCGGCTGCGTTCCTGACCGGCTTTGACCTGCATGACGACGGTGTAGAACTCGTTGGCGAGCTCCGGGTAAATGTACTGCATCTCCTCGCTGACGCGGATCATGGCCTGATCGAGCGCAAGGCCCGTGCCGAGGACGATGCCGAGGAGGTCGATGGTGTCGGGCAGGGCTTCCTGCAGCTTGCGCTTGTAGCGGGCGACGAGGCGATAGAGGACCTGACGTGGCAAGAGGTAGCCGAGCAGCAAGGGGGCGATGAGGCCGATGAGCTTGTCGGTGAGCGTGCCGTCGCGCTGGAGGTAAAGCGCGCCTGCAGCGAGGGCCAGCAGCACGAGCACGTTGAAGAGGACATACATGGCCGTGGCTTCGCGGCGACGGATGCCGGCTTCGCGCAGCGATTTCTCGATGTCGCGGAGATAGTCTTCGCCGCCAAGGGCGCTGACGAAGTAGAGGATGCTTTCCCAGAAGCCGCCGCCGAGGCGACGCTTGGGGCCGCGCTGCGTGGTGGGGACGCCGCCGACTTTCTGCAGTTCATCCAGGCGATCGGCGAGCGGATCCTCCTTGGGACGGAACAGCTCGATGCCGCTCCAGACCAGCGCGCTGAGCGTGATCGCAAAGGCCAGGAAGTAAAGGAGAGTGAGCATGGCTAGAACTTTGGACTCGACAGTTTACGCAGGATCAGGATGCCGATCAACTCGGAGATGATGGCGTAGGTGAGGATCATGTTGCCGGTTTCGTCCTCAAGCAGGAGGCGGAAATACTCGGGTTTGAGGAAGGCGTAGATAGCGCCCATGAAGATGGGCACCGAGCAAAAGATGGCGGCCGAGAAGCGTTGCTGGGCGGTGCCAGCTTTGAGCTTTTCGTTGAGGTTGAGGCGCTCGCGGATGAGGACGGCGAGGTTCTCGAGGACTTCGACCATGTTGGCGCCGGTTTGACGTTGGAGGATGAGGCCGGTGATGAAGAACTTGAGATCGATGATGGGGACGCGTTCGCCGAGATTGTGGAGCGCGGTCTCGGTGGTGGAGCCGAGGGCGAGTTCTTCGAGGACCTTCTTGAACTCCTTGCGGACGGGGTCGAGGCTTTCTTCAGCGATGGTGGCCAGGCCGCTCTGGATGTTGTGGCCGGCCTTCATCGAGCGATTGAAGAGATTGATGGCATCGGGCAGTTGGTGCTCGAACTTTGAGAGGCGCCGGCCACGCTGGAAGCTGATGAACGCCACGGGCAGATAAGCGATCAGCGCGGCGATGGTGATGTTGACGAGAACTATGGGGATGCCGATGAGGCCGAGGAAGGCGTAGGCCACCACGAAGAGGATGAAGCAAAGGGCGAGGACGTTGCCGGCCTTGTAGGTGAGGTCGGCCTGCGTGATGTTCTTTTGCAGGCGACGTTGCAAGCCGATCCAGGCGAAGAAGCGACCGACGACGTTGAGGCCCTCCTGCTGCTGGAGGAGGTCGGCGCCGCCGCGGACGCGGGGTGTGCCGGAGCGCGCGCGGATCTCGCGGAGACGGCCAACGAGCGCCTGATTCTCGGCGCGCTGCGGCAGCACGAAGGCGTAGTAAGCCGCACCGAACAGGGCCGCGCTGAAGATGAGGAAGGCGACGAAGAGGAACATCAGACGGGATCTCCCACGTAGACGACTTCATTGAAGATCGCGTCATCGATGTGCTGGCCATAGGCGCGCAGCCGATCGAGACATTCCGGGCGATAGCCGGTGGCGCGGAACTTGCCGATGGCCTTGCCGCGGGCATCGACGCCTTCGCGATCGAAGACGAAGATGTCTTCGAGATTGACGAAGTCTTCGTCGACGCCGGTGACCTCGCTGATGGAGAGGATCTTGCGCGAGCCATCGATGAGGCGCAGCACCTGAATGACGATCTGGACGGCGCTTGAGAGCATCTGGCGGATGACGCGATCGGGGATGGCGGAGCTGGCCATCATGACCATCGTCTCGAGGCGCGAGAAGGCGTCGCGAGCGGTGTTGGCGTGGCAGGTGGTCATCGAGCCATCATGGCCGGTGTTCATGGCCTGCAGCATGTCGAGCGCTTCCCCGCCCCGGCACTCACCGATGATGATGCGATCGGGACGCATGCGGAGGGCGTTGATGACGAGCTCGCGCTGGCCGATGCCGCCGGCGCCTTCGATGTTGGTGGGGCGGCTTTCGAGGCGGACGATGTGTTCCTGCTGGATCTGGAGCTCAGCAACGTCTTCGATGGTGACGATGCGCTCTTCGTCGGGGATGTAGCGCGAGAGATTGTTGAGCAGCGTCGTCTTGCCCGAGCCCGAACCGCCACTGATGATGACGTTGAGGCGGGCCTTGACGCAGGCCTCGAGGAACTGAAGCATGCCAGGCGTGAGCGTTTGATTCTTGAGCAGGTCAGATGGCTCGAGCAGCTTCTTGCCGAAGCGACGGATGCTCATGACGGGGCCGATGAGCGAAAGCGGCGGAATGACGGCGCAGACACGCGAGCCATCGGGCAGGCGGGCATCGACGATGGGCGAGCTGTCGTCAATGCGGCGGCCGATGTTGGAGACGATGCGATCGATCGTCATGCGGACGTGGTTTTGATCCTTGAAGCGAACCCCGGTTTCGACAAGCTGGCCAGCACGTTCGGCGTAGACGCTATCGAAGCCGTTGACCATGATGTCGGAGACGGTGGGGTCGTTCATCAGGGGCTCGAGAGGGCCAAGGCCGAAGACTTCGTCGAGGACTTCCTCGATGAGGCGATCTTTCTCGGCGGTGGTCATGGGCAGGCCCGACTCGTGCACGAAGCGATCGGTAACGGTGGCGATCTGATCGCGCACGCCCTCTTTGGACAGATTCTTCAACTGTTCGGGCGTGAGCGCGCTGACGAGCTTGCCGTGGAGCTGGGTGCGAATCTGATTCCAGCGATCGACCCCGGCGGTGGGGCGAGCAGCGGGACGAGGGATGGGGCGGGTTCCCATGGGTTAGGCAATCTTTCCGATCGATGTACCAGGATCGATCACGCCGGCACTGTTGGCGCTGGTGGCCTTGGTGACAAAGGCGCGGAAGACCTTGTCGAGGTCACCGGCGGCTTCGCGATTGGCGACGAATGGGCGGCCCTTGTTGATTGACTGCAGCACGGCGGGCGAAGGGGGGATGCCGTAGAAGACGTTTTGGTTGAGCGTCTGCTGCACCTGCTGGAGCGAGGCGATATCGGTGGAGCCTTTCTTGCGGTACTGATTGACGACGACCTTGATCTGATCCTGCGTGAATCCCATGCGCGTGAGAAAGCCGATGTAGCGCTGGGCGTTGCGCAGGGCGGGAAACTCTTGCGTGGTGACGACGAAGATGGTGCCGGCGGTCTGGAGGGCGGCGAGCACGGTTTCGTCGACGATCATGCGGCCACAATCGACGACGATTGATTCGTACTTCTCGACGAGGAACGTGGAGAAGTCGCGGAACATCGCCTCAGTGAAGTAGACCGAGTGTTCGAGAGCGTCAGGCGGGCCGACGACGTAGAAGCCAAGGGCATCGCGCGTAACGAAGCCTTCAAAGAGAGATTGATCCATGCGGTCGAGATTTTCGCCGACTTCGGCCAGCGTGTACTGGGGGTTGAGACCGAGCTGCATGCAGGCGTCGTTGGCGATCCAGTCGAGATCGAGCAACACGGTTTGCTGCTTGCGCTGGGCGAGGACACCGGCGAAGTTGGTGGCGAGGGTGGTGGTGCCGACGCCGCCCTTGACGCCGAGGAAAGCGTAGATCTTGCCAAGGCGGCTGCCACCGGAGATGTCGCGGCGGGGTGCGCGCTCGAGCCGCGACATCGCCTCACGGAAATCGAGACGTTTGAAGGGATAGATCAGGTAATCGTTAGCGCCGGCACGCAGAGCGGCGAGCACCGTTTCGCCGTCGGTGTGGAGATGCGTGGCGATGACGTAGAGGTCGGGGATGGCCTGCTTGATCTTCTCGAGGCAGCGGAGGGAGGCATCGGTATCGTTGGATAGATCGATGACGAGAGCGGCATCGGGATGGCGTTCGGCGTCCTGCAGAATGCGGATGTAGAGATTGGCGGAGACCTCGGAATACTCGGCGACGGCGCGAGCGCCGGAGAGACTGGCGAGGTTTTCCTTGACGCTTTCGCGGAAGGCTTCATCACTGGAGGCGACTAGGAGTGAGATGGACATAGGGTTCCTTTAGGGGTTGCAGACTCCGGTATCGGGGTCACAGCCGGCCCCTTCCATGGCGACGGTAGTTTGGAAATCGGGGAGCGGGATGGGCGGGATTCCCCAGTAGTTGAGGAAGTTCCGGTACTCAAAATTGGTGATCTGAACTTTGACGACGTCCGGGATGCAGCCGAGGCTGCACTGGTTTTCACAGGTGAACTCGGCAAGCTCGGTGGACTCGTTTGAGCGGCCGTAATAGGTGATAACAAACTCGGCGGCGCCACCGACGAAGAGATCGCGATTGGGCATGGCGGGGGCATTGGTCTGCATGAACGTGCGGACGTTGGAGCCAGCCTGATAGCAGTGAGTGGCAGCGTAACGAGCGCCCATGCGGGTGAGCTCGGCGGCGCTGTGCCAAGTCCAGAGGATCTGCGCGGTGAAGAACAGACACAGGCAGAGAGGCACGACGAGTGTCATGCCCACGACAAGAAATTCGATGGCGGCGGCGCCTTTTTGACGGTTGCGCATCTAGGTGCCTCCGAAGGGCAAGCGTACGCCCGGACGAAGAATGATGGGGTCTTGCGCCATGAGAGGGATGCGCAGAGTGACGGGGTAACCGTTGGCGAGATCGACGTAGATGAAGTCGGGCGCGGTGCCGCCCTGAGAAGTGTCGCAACCATTCGAGGAGCAATCACACTCGGTGATCGACTGGGTCTCGGCGTTGTAGCGCTCGGCGCGGATGCG